>DATLEB010000186.1:0-31442 GCA_035525615.1 Kofleriaceae bacterium | reverse complement strand
CGACAAGTGCGCGCCATCCCAGCGCGCCAGGCGATCGGCCGCCGGCACGCGCGCCCAGTCGAACGACGCGATCAGCTCGCGCGGCGTGATCGGCCGCGGCTCGTCCACGAGGTTCGCCGCATGCGCGAGCGTGCCGCACAGCGACGGCCCGTCGTACGCGGTGCGCAGCTCCGAGAACGGGATCGAGCCGTGCAGCTTCGCGAGCTTGTCCCCGCTCGTCGGTTCGAGCAGCAGGAAGTGATGGCGATAGCGCGGCGTCGGGACGCCGAGCAGCCGCTGCAACTGCACCTGCGTCGCCGTCGAGGGCGCGATGTCTTTCCCGCGCACGACGTCGCTGATCGCCGCATCGGCATCGTCGACGACGACCGCGAGCTGGTACGCGATCACGCGATCGCGGCGCCGTACGATCGGATCGCCCAGATCGTGTGCCGGCGTCTGCGACAGGTCCATGCCGCCGTTGTCGACGAGCTCGACGCGATCGTCGGGCAAGCGCACGCGCAGCGGCTCGGTCGTCTCGCGCCAGCCGCTGGCGGGCAGCGGCCGGCCGCGGCACGTGTTCTCGTACGCCCAGCTACCGTCGGGCGCGCGGCGGCCGCCCTTGCGATCGGCGCGGCTGCACGCGCACGGATAGAGGTGGCCGCCGTCGGCGAGCCGATCGAGCGCGGCTTCATGGGCGGCGGCGCGTCCACTCTGGATCGTGGTCTCGTCCCAATCGACGCCGAGCCACGCGCACGCGTCGACGAGCTGGTCGCGCCACTCGGACTTCACGCGCGTGACGTCGAGGTCCTCGAGGCGCAGCAAGGCTTGCCCGCCGCGCGCACGCGCATCGAGCCAGACGAGCAAGGCGGAGAGCAGCGTGCCCGGATGCGCCTCGCCGGTGGTCGAAGGCGCGAAGCGGGACCGCACCGCTACATTTTACCGCGGCGAGCCTGTGCAGAGTCGTCGGCGACCGGCGTGCGTGCGAGTTGCGCCCACGGCGGGTTGTAATGGTTCTTGCGGCCGTCCCACGTCCACGACGCGTCGTTGAGATCGGTTCGATGATCGATGTGGATGAACTTGTCGTACGGGTACCAGCCCACGCCGACGCGCTTGTAGTCGCGCCACAGGTAGTCGCGGACCATGCGCATGTCGATGTCCTCGAGGCGGAAGTCGACGGCGCGCGCGCCGCGATGCGGTGACGTGTCGGACTCGTTGCGCGTCGCACGATACGCGGAGACGTACTCGATGGGCGTGCCCCATTTCTCGTAGACCTCGACGAGGATGGACAGCGTCCGCTTCTCGATCTCGTGCTTCTTGTGCGTGTGGAGGCACTGAAACATCTCGGCGATCGTCGCGGCGGTCGCGGCGTCGCTCGAGCCATCGCGCTCGAGTACCAGCTTTTGCGAGAAGCGAGGGTAGCGGTTGCCGTCGACGAGCTCGAGCTCGACCGGTGACGCGACGTGCGTCTGGAGCATCACCGCGATCGTCTGCGCGGGAAGCGGGACGGGGCTAGAGGCGGCGATGAAGCCGGCCATGGCGGTGGTGGCGATCTTGAGCTCGACGATGACAGACAGCATCAGGGTCATTCAGCTCGCGCGGACACAGCCGCGATCGATCGAATGGTCGCGCGACCGCCGACACGATCGCAACGAAAATCTGTCCGGGCTCCGGACAGCCATGCACGTCTGTTCAGATGTACCGTCGGACTCGCCATGCGTTTCACTGAAGAGCACCTGCAGATGCGCCGGACCGTTCGCGACTTTGTCGAGAAGGAGCTGAACCCGTACGTCGATGACTGGGAGCGGGACGGCGCGTTCCCCGCGCACGAGGTGTTCAAGAAGGCCGGCAAGCTGAACATCCTCGGCATCACCAAGCCCGAGGCGTACGGCGGGCTCGGGCTCGACTACAGCTATCAGATGGTCGCGACCGAGGAGATGGGGCTTTGCCGGTGTGGCGCCATCCCGATGGCACTCGGTGTCCAGACCGACATGTCGACGCCGGCACTCGCACGCTGGGGCAGCGACGAGCTGCGCAAGGAATTTCTCGCCCCCGCCATCGCCGGTGATGTCGTGACCTCGATCGCCGTCAGCGAGGCCGGCGGTGGCTCCGACGTCGCGGCGATCAAGACGGTCGCGCGCAAGGACGGCAGCGACTACGTCATCAGCGGGTCGAAGATGTGGATCACCAACGCCGCGCAGGCCGACTGGCTGTGCCTGCTCGTCAATACCGGCGAAGGCGCGGTCCACGCCAACAAGTCGCTCGTGATCATCCCGACCAAGACGAAGGGCGTCGAGATCGGTCCGAAGATCGACAAGCTCGGCATGCGCGCGTCGGACACGTGCCCGGTTTACTTCGACAACGTCCGCGTTCCGCAACGGAACCGGATCGGCGAGGAGGGCATGGGCTTCATGATGCAGATGGTCCAGTTCCAGGAGGAACGCCTCTGCGCCGCGATCGGCTCGGTGCGCGGCATGGACAAGCTCATCGACGCGACGATCGCGTACTGCATGGAGCGGACGACGTTCGGTCAGCCGCTCATCAACAACCAGGTGATCCACTTCCGCATGGCGGAGATGAAGACCGAGGTCGAGGCGCTGCGCTCGCTGTGCTATCGCGCCGTCGAGGAGTACATCAACGGCACCGATGCCACCATGCTCGCCTCGATGGCGAAGCTGAAGGCCGGCCGTCTCGTGCGCGAGGTGACCGACGCGTGCCTCCAGTACTGGGGCGGCATGGGCTTCACCTGGGACAACCCGGCGGCGCGCGCGGATCGCGACACGCGCGTCTTGTCGATCGGCGGCGGTGCCGACGAGATCATGCTCGGCATCATCTGCAAGCTGATGGGCATCCTGCCGAAGAAGCAACGCTCGTAAGCGTCGTGCGGGCCTGGTCCGGAGGAGAGTTTTGCCGCCAAGGCGCCAAATCGCCAAGCGGAGATCGTTTCGGGGGCGCTCGCGCATGCCTGGACCCCGAGGTCGAGAACGCGGTGCGCTCCGTCGGAATTCGCCGCAAAGGCGCAAAGCCGCAAAGCGGAGATCGTTTCGGGGGCGCTCGGGAATGCGTGCACCCCGTCGAGAACGCGGCGCCCGCCGGAGAGTTTTGCCGCCAAGGCTCCAAATCGCCAAGCGGCGATCGTTTCGGGGGCGCTCGCGCATGCGTGGACCCCGAGGTCGAGAACGCGGTGCGCTCCGTCGGAGGGATTTGCCGCCGAGCCGCCGAGCCGCAAAGCGGAGGTCGTTCCGAGAACGCGAGCAGCTCGGTGGAGATTTGCCCGAGCGTCGAGCACGAGCTCCGGTTTCCTGGAAATGGTTTCCTTTGCGGCTTTGCGCCTTTGCGGCAAATCTCCGACGGAGCGTCACGCGTTCTCGACCTCTGGGCTCACTCGTGCGTCGGCTCTGCCGAAAATGATCCTTGGCGGTTTGGCGGCTTGGCGGCAAAAAACTCGGACGGAGCGCACCGCGTTCTCGCCCGCGGGACTTGCGACGAGCACCGGGCCTCCGACCAACAAACCCTCGCGCCTCTGCGCCTCTGCGGCGAATCTCCGTTCTGCTCTTGCTGTTGGTCCTTGCGTGCGTGCCGGCGGCGGCGCAGGCGGACTCGTTCGACATCGCGGCGACGGCAGCGCAGGCCGAGCCCCGCGTCGTCGTCGGCTTTCGCGCCCAGGGCAACACCAAGCTGCGCGATCGCACGCTGTCGTATCTGACGCATGTCAAAACCGGCGAGCTCGTCGGCGCGAGCGACATCCCGCGCATCGTCCAGGCGCTCGTCTCGAGCGAGCTGTTCAAGAAGGTCGACGTCACGCTCGAGGACGCGCCGGGTGGCGTCGTCGTGGTCGCGACCCTCGAGGACAAGCACTCGTGGGTCGTCGCGCCGACGCTGTACTTCCTCGCCGGTGCTCGCGCGTTCGGCTTCGGCTTCGCCGAGAACAACCTGTTCGGCGAGAACAAGAAGCTGCTCCTCTACGGACAGGTCGCCACCGGCGACAGCTTCCTCGTCGCCGCCTACGTCGATCCGTCGATCGCCGGCACGCGCCTGCGCTGGCAGGGCGACCTCTTTCTCAAGTACGGCCGCGTCATCGAGTACGCGTCGCCGGTGAAGTACTGGCGCGACGATCCCAGGCCGCTGCGCATCTCGCGGCTCACGTACCTGAACGCCGGCCTGCGCGTCGGCACCGAGCTGTGGAAGGGCGTCACGCTCGACGGGCGTCTGCGCGGCGCGAAGGTCGGCTACTCCAAGCTCGAGATCGCCGACGGCGCGACGCTCGAGGAGATCACGGGCGATCCGGCGTCCACCGCGATCCCCGCGCCCGGCGCCGAGGGCTGGGACGTCTCCGGCGAGGTCGCGCTCGGCATCGACACGCGCGCCAACTGGTACGGCATCTCGTCGGGCTATCGCTTCGTCGCGACGTTCGAGCACGCGCTGCCCGGGCTCGGAAGCGACTTCGAGTACTGGTACTCGGGCGTGCAGCTCCAGCGCGCGATCCGCTTCCTCTCGCGCCACAACCTCGTGCTCAAGAGCTCGTTCGGCTACGGCAAGGACATGCCGTTCCAGCAGGAGTACGTGGCGGGCGGCACGTCGCAGCGTGGATGGAAGAACAACCAGTTCCACGGCGACCTGCGCGTGACGGCGAACGCCGAGTACTCGGTCCCGATCGTCACGATCAAGGGGCTCGCGATCCGCGGCATCACGTTCTGGGACTCGTCGTACCTCACGTTCCGGAATCCCGACGAGGCCGCGGCGCAGCGCGACTACTTGCCGGGCGCCGACGTCCGCGGGTCGGCGCCGCTGCGCAACTCCGTCGGCGTCGGAACGCGGCTCTACCTTCGCCAGATCGTGCTGCCACTCCTGGGGCTCGATTTCGGGTACGGTGTCGAGCGCGGTGACTACGAGATCTATCTGGCTATCGGCCTCACTGACTAGCATCAGCGTCGCGATCGCGTGCAGTGGCGCGCCGTCGCGTCCGGCGGCGGACAAGGCGAGCATCGTGCTCGTGGGTGGCGACATCGTCACCAACAACCCGGATCAGCCGCGCGTCACGGCGCTCGCGCTGCGCGGCAACCGCGTGCTCGCCGTCGGAGACGACGCCGCGGTGCGCGCGCTCGTCGGTCCGGAGACGCGCGTGGTCGAGCTCGCCGGCAAGACGGTGACGCCCGGGCTCGTCGACGGTCACTGCCATCTCTACGGCATGGGTACCGCCGCCGAGCAGGTGAACCTGAAGGGCATGGCCTCGGCGCAGGCGGCGGCGGAAGCGGTCGCGGCGGCGGCGAAGGGGCGCCCCGCCGGCGAGTGGATCGCGGGGCGCGGCTGGGATCAGAACCCGTGGGGCGGCGAGTTCCCGACGCGCGCCACGCTCGACGCGCTGCTCGGCGATCGCCCCGTGATGTTGCGGCGCGTGGACGGCCACGCGTCGTGGGTGAACACGGCGGCGCTGAAGCTCGCCGGCGTCACCAGGGCCACGCCGGATCCGGCCGGCGGCAAGATCGTGCGCGACGCGAGCGGCGAGCCGACCGGCGTGTTCATCGACGCGGCCATGGACCTCGTCGACAAACACGTACCGGCCCCGACGCGCGAGGCGCGCGAGCGACGCATCCGCGCCGCCGCCGACCTCGCCGTGTCCGTCGGCCTCACCGGCGTGCACGAGATGGGCATCGAGGACGCGACCGTCGAGGTCTATCGCGAGCTGGGGCGTGCCGGCGAGCTGCCGCTGCGCGTGAACGCGTACCTGGAGGGCTCACCGGCGATCGCCAGGACGCTGGGCGAGCGCGAGGTCGAGCCCGACGACGGCGACGCGTACTTCTCGCTCGTCGGCATGAAGCTCTTCGCCGACGGCGCCCTGGGATCGCGCGGCGCCGCGCTCGCCGCCGACTACACCGACGACGAGGGCAACCGCGGCCTCTGGGTCACGCAGCCCGCCGATCTGAAAGAGGCGACGATCGCGGCGTCCGCCGCCGGCTGGCAGGTCGCCACGCATGCGATCGGCGACGCCGCCGTGCACGCCACGCTCGACGCGTACGAGGCGGCGGAGGCCTCGCAGCAGGGCACGGACCTGCGGCTGCGCGTCGAGCACGCGCAGATCATGACGCCCGACGACATCGAGCGGCTGGCGCGGCTCGGCGTGATCGCGTCGATGCAGCCCACGCATGCGACGAGCGATATGCCGTGGGCCGAGCAGCGGATCGGGCCGGAGCGCATCAAGGGCGCCTACGCGTGGCGCAGCGTGCTCGCCGCCGGCGGCCTCATCGTCGCCGGCAGCGATTTCCCGGTCGAGGAGGTCTCCCCGATGTTCGGCCTCTACGCCGCGGTCACCCGGCAGGATCCGAAGGGAAGCCCGGCCGAGGGCTGGTATCCTGCGCAGCGGATGACGCTGGAAGAAGCGATCTTCGCGTTCACGGCGGCGCCGGCCGTGGCCGGGTTCGTCGAGGAGCATCGCGGGCGGCTCGTCCCCGGCTTCGTCGCCGACGTGACCGTGTTCGATCGCACGCTCGCGCCGGACAAGACCTTGCTCGACACCCGCCCGTTGATGACCATCGTCGGTGGCGAGGTCGTGTTCGAACAAGGCGCACCCGGGAACTGAGCGAGATGCGCTTCTGCCCGTTCTGCACCGCCGAGAACGTCGCCGACGCGACGACGTGCGTGCAGTGCGGGCGTCGCCTGCCGCCGCCGCCGACCCGCAAGCGTCCGCCCGGTGCGGCGCCCGTGCCTGCGGCACCGGTGTCCTCGACCGCGGTGACGGCGCCGACGCCGAGCACGTCGGTCGACGACGAGAAGCGCGCGCTGCGTGCCGGCCTCTTGCCACCGCCGACGGCCGTGCGCCGCAAGGGTCTGACCGGCGAGGTCCGTCCCACGGGCGGAGAGTCGCGGCGCAAGGACGACGCCACCGCGGTCGGTGGACCGGGTGGCGACGACACCAGGACGCGCGTGGACGCCCAGCCGCAGGGGATGCGGGCGCCGCCGATGGAGGCGACGCGCCCCATCGACGCGTCGTGGATCATCGAGGGCGAGGATCCGAACGATCCGGTCGCGCCGCCGCCGCCGCCGTCCACGCCGCCGCCGTCCACGCCGCCGCCCGTGTACGACGGTCCGATCGCGACGTCGGGCCAGATCGGCGACGATACCAGCGCCAAGACGCTGGTCGCCAGCGCGGCGGCGCGCACGCCGTCCTCGACGCAGGCGCGGCTGGCGCCGCTCGACTCGACGCAGGCGCGGCGCAAGCCCACCACGATGCCACCGCCGGTGCCCACCGTGCTCACGTCGCCGGCGACCGGCCCGACGCCGATGCCGCCCAAGCTGCCGCCCACACCGATCGCCACGCCGTCGTCGGTCAAGATCGCCGGGCGCGACGCGACGGCGCTCAATCCGCCGCCGACGCGTATCCTGCGCGACGAGGCGCTGGCCGATCGCCCGTTCACGCCGCCGGCCGTGATCGCGATTCCGACCATCCCGGATCCGGGGCTGGTCAACGTCGCGCGCTACGCGATCACGTTCGGGCGCGCGCGCTGGCAGCGCCGGCGCGCCGTGAAGCTGCTCCACGTCGAGATCAAGAGCGACACCGACGCGCTCGACGGCGTGCTCCTCCAGCTCGGCCGCGACGCGCGCGGCCTCGGCGTCGAGAATCGCGTGCTCTCCGCCGAGAACCAGGCCATCACCGACGCCGAGAAGCGGCGGGATCAGGCCGTGCAGAGCGGCGTCGAGATCGGCAACCGCAAGCTCGAGGAGACGCAGAAGTACGAGGAGCTCGAGCGCGAGCGCACCATCAAGGTCACCGACGCCGAGCGCGTCCTCGAGGAGGCACAGCGCGAGCTCTCGACGCTCGAGGCGCAGCGCCGCGGCCTGCGCGACAAGCGCAAGGAGCTCGAGCGCCGCCAGTCCGCCTACGTGAAGGCCGCCGAGCAGCGCGACACCGAGGCCGGTAACGCTCCGCTGGGTGAGACCCGTGGCGAGCTGCGCCGTCTCGCCGACGGCCACCGCCGCGAGGCCGCGTCGCTCGATCCCGAGCGCCAGGATCTCGAGCGGCGCCTCTCCGCGCTCGAGCGCCCGATCACCTACGCGCAGACCAAGGTCGAGCAGGCCAAGGCCGAGGTCGACCAGCAGCGACGTTCGCTCGCCGACCTGCGCGAGGGCCACCGCCACCGCCTGGCCGAGCTCGACGCCGAGTCGAGCCGCAAGAGCCGCGAGAAGGATCTCGTCGAGGGCGAGATCAACCGCCGCCTGGTCAACCTCGGAACCCTCATCAACCTCCACCGCGTCGAGCGCCCCGAGTTCGCCGAGCTCTACGGCCGCATCGATCGCCTGCGCCACGCCATCAACGCGCGCACGACGGAGATCGATCGCCTCACCGCCGAGCGCGAGGCCTATGACCGCGGGTCGCTGTTGCGCGGCTACGCTGTGCTGGGAGGGGTTGCGGTCCTCCTGATCACGTTCGTGGTGATCATCCTGGCGCTGGTGTAGGCAAAAAAGCGGTGGGATCGCGAGACGTTCGGCGCGCGTCGCTGTGTTACCGTAGCTGACGTGCCACTGGTCCTGGTGTCGAACAACAGTGAGCTGCTGAGGCACCTCACTGCGCCGACCTTCCGCCGGCTGGAGCTCGAGTCCAAGGTGGCATCGAGCGGGCCGGAGGCGTGGGCGATGTTCGAGCTGCACAAGCCGCCGCTGGCGCTACTCGACGCCGAGATGTCCGGCATCACCGGCTACGAGCTCGCCGAGAAGATCAAGGCGGCCGCTCCGACCACGCGCGTCGTGCTCGTGATCGGCAAGCGCCTCACCGGCGAGCAGATGCGCCGCGTCGGCGCGTGCGGATGCGACGAGGTGCTGGTCGCGCCGATGAGCGCCGACGAGCTCTACGACGTGGTCGCGATCCAGCTCGGCCAGCCGCGCCGCGGGGCCGAGCGCTATCGCACCGAGGTCCTGTTCGAGGGCAAGCCGCTCGACGCGATCATCACGAACCTGTCGGTCGACGGCGTGCGCATCGTCAGCAAGTCGCCGGTCGCCGAGGGCGCCACGCTCGCCGTGCGCATCACGCCCGAGGACGGTGCCGGCGCGGTCGACATCCCGGCCAAGGCGGTGTGGACGCAGGCGGCGACCTCGTCGAGCGGCGGCCAGAAGACCGTGGTCGGCGCGGAGTACCCGAACCTCGACGAGCGCGCGCGCGAGGTGCTGGCGCGGCTCACGCAGTGGGAAGTCGTCCACGAGACGCAGCGCATCCGCATCGTGCTCAAGGGTGACTTCACCGAGGCCACGCGCTTCGACGAGCTGCGCGACTCGATGGTCGGGCGCGTCGACTTCGACATGGCGCAGGTGCGCTACATGAACTCGCTCGGCGTGCGCGCCTGGTGCGAATTCCTGCGCGAGGCGCCGATCCAGGGCTACGAGTTCCACGCCTGCTCGGTGCCGTTCGTGTTGCAGGCGTCGATGGTCGAGGACGTCGTCGGGCGCGGCACGGTGACGTCGTTCTTCGCGCCGTATCACTGCGGCACCTGCGATCATCAGGAGGAGCGCCTGCTGCAGTCGGCGGCGCTGCTCGCGTCGGGGCTCGAGCCCGCCGAGTTCCAGTGCCCGAAATGCGACGGCAAGCTGCTGTTCGACGATCTGCCGGAGCGCTACTTCGCGTTCCTGCGCAGCGGCAGCGACTAGGAGTCGCTCAGCCGCCCTGGCGCTCTTGATGGATGCGCAGGATGTCGGCCGCGGTCTCCTCGATGGCGCGGTTGGTCACGTCGATGACCGGCCAGTTCGGGTGCTTGCGGAAGACCTCGCGCGCGTAGTTGATCTCGGTGTCGATGTGGTGGCGCTTGCCGTACTCGGAGTCGGTCGACATCCCGAGGTGCTTGAGGCGCGCCTGACGGATGCGCATCAGCGTGTCGGGGTTGATGATGAGGCCGAAGACCTTCTTGTCGTCGACCTGGGCCAGCTCCTCGGGCGGGTCGATGCCGAGCACGAGCGGAACGTTCGAGACCTTGAGGCCGCGCTGCGCGAGGTACGTCGACAGCGGCGTCTTGCTGGTGCGCGAGATGCCGACGAGGACGAGGTCCGCCTTGGGCAGGTTGCGCGGCTCCGCGCCGTCGTCGTTCTTCACCGCGAACTCGACGGCCTCGATGCGGCGGAAGTAGTCGTCGGTGATGCTGTGCAAGAGACCGGGGACGCCCGCAGGCGCCGAGCCGAGGAAGCCGGCCAGCTTGCCGATGAGCGCGCCGATGAGGTCGACCGACTCGACGTTGTAGCGCTCGACGAGCTTGGCGATGAGGTCGCGCTCCTCGGCGTTCACGACCGTGAACACGACCAGCGCCTTCAGCTCCGCCGCCTTCTCGATCAGCTGCTCGCACTCGGTCTCGAGGCGGACGCGCGAGTAGGTACGGACGTTGACCGGCACGTCACTGAACTGCAGCGTCGCGGCGCGCACCATGCGCTCGGCGGTCTCGCCGGTCGCGTCGCTGATGATCATCACGGTCTTCATGGATGGGGTCCTCTATACCACCGGGAGGCGGCGCTTGCGCGGGCTTGCGGTGCGGGCCGCGTGGTCGACCACGCGTGGACATTCCGGATCCGGTGAGGCGGCGTCGCCGGCGTGGGCCGACACGACCCGGCAACCGCCGCGACACAGGCTGTGATAGGCGCACGTGCGGCACGGCTCGGCGGCGTCGCGCCACGTGCGAAACGCTCCGAACGCGTCGGCGGCGCCCCAGTACGCACCCAGCTCGGTGACGAGCGGGCGACGTCCGTCGGTCGCGGGCGGTGGCGCCGCGAACGAGCAGGCGGTGAGCGCGCCCGACGGCTTGGCGCCCACCAGGAAGTCGCCGCCGGTGCAGCCGTAGACGGCGAGCTGGGCGAGGAGCTCGCGGCCCGGATCGTGGTGCGCGAGCATCGGCGTGTACGAGCAGTCGACCTTGACGCGCACGCGCTGGCGGCGCGCGGCGGCGAGCACGTGCGGGAGGAACGCGCGGTGCTGCGCGTCGGTGCAGCGGAGCGCGGCGTAGGCGGCGGCGCCGCGGCCCGACGGCTTGAAGCGGAGCAGCTCGACCTCCGACAGCCGGCGCTTGCGTGCGTGCGCGAAGATCGCCGGCAGCTCGTCGAAGTTGGCGCGCGTGACCACGACGTTGATGCCGACCTCGCGCTTGATGGAGCGGAGCGCGCGCAGCGCGGCATCGGCGCGCGCGAAGCCGTCGAAGCCGCGCACGGCGGCGTAGGTCGCGCCCAGCCCGTCGAGCGAGACGTTGATCTGGCCGAAGAGGTCGGCGATGGGGAGCAGCCGATCGAGGCCGGCGAGGCCGCTCGTCGTCAGGTTGGGCACGAGGCCGCGCGCGCGGGCGTGGCGCGCGAGGTCGCCGAGCCACGGCAAGGTCGCGCTCTCGCCACCGCCGAGCGCGACGTGGAAGACGCCACGGCGCGCGAGCTCGTCGAGGGCCAGCTTCCAGCCGTCGAGCCCGAGCTCGTTGGCGCCGGCGGCCGCGCTCGCGCCGGTGTAGCAGCCGGTGCAGCCCGCGGTGCAGTGGTTGGTGAGCTGGAGGTGCGCCTCGAGCGGCGCCGACAGCGGCGCGCGTCCGATGTCGCCGTCGGCGCGCACGTCGGCCCACTCGCCATCCTTCGCCTGCATCCCGAGGGAGCGCGCGCGATCGCGATCGACGAACACCAGCGCGCGTGGCCGCGCGAGCTGCACGATCGCGCCGAAGGCCTCGAACCGCGACTGCCGCTCGCTCACTTCGCAGGCTCGGCCGGCCGCTTCTTGAAGCGGAGCAGCGCCGCGATCACCGGCGTCGCCACCGCGAGCGCCGACGCGCCGAAGAGCAGGAACGTCACGTCGACGCCGAGGCTCGACGAGTTGGGGTTCATGCCCCACTTCGTGGCGAGGATACGACCACGATCGCGACGGCGCGCCATGGGCGAACCGTACCGCGGAATCACGGGGAGGCGATCCATCGCGATGCCGGCGAGCTTCACTGGCACACCGGCAGCTGCGCGGCGCCCGCGACCTCGGTCGCGTCGCCGAGCGGGATGTTCGCATCCTCGACGGTGAGCCCGTGGACGTCGGTCACGCGCAGCGTGTACGGTCCTTCGCCAAGCCCCTTGGGGTCCACGAAGTAGTTGTAGCTCGCGCGGTTGATGGACCGCCACGTGCCGTCCTCGAGCCTGGCCTCGACGGTCTTCACCGCGTGGCGGTGGTTGCGGATCTGGATCGCGACCCAGAACGCGTTCGAGCCGTCCTTGAAGCGGTAGCGGATCGGCCCGCTCACGTCGCAGGCCACCGGCCGCCACGTGATCGCCACGCGCCCCGCCGACAGCGCCGCGATCCGCTGGAACGCCTCGCGCGACAGATCGATGTCGCCCGCCTCGCACCCCGGGCACTGATCCGTGATGCGCACCGTCACCGACCCGTTCGGCCCGTCGACGGCGACACACTGCCCGCACACCGCCGACCCGTCGTAATCCGCGGCGTTCATCGCCGCCACCATCAGGTCGCCCGGCGACGCCTCGAAGCTGCAGTTGCCGCTGCCGTCGGCGTCGTAGTACGTCGCCTCCCCGGCGTGCACCTCGATTTCTCCGCACGGCAGGGGCGCATCCGTCCCGCTACCGCCGCCGCTGCACGAGCACGAGCCACAGCCGGCCATCATTCCCAGCGCCAGCACGTACGCGTTCCGCACCCGCCGATACTAGCCGGGCTCGGGCTTGTCGTCTTCGCCGCGGTGGATGCCGAGCGCGCGCAGCTTCTTGTGCAGGTTGGTGCGCTCGATGCCGAGCGCCTGCGCGGTGCGCGAGATGTTCCAGCCCAGCTCCGCGAGCTTCATGCGGATGAACTCGGCCTCGATCTCCTCGCGGAACTCGCGCAGCGACTTCGACGCGTAGCGGCCGAGATCGAACGCGGTCTGCACCGGCCCGGTGGTGCGGCCGACGCCCGCCGGGCGCGGACCGCCCAGGTACGGCGGCAGGTCGCGCTCGCGGATGACCTCGTCGGACATGATGACGAGGCGCTCGACGACGTTGCGCAGCTCGCGCACGTTGCCCGGCCACTCGTACGTCTTGAGCTTCTCGAGCACGACGTCGTCGATCGGCTTGCGTGCGAAGCCGTTCTCCTCGCAGCACTCGGCCACGAACGACTCGACGAGGAGCGGGATGTCGTCGGCGCGCTCGGCCAGATCGGGCGAGCGGATGGGCACGACGTTCAGGCGGAAGAAGAGGTCCTCGCGGAACGTGCCCCCCTTGACCATCTCCTCGAGGTCGCGGTTGGTCGCGGCCACGACGCGGCAGTCGGTGCGCAGGCTCTTCTCGCCGCCGACGCGCGTGAACTCGCCGGTCTGGAGCACGCGCAGCACCTTGGCCTGCGCCGACAGCGCCATGTCGCCGATCTCGTCGAGGAAGATGGTGCCGCCGTCGGCGACCTCGAACAGGCCGCGCTTCTTGGCGACCGCGCCGGTGAACGCGCCGCGCTCGTGGCCGAACAGCTCGCTCTCGATCAGCTCGGGCGGGATCGCCGCGCAGTTGACCTTCACGAACGCGCCCGACGAGACCGCGCTGTTGCGGTGGATCGCGCGCGCGATGAGCTCCTTGCCGGTGCCGCTCTGCCCGGTGATGAGCACGCGGCTGCGGGTCGGCGCGACCTTGACGATCTGGCGACGCAGGTCGCCCATCACCGTCGTGTTGCCGAGCAGCTCCCAGCGCGCGTCGACGGCGCGGCGCAGCTGGTTGACCTCGCGCCACATGCGGCGGCGCTCGAGCGCGTTGCGCACCGTCACGACCACGCGGTTGCGGTCGAGCGGCTTCTCCATGAAATCGAACGCGCCCAGCCGCGTCGCGGCGACGGCGTCCTCGATGGTCGCGTGCCCCGAGATCATGACGACCGGCACCTCGGCCCACGCCGCGCCCGCGCCGTCCTCGCCGCGCGCCTTGAGCTGGCGCAGCACCTCGATGCCGTTGTCCTCGCCGAGCTTCACGTCGAGGAGGATGAGATCGACCAGGTTGGCGCCCAGCACGGTCATGGCCTCGGCGGCGCTGCCGGCCTCGTGCACGAGGTGTCCCTCGCTCTCGAGGACCATGCGCAGCGTGCGCCGGATGTTCTTCTCGTCGTCGACGAGGAGGATGGGCTCGCCCCCACCAGCGGCCGAAGCCGGCGCAGGCGCGTCGTCGGTGGTCATGACTTCTCCTCGAGACGCTGGCGGTTCCTGCGATTGAGCAGGAAGACCGCGAGGATGACGGCGAGGCCGCCGAACACGTAGTAGGGGCGGCGGTCGGGCTTCGCCTTGGGCTTGTCGACCACGATCGTGACGGGCATCTCACCGTCGAGCTCGCGGATCGTCGGGCCCGAGCTCTTCGCCACGTCGGTCGCGGCCAGGGCGAGTGGCGGCGTCGCGCTCACCTCGACCAGCTCGCGCGCGCTCACCGGCGCGATCGGTGCCAGCGTGGCGAGCGCGGCCTCGCACGGTCCGCGCAGGGCGCCCGCGTCCGCCGCGATGATGCAATCGGCCGACAGCCGCACCAGGTGATCACCGGTCTTGAAGACGAGCGTGCGCGAAACCGTCGTCGTGCCGAGGCTGCTGTCGCTCCACTCGAGGCGACCTTCCGTCAGCTTCTGGGCGGCGTCGGCGCGGATCTCCCAGCGCGCGACCTTCACGGTCTCTCCGAGCGAATCGAGCCCGGCGCGCAGGCCGTGCATCTCCATCGATGCGGCGCCGGTGAGGTTGGCCGGCAACGCGACCGTCGCGATCTCCGTCGTCAGCAGGATGCCGCCGGGCTGCGGCGCGCGGAGGTGCTGCGCGCTCACGTGCACCGGTACGGCCCCGAAGTGATCTTCGTTGCCGGCGGCGAGCTCGAGGCCCTTCGAGCGGCCGACGTCGGCCTCCCACCCGGGCGGCGGCGTCAGCTTGCCGACCGGCTCGGGCGGCAGCGGCTCCTCGTCCCCGAACGCAGAAGATGCGGGCGACGACATCATCAACAACACGAGGGCAAAGACGGACCGCTTCACGGCTGCACCTTGGGACTTTCGAGCGACGCGAGCAACCCCGTACACGCCGCCTGGCAGCGCGCCGGATCGCGTTCATTGTAGAAGCACGCCGCGAACGCGGCGCTCGGCACGCCGGCCGCGTCGATGGCGAACCGGCCGCGCACGGAGCCCTTCATCGCGCCGCGCGTGAGCGTCGCGGTGGTCTCGGCGGCGGGACCGTCGGTGAAGGTCCACCCCTCGATCTGCGCGTCGGTGGCGAGCGTGGCGCGGAACGACTCGGCGATGCGCGCGGCGTGCTCGGCGCGCGTCCCGGCGATCTCGACCACCGTCGCGAAGCACCCGAGGCTCGGTTCGCCCCACGACCGCACCACGGTCACGCGCCCGCGCGCGGCATCCTTGGCCGCCGCGAGCCCGGCATCGGCGACCTCCGGCAGTGGCACCCAGCCCGCGGGGATCACGACCGGACGCGGCGACTGCGCGGCCGGCGGCGCCGCAGGGGCGCTGGCGCTGCCGCTGCCGCTGCCACTGCCCTGGGCGCGCGCATCGCAGCCGACCACGAGCACCGCGGCCGCGAGGGCCAGCTTCACGCCTTCACCATCCACACCGACGCGTCGGCCTCGATCGCCAGCCGCGCGCGCACGTCCTTGGTCACGCCGACGCGCCCGTCTTCCATGAAGATGACCCGCGCCGACACCGCGCGAAAGCCCGGCTTCTGCGCTGGCTGCTCGACGGCGAGGATGGCCCACGGCCGCTCGCCGTCGGCGTCGTCGACGGTCGCGAGCTTCACCTGGCGCGCGTCGCGCACCAGCGTGATGTCGTCGGTCTTCGCCGTGAAGTGCGGGCCGCCATCGAACGGATCGATCTGCCCCGCGTACTCGAACCCGATGCGCCGCAGGATCTTCTCGACGCCGCGCGTCTCCGGACCGACCTGGCCGATGATCTCGCGCACCTCCGGCTGCAGGAGCTCGGTGTGGATCGGATCGTCGGGGAACAAGGCGTTGATGAACTCCTTGTTGTCCTTCGAGAGCAGGTCCGCTTCCTGGTACGAGAGCCCCGTGAAGTGCCGGCCGAGGTGCTCCCACAGCAAGCTGGTGCCATCGGCCTCCAGCGGCGGCAAAAGCTCCGACAGCACGCGATCGCGAAACACCGGGCGGTGCATGCGGATGAAGACGAAGCGCACGTACGAGAGCAGCTTGCCCAGCGCCTCGGGGTTGCCGCGGTACTGCGGCAAGAGGATCAGGCCGCCGATCTCCGTCGGGCCGTCGTAGTTGTAGCCGATGCGCAACGTGCGATGGACGAAGTACTTGTCGAGCGTGTACGAGTAGCGCTCGTCGTTCTCGACGCGGAAGAAGATGTGCGGCGCGCGGCGGGTGCCGTGCTGCGCGTGGATCATCGACGTGCCGATCACGCGCTTCTGCGTGAGGTCCTCGAGCACGAACAGGTACTCGCGCTCGGCGACCGGCACCGTCTCGCTGAAGCTCGCCTCCGACAGCTCGACGATCTTCTCGATGTGCGGCCGGTCGGCCGGCAGGTTCACCGTGTCCAGGTGCTCGGCGACGGCCAGGATCTGGTCGACATCATCGCGATATGACTGACGAATTCGGAACATGCGGGTCCGTTCGCGGCGGACCATACCATTGCTCGCGACGTCAGGGCACGTTCGCGCTGAGCACGCCGGCGAGCCGTGCGCGCGCCGCCTCGGACGCCTTCGCCACCCACTCGATGGTCGGCTTCGAGCGCTCGGCGGCGAGCTCCGGTCCCGAGATGACGCGGATCTGGCGCCGCCCGATCGACTTGCGCCGCGCGTTCTCGGTCTCCATCCACGTCAGGATCTCCGGCAGCGCCGCCACCGTCGCCGGCTTGGTGTCGTGCATCAAGAGGACCGCGCGTCCGTCGAGCCGCGCCAGCTGCCGGATCACGTACGCCGCCGTCGCCTTCGACGACTTGCCCTGCCACTCCTGCGGATCGATGTCCCAGTGGAAGTGCGTGACGTGCTGCCGGGTCAGCGACTCGAGCAGCCGCGGGCAGTACGCGCCGTACGGCGTGCGGAACCACGGGATGCTCATCTGCGTCTCGCGCTCGAGGATGTCGCGCGCGCCGGCGATCTCGCGATCGATCCCCTCGGGCGCCAGCCCGCAGAGCTGCGCGTGCGTGATCGTGTGGTTCGCGATCACGTGCCCGTCGGCGATGATGCGATCGACGAGCGCGCGGCTCTTCTCGGTGTCGCCGCGCTGGAAGCGCCAGCCCACCATGAAGAAGATGGCGTGGATGTCGTGCGCCTTCAGCGTGTCGAGGACGCGCTCGGTGGTCTTGGGGTCCGGACCGTCGTCGAACGTGAAGATGATCTCGGGATCGCCGGTGCGCGTCAGGCCGGCGGCGGGTGCAGGCCACCCGTCGGCGCGCACCGTCGACGGCCACGCCAGCGCGGCCACGACGAGCGCCGCGAGCATCCGGTACATCACATCTCCTCTAACACGCGAACCGCGGTGCGCATTCTTCGAGACATCGTTCGGCGTAGACTCGAAAAAGCATGATTCCCCGACTGCCCTTCCCGCGCAAGATCCCGCTCGCACGCGCCGGCACGCCGCTCGAGCCACTCCCACGCACCAGCGCCACCCTCGGCGTCGAGGTGCTCGTCAAGCGCGACGACCTCACTGGCGCCGAGCTGTCGGGTAACAAGGTGCGCAAGCTGGAGTTCTTGCTCGCGGAAGCGGTCGATCAGGGCGCCGACACCGTCATCACCTGCGGCGGCGAGCAGTCCAATCACTGCCGCGCCACCGCGCTCGCAGCCGCCAAGGTCGGCCTCGCGTCGCGTGTCGTCCTCCGCACCGACGACCCCGCCTCACCGCCACCCACCACCGGCAACATCCTCCTCGACCGCCTCGCCGGCGCGACCGTCCGCTGGATCTCGCGCCCCGACTGGGCCCGGCGCAACCCGATCATGGAGGAGGAGGCCGCGGCCGTGCGCGCGGCGGGTGGCAAGCCGTACATCATCCCCGAGGGCGGCTCCAACGCGATGGGCTCGTGGGGCTACGTCGCGTGCGCCGCCGAGCTCTCCGAGGATCTGGCGGCGCTGCCGGCGCGCCCGACGACGATCGTGTTCGCGTGCGGCTCGGGCGGCACCGCCGCCGGCCTCGCGCTCGGCGCCAAGCTGGTCGGGCTCACCGAGCGCGGCGTGAGGGTCGCCGCCGTGAACGTGTGCGACAACAAGGACTACTTCACGCGCGTCATCACCGGCATCTGCGACGAGATGACGACGCGCTGGTCGCTGGAGACGTCGATCACCGCCTGGGAGCTCGACATCGTCGACGGTCACGTCGGCCGCGGCTACGCCAGGAGCCGCCCCGAGGAGCTGGAGACCATCCGCGACGTGTGCCGCCGCGACGGCCTCGTGCTCGATCCGGTCTACACCGGCAAGGCCTTCCACGGCATCGTGACCGAGCTGGCGCAGGACCGCAGCCGCTTCGGCGAGCGCATCGTCTTCGTCCACACCGGCGGCATCTTCGGCCTGTTCCCGGCCGCTGCGGAGATCGCGCCGCTGCTGTAGGTCAGCGCGCGCGGCCGAGCGTCTTCTCGAGCTGCGCGGCGAGCTGCTCCTCGCTCATCGGGCCCTTGTGCTCGGTGACGATCCAGCCGCTGCGGTCGTAGATGAACGTGGTCGGGAGCGCGTTGGGATAGTGGTAGGCCGACAGCACGTCTTGATCGGCGGCCACCACCGGATACGTGAACTCGTTGTCGCTCATGAAGTTGAGGACACCGTTGTTGTCGACGGTCTGGTCGTGCAGCACGCCGAGCATCACGACGCCCTGATCCTTGTACTTGGCGTAGACGCGGTTGAACGCGGGGATCTCCTTCTTGCAGGGCCCGCACCACGTCGCCCAGAAGTTCACGACCACGACCTTGCCCTTGAGGGCGTCGGGCGGGAAGTGCTCCTTGTTGATGATGTCCTCGTACGTGACCTTGGGCAGGCACTGGTGCGCCGTCGAGCACGACGCCTCCGAGCTCTTGCACGCGTTGAGCACGAGGGCCGTGAGGACGACGAAGGCGGCGGCGACAAATTTCATCGGAACCTCACGATCGAAGGAGCCAGCTCGGACGGCGCCTCGAAGCCGAGCAGCTCGAGGCACGTCGCAGTCACGTTGGCGATGCCGGCCCCGGTGGCGCGCTCGGGATCGATCTCGTAGCGATCGCCGCGCGCGGCGTCGTGGATCATGAACGGCACGGGGTTGAGGGTGTGGCTGGTCTTCGCGATGGGCACACCGGTGTGCTTGTCGCGGTCGATCGAGCCATCCTTCTTCTTCTGGAACATCTCGTCGGCGTTGCCGTGATCGGCGGTGACCAGGAGGATACCGCCGAGCTGGTCGACGGCACGGACCAGTCGCGCCAGCTGGAGGTCGACGGTCTCCACCGCGACCACGGCGGAGTCGAAGCTGCCCGTGTGTCCCACCATGTCGCCATTGGCGTAGTTGACGCGCGCCATGCGGTGGCGCCCGGTGCGTAGCTCGTCGACGAGGCGGTCGGTGATCTCCGCCGCCTTCATCCACGGTCGCTGGTCGAAGGGCACGCGATCCGACGGGATCTCGACGTAGGTCTCGGTCGCGTCGTCGAACATGCCGCTCTTGTTGCCGTTCCAGAAGTACGTGACGTGGCCGTACTTCTGCGTCTCCGAGATGGCGAGCTGTGGCACGCCGGTCGAGGCGAGGAGCTCGCCCATGGTGCGCTCGATCTGCGGCGGCGACACCAGGTAGCGGCGCGGGATGTGGAGGTCTCCGTCGTACTCCATCATGCCGGCGTAGAGGACGTCCGGGCGGCGGACACGATCGAACGCGGTGAGCTCGTCGTCGTCGAACGCGCGCGAGATCTGGATGGCGCGGTCGCCGCGGAAGTTGAACATGATGACCGCGTCGCCGTCGGAGATGCCGGGCGCGCCGTCGATGACGAACGCCGGTAGATCCTGGTCGGTGACGCCCGGGTTCTCGCCGCGGAAGGTCTCGACCGCGGCCCGCGTCGAGACGAACGCGCGCGCGTCGTGCAGCACGTGCGCGCGCCAGCCGCGCTCGACGATGCGCCAGTCGGCCTCGTAGCGGTCCATGGTCACGCCCATGCGGCCGCCGCCCGACGCGATGCGCACGTCGGCGCCGCCGGCGCGCAGCTGCGTGAGGAACGACTCGAGGCGATCGACGTACGTGAGCGCGGAGGTCGGCGGCACGTCGCGTCCGTCGAGGAGCACGTGCACGAACACCTTCTTCACGCCGGCCTTCACGGCGGCGGCGAGCATCGCCTCGAGGTGATCGATGTGGCTGTGGACGTTGCCGTCCGACAGCAGCCCGAGGAAGTGGAGCGCCGTGCCGTTGCGGCGGCAGCGCTCGATCAGCTCCCGCCACGTCGCGCCCTCGAACAGCGCGCCCGATGCGATCGCCCGGCCGACGAGGAGCGCGCCCTGCGCGTGGACCACGCCGGCGCCGAGCGCGTTGTGGCCGACCTCGCTGTTGCCCATGTCGTCGTCGCTGGGCAGGCCGACCGACGTGCCATGCGCCCGCAGCGAGGCGCGCGCGCCCGGCACCCACAGGCGGTCGAGCGTCGGGGTGCGGGCGAGCTTGACCGCGTCGCCCTCGTCGCCGGTGCCGATGCCGACACCGTCGAGGATCGCCAGCACCAGCGGGCCACGAAGGCCCGGCCAGGTGCGGTGCTTCCGGAGGACGAGATCCGACGAGGTCATGCGGCCGTGAACCCTAGCATTGCGGCTCCGGTCCAGTCTACTACACCCGTAGTAGGTTGTATTCCCGGAACCACGCGGTGCGATTGCTCGTGCTCGCCGCCGTCGGCCGGAGGGGAGGGGAGGGGAGGGGGGGCTTGCGGCCAAGTTAACCAGGTGATCAACAGAACATCGGATCGGCTTGGTTGACGGGACGTCCGGTGGCCGGCGGCTCATCGAGTCGTTGATCACCTGGTTAATTTCGCCGCGAGCCCTCCCTCTCCCCTGCCCCTCACTCCCGTTGCCCCCGCGTGATCACCACGGCTGCGTGAGGCACGTGCGTGCCGTCACGAGCACTTGGCGCTGCGCGTCGCGCGACAGCCAGTCCGCGCCGTCGACGGTGGCCACGACTGCGAGCCAATCCGACCATGGGAGCCGGCAGAACCCGGCGTCGACGTAGCACTGCGGGTGCGAGTCGTACGCGGTGGTGCGGATCTCCTCGCACGACGAGGTCTCGTCGATGCGATCGCGCAGCGTCACCTGCAGGCACACCAGGACGTCATCGATCCACCGCTTGCCGGCGCGCGACATCCACGGGCGCGTGTGGCGGAAGAAGCGCTCGGCGTACTTCTGGCCGTAGCCGACGAGGTAGCCGTCGGGCCCGCACTGCGCGGTCTCCTCGGCGCACACGTAGAAGTCGGCCTCGTGGCCTGCGATCGCGCCCGGCGCGGGCACGGGGCACGACAGAAATGCGAAGAGCGTGGCGATGGGCAGCATCGCCACGCTCTTCCGTCAGAACTACGGTTCACACAAGCGGTGAACGGACCTTCACGGCGTGGCCTTGGCCGGCGGCGGCGTCTGGGCCGGGGTCGCCTTCTGCGGGGCGTCGCCGTCGACGATGCGGTAGTTCTTCACGGTCGGGCTCTTCTCGTTGAACTCGAACCAGTCGTCCTTCACCGACGCCTTGAAGTTGGGCTCGTAGAACTTGAAGTGGTTCTTGTTGCCGGCCGAGTCGATGATGATCGACTCCCTCACGCGCGAGTTCGACGGGTCGACGACGAGGTAGAGGAACTTGTACTGCGCCGACTGCGTCTTGGGCGTGAGCTTGAGGACGTGGTCGCTCTTGGCGCCGAACGTGTTGGTCTTGTCGATCTCCGGCGTGAAGTCCGCCGCGAGGTCGCCCTTGCCGTAGAGGAACGTGATCGCGGTGGGCAAGAGGTTCTTCTGCAGGTCCTTCTTGATGACCTGCTTGTTCTCGCGGTCGACGACGTACAGGTTCGCGCCGTTCGAGATGAAGTGCTTGGCCACGGCGAGCGGCTTGTCCTTCTGCTTCTTGCCGTAGTAGTCCCAGCGCATCTTGCCGGGCTTGCGGATCCACAGGATGCCGTCCGACTTGTCGGTACGACCGAAGGTGGCGTTCACCACCTCCTGGCGGAACTTGGCGTTGACGTCGCTGATGCTGGCGTAGAACTTCTGCACGCCGGTGAGGATCTCGGCGGCGGTGGGCGCCACGGCGACGCGGGCGTTGAGGATGACCGGCGCCGGCCGGGCCGGGGTGACCGGGGTGGCAGGCTGCGGGGCGGGCTGGCCGAAGAAGGTTCCGAAGATGAACGCGAACTTGATCATGTGAGGCTCCAGCACGTCATCACGTGCACGGAATAGAGACGCATGACGCGCCATACCGATTCAGGGTGAGACTGCCTTTGTTCTCGCCGAGTTGTGACCCAGGCACGGGGTACATGCAAATGAATATCGTCTGACGCGGGCCTTACGCGGCATGGGGCAAGCTCTTCGACATGAACCGCGTGTTCCAGGTCCTCGCCCTCTGCATCTCGCTCGGGATGCTCACGTTCCTCGCATGCCGCGCGCAGTCGACGCCGACGTCGCCACCCGCGAACGACAACGCGAATCCCGCGGCCGGTACGCCTGACGCGGGTGCGCCCGCGATCGACGCGGCGGCGGCGGAGCCCGAGGTGTACTTCCCGGCGAGCAAGTCGGGCGGCGCGTTCCTCCAGCACCAGCAGGCGCCGAAGTGAACGGGCTGGTCTCGTGGATCGTGGAGGCGATCCCGATCGCGCTCCTCAGCCTGGTCGTGTTCGCCGTGATGTTCGGGCCGCTCGAGCGCGCGTTCGCAGCGCGACCCGAGCAGCGGTCGTGGCGCGCCGGTAGCGCCGTCGATCTCGCGTTCTTCTTCGGGCAGTACCTGGTGTGGAGCGCGCTCGCGCTCCTCGCGCTCCACCAGGTGCACGTCGCGCTCGGCGACGTGGTGCCGCGCGCGTGGCGGCACGACGCGGCGGCGTGGCCGCTCGCCGTGCAGGTGGTGGCGGCGGTCGTGCTCGGCGACCTCCTGGTCTACGGGTGGCATCGCGCGTGTCACGCGGTGCCGGTGCTGTGGCGCTTCCACGCCGTGCACCACACGGCCGAGCGGCTCGACTGGCTGGCGGCGCATCGCGAGCATCCGCTCGACGGCGTGACCACGCAGCTGGCGCAGAACCTGCCGGCGATGGCGCTCGGGCTGTCGCTGGGCGAGGTCGGCGCGCTGGTCGTGTTCCGCGGGATGTGGGGCGCCTTCATCCACTCGAACGTGCGGCTCGACGTGGGCTGGCTGCGCTTCGTGCTCGGTGCGCCGGCGCTGCACCATCATCATCACGCGCGCGACGCGGCGCGCACGATGAACTACGCCAACCTCGCGCCGTGGATCGACGTCGTGTTCCGCACGTACGAGCGGCCGATCGGACCGGAGACGTACGCGCTCGGCGTGGGGGAGCCCGCCCCGCGCGGATATCTCGCGCTGCTGGTGTGGCCGTTTCTTCCGCGTGCGCGGCGGGATCAGCGCAGCGGCGCGTACGTGCCGGCGTCGAACGCGGCGCGCGCGGCGCGGCGGAGCGCCTTGCCGCTGCCGCCGATCGGCAGCTCGGCGACGGCGCAGGTGGCCCAGCGGCGCGGCAGCTTGTAGCCGGCGAGCTGCGTGCGCGCGAACGCCGTGAGCTCCGCGGCGGTGGGCGGCGCGGCGGGCGAGCGTGACGCGACCAGCGCGGTGACGACGTCGCCGAGGTCGGGGTCGGGCGTGCCGAACACGACGGCGCCCGCCACGCCGGGATGGTCGGCGAGCACGCGCTCGATCTCGGCGGGGTAGACGTTGGCGCCGCCCGAGATGATGGTGTCGTGCTTGCGGTCGACGAGCGTCAGCCAGCCGTCCCCGTCGAGGCGGCCGAGGTCGCCGACGGAGATATGGCCGTCACGCTCGTCGGGGCGCGAGACCGTGCCGTCGTCGGCGAGGTAGCCGGCCATGAGCGCGCTGGAGCGGACGAAGACCTCGTCGTCGACGATGCGCACCGAGACGCCGGCGGGCGCGCGCCCGACCGAGCCGGGATGCGCGGCGTGATCGGCGGGACCGGCGACCGTGATGGTGCCGGTCTCCGACGAGCCGTAGAACTCGTACAGCTTGCCGGGGCCGAGCCACTCCTCGATGCGCGCCTTCATGGACGGCGAGATGGGCGCGCCCGCGACGATCGCGGCGCGGACGTGCGAGAGATCGTGCGCGCGCTCGGCGGGCGAGAGCTCGAGCAGTCGATGCCACTGCGTCGGCACCAGGAAGAAGAGGGTCGCGCGCGTGGCGACCACGGCGTCGAGGAACGCGTGCGCGCGGAAGCGCTCGAGGAGGACGGTGCGAGCGCCGGCCGCACGGCAGGCGCGCAGGAAGATGCCCGGCGCCGAGTGCGCGAGCGGGCACGCGATCAGGTGCGTGTCGTCGGCGGAGAGCGCGTAGGTCGCGGTGAGCTCGGCGATGCGCGCCGCCTCCGCGGCGTCGGGGCGCAGGCAGCCCTTGGGGCGGCCGGTCGTGCCCGACGTGTAGAGGAGCGTCGCGCCGGCGCGCTCGCGATCGATACCCGCGGTGGTGTCGGCGCGCGGGATGCTCTCGACCACGAGCGCCCCGGGGAGCGCGGGCGCGTGCGCGCGATCGACGAGGACGGCGCGCGGTCGCGCGTGCGTGACGATGTACTCGACCTCGGGGACGGCGAGGCGCGGGTTGATGGGCGCGAGCGTCGCGCCGAGGGCGGTCACGGCGTCGCGCGCGGCGACGAAGCCGGGGTGGTTGCCGGCCAGGAGCGCGACGCGGTCACCGGCGCGGACGCCCGTCGACGCGAGTTGCTCGGCGATGGCGGCAGCGTGGCGCGCGGTCGCGCGGTCGTCGAGGACGATGGGCTCGTCACTCATGGTCGGCGTCGGCGAGGGCCGCGAGCAGGTCCGCGAGCTCGACGCGTTCGGTTTCGGATTCGGTTTCGGCGGCGTAGGCGCGATCGAGGAGGCCGAGCATGGTCGAGATCAGCTCCTGATCGAGGATGCAGTCGGCGTCGGCGGCGCCGGGGCCGCGCGCCGTGAAGTTGAGCTCGCACGAGGTCACGACGGGGAGGCTGCGCGCGTCCTTCATCCGCACGGGGACGCCGTGCGAGCGACACACGACCGGGCGCGCGTCGTAGATGCGGCAGCGGCCGGCGTCGTCGAGCGCGGAGCAGCGCGGGAGCCCGGTGTCGTCGGAAGGTTCGCCGGAGCTCGCCGCCGCCGCGTGCGCGATCACGGCGCGCTCCTCCGCGCTGCGCATCCGAGCCCAGGCCACGATGGCCGCCGCCTCGATCCGCGTGACGGTCAGGCGCGCGCGGCAGCACAGGTCGCATCCGGCGGCGCAGCGCATGTCGGTCGCATGGCGCGCGTGCACGCGATCGAAGAACGCGTCGATCTTCGCCGTGAGCTCGTAGAAGCGCGCCAGCAACGCGCCATTGTGCACCGAAGATCGAGCACGGGCACGAGCACGAGCACGGGCACGGCGATAGACTCGTGATGTGCAGTCACTCGACGTGGGGGTCGTCGGCTGCGGCACCGCCGGGGCCGCCGTCAGCCTGTTTCTCGCGCGCGCCGGGCACAAGGTCACGATCTACGAGCGCGTGCCCGACCCCGGGCCGGTGGGCGCCGGCATCACGCTCCAGCCGACCGGCCAGGCCGTGATGGCGCGCCTCGGCCTGCTCGCGCCGATCCTCGAGCACGCGGCGCGCATCGACCGGCTGCACGCCGTGCGGCACGGCGGCCGCACGCTGGTCGATCTGCGCTACGCCGCGGTGGACCAGCGGTTCTTCGGGCTCGGGCTCCATCGCGGCGTGCTGTTCACGACGCTGCACGACGCCGTGAAGCGCGAGCCCGGCGTGACGCTGCGCTGCGGCGTCGGTGCCACGGGCGTGGAGCACGCGAACGACGGCGTGACGGTGCGCGGCGACGCCGGCGTGGTGGCGCGGCACGACTTCGTCATCGCCGCCGACGGCTCGGTGAGCGAGCTGCACCAGAGCGGCGGTGTTCCCGTCGACGTGCGCGAATACCCGTGGGGCGCGCTGTGGTTCGTCGCGCAGGATCCCGACCGTACGTTCACGGGCGAGCTCTATCAGGTGGTGCGCGGCGCGCGCCGCATGTACGGCGTGCTGCCGACGGGGCGCGGCCCGACCGGCGAGACGCCGGTGGTGAGCATGTTCTGGAGCATCTGCGTCGCGGAGCATCCGCGCTGGCGCGAGGCCGGGCTCGCGGCGTGGAAGCAGGAGGTCGCGACGTACGACGCGCGCATCGCGCCGTTCCTCGAGCAGATCACCGACCCGGCGCAGGTGTTGCTCGCGAAGTATCGCGACGTGCGCATGAAGCGCTGGCACGGCGACCGCATCGTGTTCCTCGGCGACGCGGCGCATGCGATGAGCCCGCAGCTCGGTCAGGGCGCCAACCTCGCGCTGTGGGATGCGATGACCCTCGCCGACGCGCTGGCCGCGTCCTCGACGCTCGCCGACGGCCTCGGGGCGTACTCGCGGACGCGCCGGCGCCACCTCGGCCACTACCAGTTCATGACGCGCGCGCTGACGCCGCTGTTCCAGTCGAGCTCGGGCGTGCTGGGCTGGATGCGCGATCGCGTCATGCCGATCGGGAATCGCATCGGTCCGATCCGCCGGCTGATGGTGAAGACCATGATCGGCCTGGAGCAGGGCCTCGTGCGCGCCCCGCTCCGGTTACCGGAGTAGGACCGGAGTAGGATGGAGGGGACATGTCTGACCTGAACGAGATCGTGGTGTTCGCGAAGGTCGTCGAGACCAAGAGCTTCACCGCCGCGGCGCAGCAGCTCGGCCTGCCCAAGTCGACGGTGAGCCGCAAGGTCTCGCAGCTCGAGGAGCGCCTCGCCACGCGCCTCATCCAGCGCACGACGCGCAAGCTCTCGCTCACGGAGGCGGGCCAGGCGTTCTACGAGCGCTGCGCACGCATCGTCACGGAGATCGCGCTCGCCGAGCAGCTCGTGACCGACATGCAGTCGACGCCGCGCGGGTTGCTGCGCGTGACGGCGCCGGTCGATCTGGGGAGCTTCCGGCTCGCGGCCCTGACCGCGCGCTTCCTGAAGGAGCACCCGGACCTGCACGTGAACCTCGACTGCACCGACCGCGTCGTCGATCTCGTCGACGAGGGCTACGACCTGGCGGTGCGGTTCGGGCCGCTCAACGAGTCGAGCCTGATCGCGCGCCGGGTCATGGGCATCAAGTTCCACCTGTACGCGACGGCGGACTACATCCGCAACCATCCGCCGCTGAAGGACCCCGACGATCTTGCCGAGCACGATCTGATCGCGTTCGTGCCGAGCGCGCGCCTGCTGAGCTGGACGCTGGTGGGGCCCGGGGACGTCACCGCCGAGCTGACGCCGTCCACGCGACTCACCTCGAACAACCTCTTGTCGGTGAAGATGGCGGTGCAGGCGGGCGCCGGCATCGCGTGGATGCCGGAGTTCGTGCACTGCGAGCCGGGCAACACCGAGCTCATCACCCTGTTGCCCGACTGGCACGGCCTACCCGGCGACGTGTTCGCGGTGTATCCGTCGGTGCGCAACCTCTCGCCCAAGGTCCGCGTTTATCTCGACTTCCTGAGCGAGCACCTGCCGCTGCCGCACTGACCCTCTTCCTAGAGGCGCACGCCGGCGAAGACGCCGGGCCGAAGCCGAGGCGATCGCGCCGGCGATCTCTACGTTCCCCGCGACAATCGGGACTTCAAAACGATCTGGGATGGGTCATAAATACGCGACATGAATTGGCATCGATTGTTCGCCGCCGGCGCCGCCCTGGGCGCCCTGGCCGTCGCCGCCGGGGCGTTCGGCGCCCACGCCCTCAAGAAACGGCTGTCCGCCGACGACCTGATCATCTTCGAGACCGGTGCGCGCTATCACATGTATGGCGCCCTGGCGGTCCTCGCCTTCGGCCTGGCCGCCGCTCACGGCGTGCGCGCCACGACTCCCGGCTGGCTGATGGTCGGCGGCACCGCCATCTTCGCCGGCACGCTCTACGGCATCGCGCTCGGCGGGCCGCGCTGGCTCGGCGCGATCACGCCGATCGGCGGCACGCTCATGCTGGTCGCGCTCGCCTGGGTCGCGATCAACGCCGCGCGCGCGAGCTAGCCGCACGCTCGACTTGCTACCCCTTCACGCAGACGACCTGCCGCAGCGTGTGCACGATCTCGACGAGGTCGTCCTGCGCCGCCATCACCGCGTCGATCGGCTTGTACGCCATCGGCGTCTCGTCGATGACCTCGGCGTCCTTCCTGCACTCGACGCCCTCGGTCGCGCGCGCATGGTCCTCGAGGGAGAACTTGCGCTTCGCCTCCTGCCGGCTCATCGCGCGCCCCGCGCCGTGACTGCACGAGCAGTAGCTCTCGGGGTTGCCCTTGCCGCGCACGATGTAGCTCTTCGCGCCCATCGACCCCGGGATGATGCCGAGCTCGCCCATCCCGGCGCGCACCGCGCCCTTGCGCGTCACGTACACGTCGCGCCCGTAGTGGTGCTCGCGCGCGACGTAGTTGTGGTGGCAGTTCACCGCGACCTCGCCGAGCTCGAACGGGCGGATCTCCTGGCGCGCCGCCGCGAGCACGGCGTCCATCATCAGCTGCCGGTTCGACCGCGCGTAGCGCTGCGCCCAGTCGACGGCGTCGACGTAGTCGTGAAAGTGCTTCGCGCCTTCCTTGAAGTACGCCAGGTCCTTGTCGGGCAGGTTGCGCAGCTCGCGCCGCATGTCGCGCTTGGCCAGCTCGATGAAGTACGTGCCGATGCGGTTGCCGACGCCGCGCGAGCCCGAGTGCAACATCATCCAGACGTGGTCGCGCTCGTCGAGGCACACCTCGATGAAGTGGTTGCCGGTGCCCAGCGTCCCGAGGTGGTTCACGTCGTTACCGCGCCCGAGGCGCGGGTGCTTGTCGACGATCTCGCCGTACTCGTCGTGCAGCTTCTGCCACGCCGCTGCGGTCGGCTTGGGAATGCCGCGTCGCCACGCGCCGCGGTCGTTGCGCCCACCGTTGTCGGACCGCCCGTGCGGGACCGCGGACTCGATCGCCGTGCGTAACGGCAGCAAGCTATCCGGCAGATCCTTCGCGACCAGCGTGGTCTCGACCGCCATCATCCCGCAGCCGATGTCGACCCCGACCGCCGCCGGGATGATCGCGCGCTCGGTGGGGATCACGCTGCCGACGGTCGCGCCGATGCCCCAGTGCACGTCGGGCATCGCCGCGACGTGATGGAACACGACGGGGAGCCGAGCCACGTTCTGTAGCTGGTGGCGCGCCCCGTCCTCGAGCTGCACGCCGCGCACCCAGGCGCGGATCGGCACTCCGTCAGTCTCGTAGATTTCCGGTCCAGACACAGCGGGGCACAGGATGACCGAACCTGTGGCGGTGCGCACGTCGTTCACCCGGCGGCGGCGACGACGAGCGCCCTTCGAAAAGGCGCGCGGGACCGGGCACCTGTGTATGATTTGCTCCGGCGCTATGCCCCGTGTTCTTCGCTTGGTTTCGGTCGTGTGGTTGTTGTTGGTCGTCCTCGGTGCTGCCGCGCCTGCGCGCGCCGGCACCATGGGACTCGTCGTGTCCGGAGATCCGGCCAAGCAGCCGGTCATCGAGACGACGCTCGAGCCCTGGCTGCACAAGGCCGGGTACGAGGTGCGCCTCGGCGTGCTCGAGAAGCCGGAGATCGACAAGATCGTCGACTGCTTCATCCTCACCGATCAGGCCTGCGCCGAGCCCACCGTGGCGGGCGCCGGCGTGTCCGGCCTCTTGTTCGTGATGGTCGAGGTGAAGCGCGACGTCAAGACGCAGAAGGACGAGGTGAAGCTCACCGGCTGGCTGTTCTCGGCCGACGGCAAGGCGCTCGTCGCGCAGAGCGTGTACTGCCGCGACTGTCGCAACGACACCCTCGGCCCGACGGCGGAGGATCTGGCGCGCGCGCTGTTCTCGCAATCGGACGTCGGGACCGGGCGCATCAACGTGACCACGTCGCCGCCGGGCGCCAAGGTCTCCGTCGACGGCGCGGCCGTGGGTGCGACGCCGATCGAGCACGGGTTGCGGACCGGTCCGCACGTCGTCGACGTGACGCTCGACGGATTCCACTCCGTGCGGCGCGACATCGACGTCGGTAAGGACAAGACCGTCGCGCTCGAGCTCACCATGACGCCGTCGGACCGGCCGTTGCCGGGCGCGAAGCGCGGGCCGCTGCCGTACGTCGTGCTCGTCGGCGGCCTCGCGATGGCAGGCGCCGGCGTGACGCTCTACCTGATGGATCAGGACTGCGAGCGGAACGGCCCGTGCGACGTGCCGAACACGCAGGAGACGTATCGCAACAGCGCGCCGCTCGGCCTCGGGCTGGCGGCGGCGGGCGCCGTCGCGATCGGCGTCGGCGCGTACCTGTCGTTTCGTTCGCCCGGTGGCGCGTCGTCGTCGACGTCGGGCGCGTCGCGTGCACCCGCTGCAGTGCCTGTCGGCTGGGTGACACCACGCGGCGGCGGTGTGGGAATCAGCACTCGTTTTTGATCTCGCGCCCGCGCGCGCATCCAGTGCACGATCTCGATGATCGCCGTCGGGGCCTATTCGAGGAGCCTTGTATGACTAGCTTGCCGTCCCGTCTCCGCATCGCGTTCGCCGCTCTCGCCGTCGCCGTCCTCGCCGCCGCGTGCGGCGCCAAGAATCCCAACTTCTGCGAGGGCGACAGCTGCACTGAGGTCGACGCCTCGATCGACGCCGCGCCCGTGACGTGCACCGGCACCGGCGGCGACCCGACGTGCCCGGCGACCACGCCCGTATGCGAGAGCGGCTCGTGCACCGGCATGTGCACGGCCGACACCGACTGCGCGGGCCGGGCCGCGAGCGAGGCCGTGTGCTTGACGTCGACGGGCGCGTGCGTCCAGTGCGACGAGACCAACACGCAGGCCACGCCGGGCCAGCCCGAGGACGAATGCCCGGCCCCCGCCATGGCCGTCTGCGACGGTGACACCCACACCTGCCGCGCGTGCGAGGCGCACAGCGAGTGCTTCTCCGGCGTCTGCGACGCCGGCACCTGCGTCGTCCAGTCCAACGTCATCTACATGTCGGCCAACGGCACCGACGGTGCCGGCAACACGTGTAACAACCCGGCTCCGGGGATGGGCTGCTTGACGCTGCACAAGGCGAAAGGCGAGGTGACGGCGACGCGCAAGTACATCGTGATGGAGCCGAGCGCCACGCCGTACGACACGCGCAACAACGACGACACCGTCGACTTCAACGGTGCGGGTCAGTCCGTGTTCATCGTCGGCAACGGAGCCACGCTCCGCCGCATCGGCACGAATACCGACGGCGTCGTCGTCGACGTGCGGGGCGGCGCGATCGTCACGATCGAAGGCCTCACGATTCGCCAGGCGACGGGCGATGGCGTCGGCGACGCGATCTCCTGCACCACCGGTTCGACGCTAGATCTGCGCCGGGTGACCCTCACCGCCAACGCCAACCTCGGCGTGAACGCATCGGCCTGCACGCTCAAGA
>DATLEB010000178.1:0-56850 GCA_035525615.1 Kofleriaceae bacterium | reverse complement strand
CACGATGTACTGGCGGTGTCGCTCGTGCGCGTACGCGTGGAAGCCGCACTTCTGATACACGCCCAGCGCCGACGCGTGATCGAGCGTGCACGTGTGCACCCACAGGCGCGTGAGGGCTTCGTCCTTCCACGCCTCGCGGATCGACCAGCGCAAGAGCCACGTGCCGAGGCCGCCGCCGATCGCCTCGGGGAAGAGCCCGAAGTACGCCACCTCGCACTGGCCGGCGGTGCGGCGATCGAGCTCGACGTAGCCGGCGGGCACGCCGTGGCGCCACGCGACGTGCACCTCGACCTGCGGATCGTCGACGACGGCGGCGAGCTCCTCGTCGGTCCAGCGCTTGCGATCGTACCAGTGCCACGCGGCGCCGACCGCGTCGTAGAGGTAGCGATAGAAGCGCACGCCGGGCGGCGACGCGCGCACGACCTTCACGCCGTCGGGCGCGGGCGCGAGCTCGGGCTGGTAGTTGCCCCACATCTCGAGGTGCGTGGTCAGCACCTCGACGACCTCGCGCGTGCCGGTGACGCTCGCGGGCACGGTGTCGTAGAGCGGCACGTCGCCGTGCGCGGCGACCTCGGCGTCGACGAGGGTCGGCGCGGGCTCCATCGCCGCCGCGGGCGGCGCGACGTCCGGCGGGGCGCCCGGCGGCGAAACCACGAGCGTGCCACGCGCGCGCACGACGCGCCCGACGAGCGTCTCGCGCTCCTCGTCGGCGCGGCCGCCGATGCGCAAGGATCCGCCGCCGTCGAGCACGATCGCGCACAGCCAGTGCGTGACGCCGTGCGGGCCGAGCACCTTGTACCGCCCCTGGTGGAACATTTCATACCGGCCGGTCACCTCGACCACCTGGCCGTCGCGGGCGACCAGCTCGGGCGGCAATCGCTGTTCTCGCGCGCTCATCGGAACCGAATGTACATGCCGGAGTCCAAGCGGGAGCGGCCCACGCGGGTCCAATGCCTCACCCAGTGAGTGATACCGTCAGCGACGGGGGAAACGCATGAGATCCAAGCTCTCGGTCGCGGTCGTGGTGGGCATCGTGGGCATCACCGCGGTCGTCATCCAGCAGAACGCCTGCAATCCCGACGACGGCTGGCCGCCGCATGACGGAACGATCCGGCAGTCGGTGCGCATCGATGTCCACGACGTGCGCCGCGGCGGCGCCGGCATGGTGTCGCTCGCCGCGACCGCCAACTTCACGAGGCAGGCTGCCGACGTCGTCGACAGCGTGCCCGTGCCGAGCTTCAAGTCGATCAAGCTCGCGCTCGTCGATGCGAAGGGTGCGGCCACCCCCCTCACCGTTCCCACGTGGAAAGCCGAGAACGGCGCGAGCAGCGCCTGGGTCACGCTCCCCGAGGTCCCGGACGGCGACTACAAGCTGCGCGCCGACTACAACACCAAGCTCGGCCCGGGCACCGTCGAGGTGAACGTGCCGCTCTACACGCCGGCGCGGATCCACGTGATCACGGATCGCCCGCTCTACGAGCCCGGCAACCTGGTGCGCTTCCGCGCGGTGGTCCTGCGCGCGCGCGACCTCGCGCCGCTCGACAACCGACCCGGCCGCTGGATCGTGAAGGACCCCGACGGCGAGGTGCTGCTCGAGGAGTCGTCGCCCGCCGGCGAGTGGGGTGTCGTCGCCGGCACGTTCCCGCTCGACAAGGGCGCGTCCACGGGCACGTGGCACGTGTCGTGGGTCTCCGCCGATGCGATCGACGAGGTGCAGTTCACCGTCGAGCCGTTCACGCTGCCGCGCTTCCGCGTCGAGGCGGCGGCTTCGAAGGCGTACTACCGTCCGCTCGAGACGCCGATCGTGCGCGGCTCGGTGGTCTACAGCTCGGGCGCGCCGGTCGCGGGCGCCGAGCTGGCGATCGAGTGGGAGATCGACGGCGGATGGCCGCCGCCGACGTCGTGGCTCGAGACGGTGCTGCCCAAGGTCGCCAAGGTCGCAGCCAACGGACGCTTCGAGCTGAAGCTCCCCGAGATCCCGCGCGACCTGCAGGGCCAGGTCACGATGACGGCGAACATCGCGGCGGTCGATCCGGCCGGTGATCGCGTCGAGGGCTCGGCGTCGGTGCTGCTCAGCGAGGACGGCATCTCCGTCTCGGCGGTGACCGAGCTCGGCGAAGGCCTCGTGCAGGGCTTCAATAACCGCATCTATATCCGCGTGACGACGCCCGACGGTGTCGTGGTTCCGAAGGCGGCGATCAACGTGAAGAAGACGTGGCAGGGCACGGACGCCGGGCTCGCGGCGGTGCTCGACGAGGACGGCGTGGCGTCGCTGCAGGTCGATCCCGGCGCCCCCGTGAACGTCGTCATCCCGGCGCTGCCGTACCGGCCGCCGCCCTTGCCCGACCTCGTGTCGCGCGACGAACCCGAGGAGCTGGTCGGGCAGGAGGGCGCGTCGCTCGCCGATCAGGTCGAGATGGATCGCTGGCTGGCGGCGCTGCGGCCGTGCGCGATGCTGTACGACGAGTCGGACAACCAGGTCGCCGTGGCGATCCGCGCGTCGACGGCGGGCGCGCTCGGCGTGGTCGCGTCGGGGGCGAGCGCGCTCGATCGCTGCGTGGTCGACACGCTGCGCGGCAAGCGCCTCCCGGGCGGCGCCGATCGCATGTACGCGCTGACGTTCTCGTTCGTGGATCCGGCGCTGCCGCGGCTGGTGGCGTCAGTGGACAGCGCGCTCGACGTGCCCGAGGGGCTCGAGACCGCGGTCGCCGAGCTGGCGATGCGGGCGCGCGACTGCTTGCCGCGCGACGCGCAGGGCAGCTTGCCGCGCGCGCTGACGTGGACGGCGCGCGCCGACTCGAAGGACATCCTGTTCGGCGGGTGGATCGCCGATCCGGCGAGCGGCGAGGAGGCCGCGGTGAGCGCGATGGGATGTGCGCAGGGCCGGATGACCGGCGCGCGCGTCTCGCTCGACACCGAAGCCACGGCCGACGCGATGGGCCTCGTGCGCTTCACCGTCGAGCCGCCGGTGATCGAGGGCGAGGAGCGGCCGCAGGCGACGACGATGGAGGGCTACGAGTTCACGATCACCGCCGACATCGAGGGCAAGCCGACGACCAAGCTGCGGCTCACGCCCGGCGAGGTGCCCGATCTGCGCATGCGCGTGTCGCCGGTGCTGGCCAAGGCCGGCGACAAGGTGACGGCCGAGCTCATTCGCGGTCCGGGCTTCGCGCAGTCGGGGCGCACGCTGCCCGAGGAGCTGGTGCTCACGCACCTGAAGGGCGAGGTGAAGGCCGAGCTCGACGACAAGAAGAAGGCGGAGCTCACGATCCCCCAGGGCGCCGAGGGCTGGATCGAGATCTCCGGCGGTGGCGCGCGCGCGCTCGTGTACGTGAAGCCGGAGAACGACCTCGCGGTGGCGGTGACGCCGAAGGCCGAGCGCTACGCCCCGGGTCAGCAGGCGGAGCTGGCGATCGAGACCAAGCTGGGCGGGAAGGGCGCGAAGGCGGCGGTCGGGTTGATCGGCGTGGACGAGAGTCTCGGCCAGCTCGCGACCTTGCCCGGCGTCGAGGAGATGTCGCGGCTGCGGCCGCAGGTCGAGACCACGTCACCGGCGTTCGGCGTGCTCGATGGCCAGGCGCTCGCGCTCGGTCGCATCCGCGGCGTGAACGCAGCCGCGGCGACGGTCCTGCGCGTGGGCGCGACGCCGCGTCCGCCCGAGCTCGACGCGGTCGTGGATGCGCAGGCCGAGTCCACGTTCGATCCGATCGCCGAGCTGACCGACAACTTCTACAACGTGCTGGCCGAGCTGCACGTGCAGGTGCGGAAGTGGGAGCAGAGCGCGCCGCCCGACGAGCAGATGAAGCCGGCGACCATGGTGCGGCTGTGGAAGCAGGCGCTCGACGCGTGCCAGAAGCGCGGCGAGCCGGTGGTCGACGCGTGGGGGCGGCGGCTGCGGCTGTCGCGGCTGCCGAGCGATCTGTTGATGCTCACCGATCCGCACGTGGTGGTGGCGGTGGGGACGCGGTTGCCGGAGGACGTCGAGAACTGGATGGCGTTCGTGCAGAAGGAGAAGCCGTGATGAGGACGACGACGTCGATGAAGGTGGTGCTGTTCGTGGCGGCGGTCGCGGCGTGCAAGAGCGACAAGAACGCGCCGGACTGGGACCTGTCGTACGACCAGGCCGAGCGGTCCTACGCGACGGCCTCGCAGGAGGATCCGCCGCCGCCCGAGGAGGAGGAGGACGGTGACGAGTCGGGCGGCACCGGCACGGCGATGGCGCTCGAGGAAGGGAAGATGGGGAAGAAGGACTCGGACCGCGCCGAGGGCCAGTACAAGATGAAGAAGCAGGCCGGCGCGAACGAGAGCTTCGGCTTCGGACGCAGCGGCTTCGGTCCGGGCGGCGGTGGCTCGGGCTGGGCGACGGTCGGCGCAGCCGCGCAACCGGCGGCACCGTCCGCCGACGACGACGGCAAGGGCGACGCGGGCGGCCGCGCCGACAACCGGCGGCCCGAGGGCATCACGCGCGCGTGGTTCCCGGAGACGTTCCTGTTCGAGCCGCGCATCGTCACCGACGACGCCGGCGCGGCGACCGTGAAGGTGCGCGTGCCCGATCGCCTGACGACGTGGCGCGTGCTCGCGCTCGCGCACTCGCGCAGCGGCGCGCAGGGCGCGGCGGTGACGAGCTTCCTGGGCACGCTGCCGACGTACGTCGATCTCGTGGTGCCCGACACGCTCGTGCGCGGCGACGAGGTGCGGCTGCCGATCCAGCTCGTGAACACGAGCGAGAAGGCGGTGACGGAGACGCTGACGTTGCAGGCGCAGAACGCGCAGCTCGCCGGGACCGGCGGCTCGCGCACGCTGCCGGCGCAGGGCGCGCTCGTCGACTACGCGCGCGTGGTCGCGACCAGCCCCGGGCAGATCACGCTGCGCGCCGGGCTCGGCGGCAGCGACGCGGTGGTGCGCACGATCGAGGTGCTGCCGGTCGGTCGCCCCGAGCTCGTCACGCGCACCGGGACGCTGGCCGCGCCGCGCACGCTCTCGATCGAGGGTCCGGCGGGCGCGGATCCCGAGACCGGCCGCGTGCGCCTGCTCGCGTTCCCGGGCGCGCTCGCGCTCTTGCGCGCCGAGCTCGGCGTGTGCACGGCGCGGCAGAGCGTCGCCGACGACGCGTACGCGCTCATGCTCGCGGGCAACGCGAAGGGCATGCTCGCCGCGCTCGGCGACGAGGCCGACCCCGACGCGCTGCGCACGCTGTCGATCCTGACCGCGCAGCGGGCGGTGCGCCACGCGCGCACGCTCGACGTCGACACGGCGACGCTCTTGACCGAGGCCGCGCTCGGCCACGCCGGCAATCCGGTGGTGACGCGGCTCGGCGAGCGCGCGGCGCAGTACCTGGTGCGCCAGCAGAAGCCGGACGGCACGTTCGCGGGTGGCAGCGGCTGGACGCTCCAGCGCGTGGTGGTGGCGACCGCGATGGCGACGCGCGCCGTCGCCGCCGACACGAGCACGCCGGAAGCCAAGCAGCGCGCGATGGCCGTGAGGATCGCGGCGTCGGGTGCGTTCGAGCGCCACATGCCCCAGGTACAGGACCCGTACACCGCCGCGGTCGTGCTCGCGTCGGGCGCGGTGAAGGGCACGCTCGCCGACACGCTGAAGAAGCGCGTGACCGACGCCCTGGTCGCGACCACCGACGGCGCGAAGCAGCTCACGATCCCCGCCGATGTCGTGCGCGCCGATGGCGAGCGCCCGTCGCAGGCGGAGGCCAACGCGATGGCCGTGCTCGCGCTCGAGGGCGATCCGGCGGCGGCGCCGCTGCTCGCCGATCTGGGCGCGTCGCTGCTCGGCTCCTACGATCCCGTGATGGGGTGGGGCGACGGCCGCACCAACCTGGTCGCGCTGCGCGCGGTGCTGCAGCTCTTCAAGGCGCCGGTGCCGGAGGGCGTGACCATCACGCTGCTGATGGACGGCCAGCCGGTGCTGAGCGGCGTGCTCGATCGCGCCAGGCTGCGCGAGGTGCTCGCGCTCGAGGGGCCGGCGCCTGCGCTCGCCGGCGCGCACACGTGGGACGTGAAGGCCGAGCCGGCGGTCCCGGGCCTGGGCTACTCGCTCACGCTCGAGGGCTGGGTCCCGTGGGAGAAGGCGCACGGCGTCGAGGGCCTCGAGCTGCAGCTGCCGGAGACCGTCGCCGGCGCCGTCGGCAAGCCGACCGAGATCGCGCTGCGTGCGGTCGCGCCGTCGGGCATGGACCTCCACATCGAGCACTCGCTCCCCGCCGGCGTGCAGGTCGACACCCCGAGCCTCGAGAAGCTCGTCGAGGCCGAGACCATCTCGCGCTTCACCGTCGCCACCGGCAAGGTCGACCTCTACATCGACGCCCTCGATCCCGGCGAGACCTTCGCCGCCAGCTACCGCGTCATCCCGACGCTGGCCGGCACGCTCCACTCCTCCGCCTCGATCATCGAAGGCGGCGACACCGTGAACCACGTCCCGCCCACCGAATGGACGATCCGATAGGGGTCACTCTCCACCATCTCAACTCGGTGTAATCGTTTGCGTTTTGGACCCCAATGTGTCACGCGACCCCGTGACGCATTGGGGTATTTTTCGCGATAGATCACAGGTAGTTGAGACCCTGGAGAGTGACCCCATGGCTTCGCTCTATCACCGCGCTCGCGTGATGACCTGTGCCGGCAGCGGTGAGGATCCGCTGGGGATGATCACCGATGGGGCGGTGCTGTGCGAGGCGGGGCGGATCGTGTGGGTCGGGGCGGATGAGGATGCGGATGCGGCGGCGCGCGCGCTCGATGTGGTGCCGGCGGAGCGCGTGGACCTGGGGGGGCGGTTGCTGACGCCGGGGCTCGTCGATTGCCACACGCATGCGATCTTTGCGGGCGATCGCGCGAACGAGTTCGCCATGCGTGCGCGCGGCGCGGCGTATCTCGAGATCGCGGCGGCGGGTGGTGGCATCGCGGCGACGCTGATTCCGACGCGCGCGGCGAGCGAGACGGAGCTCGAGCGCCTGACGGCGGACCGGCTGGTCGCGGCGCGCGCGACGGGAACGACGACGATCGAGGTGAAGAGCGGCTACGACCTGACCGTCGCGGGCGAGCTTCGCTTGCTGCGCGTCGTCGCGCGTGCCGGTGTGCGCGCGGGCGTGACGGTGGTGCCGACGCTCCTCTGTCACGTCATCCCGCCCGAGCGCAAAGGCGACCGCGCCGCGTACGTGCGCGAGCTCGCCGACGTGCTCGTCCCGCACGTGGCGCGCGATGGCCTCGCCACCGCGGTCGACATCTACTGCGACGACGGCGCGTTCACGCGCGACGAGACCGCGACCATCCTGCGCGCGGCCAGGGACGCCGGGCTCGCCGTGAAAGGCCACGTCGGGCAGTTCACCGATCAGGGCGCCGCCGAGCTGTGCGCCGAGCTCGGCGCGCTCTCGGTCGATCACCTCGAGCAGGTCAGCGACGCGGCCATCGCGCAGCTCGCCGCTGCCGGCACCGTCGCCGTGATGCTGCCCGGCGCGTGCGTGCAGCTGCGGCTGCCGGCGCCGCCCATCGCCAAGCTGCGCGCCGCCGGCGTGCCCATGGCGGTCGCGAGCGATCTCAACCCCGGGTCGAGCTACTCGTCGAACCTGCCGCTCCAGCTGTGGATGGCGACCACGCACTTCCAGATGTCGGTCGAGGAGGCCTGGCTCGGCGTCACGCGCATCGCGGCGCGCGCGCTCGGGCTCTCCGACCGCGGCGTCCTCGCACCCGGCGCCCGCGCCGACCTGGTCGCGTGGAACGCCGAGCACCCGGCGACCATCCCGTACCAGTACGGCGCCAACCTCGTCGAGCGCGTCATCGTCGCCTGACGACAGCGCGCACGGATCCGGCCCTCACCAGCCGTCGCAGAGCTCGTCGAGCGCGTCGCGCACCGACGGCTCCTTCGCCGTCTCGCGCAGCGCGCCGTCGAGGATCTCGTGCAGCGCCTTCTCGCCGAGCAGGTTCTGTCCGAGGTCGTTCACGGCGACGAGCACCGACGGCGCCGCGAACAGCGCACGCACCTTCTGCTGGGCCATCGCGGGGGTCGGGTCGGGCGCCAGGACGAGCATGAACATGTCGATCGCCGCCGTGCGCAGTCCCGCGTCGCCGGCCAGCGTGCGCGTCGCGCGCACGAGATGCGCGCGCAGCGCCGGATCGCCGAGCACGTGGCGCAGCGCGCCGACCACCGCGTGCCGCACCTCGGGGTTGGCGAGCGCGCGCAGGAGGAACTTCCGCATGCGCTCCTCGCTCCACGCGGTGTCGATGTAGAGGTCGGCCGCCTTGTTTGGGTCGGGCTTGGTGCCGCCGTTGAGCTCGGTGAGCCGCTTGCTCCACCGCTGCTTGCGATCGGGCGCCTCGAAGTACGCGTCGATCACGCGGCCGAACTGGCCGCTCAGGTGCTGCTGCAACGATGCCAGCCCGGCGCCGCCCTCGGCGCGCTCGATGAGGTGACCGACCTCCTCCTCGACCGGCTTCATGAGCAGGACGTCGAACTTGCGCTCGACCTCGGCGCCGAACGCCTCGCCAGCCTGGTCGGCCGTGGCGCCCGGATGCGTCTGCATGTAATTCATCATGTACGCGATGAGCGCCGGTGATTCGCCGAGCTGCCCGATGAGCTCCTGCACCGATGTGGCGATGACCGGGTCCGCCATGAGCTGATCGGCGAGGTCGCCGGCCAGCTTGCCGAGCGCGGGGTCGGCGGCGACGGCCGAGAACATCTCGTCCATCGCCTTCTGGATCTCGGGCTCCGCCATCACCTTCTCGACGCGCTCCTCGAGGCGCCTCAGCGCCGCCGGGTTCACGGCGATCTCGACGGTGTCGTTCTTCTTGCCGAGCTTCTCGCACGCCGGCGCACCGGCGAGCACCAACGCGGACAGCGCGAGCACTCCGATCGATCGCATCATCACAATCCCTCCTTGTCGCGGCGTGGAACGCGGACGCCGCGCTCGTCGGCGGCCTGGATGGCCTCGTCGTACCCGGCGTCGGCGTGACGGATGACGCCCATGCCCGGGTCGCTCTTCAGCACGCGCGCCAGGCACGCGGCGGCGCGGTCGGTGCCGTCGGCGACGACCACCATGCCGGCGTGGAGCGAGTAGCCCATGCCGACGCCGCCGCCGTGGTGGAACGACACCCAGGTCGCGCCGCTGGCCGTGTTGACGAGCGCGTTGAGCAGCGCCCAGTCGGCGACCGCGTCGGAGCCGTCCTTCATCGCCTCGGTCTCGCGGTTGGGCGACGCCACCGAGCCCGAGTCGAGGTGATCGCGGCCGATGACGATGGGCGCCTGCACCTTCTTCGACTTCACCAGCTCGTTGAAGCGCAGCCCCACGCGATCGCGCTCGCCGTAGCCGAGCCAGCAGATGCGCGCCGGCAGGCCCTGGAACGCGACGCGCTCCTGCGCCATGCGGATCCACCGCTCGAGCGCGCGGTTCTCCGGCAGCTCGGCCAGCACGGCCTCGTCGGTGGCGCGGATGTCGGCCGGATCGCCCGATAGCGCCGCCCAGCGGAACGGGCCCTTGCCCTCGCAGAACAGCGGCCGGATGTACGCCGGCACGAAGCCGGGATAGTCGAACGCGTTGGCGACGCCGCCGATCTGCGCCTCGGCGCGCAGGTTGTTGCCGTAGTCGAAGACGTGCGCGCCCTTCGCCTTCATGTCGAGCATGGCCTGCACGTGCACGGCCATCGACGCGCGTGCGCGCGCGACGTAGTCGTCCGGGTTCCGGACACGCAGGTCGGCGGCCTCGGACAGCGTCATCCCCTGCGGGATGTAGCCGTTCAGCGGATCGTGCGCCGAGGTCTGATCGGTGACGAGATCGAGCGTCACGCCGCGCGTCACCAGCTCGGCGTACACGTCGGCGGCGTTGCCGGTCACGGCGATCGAGCGGGCCTGCCCCTTGGCGGCGTAGGCGTGCGCGCGCCGCAGCGCCTCGTCGAGGTTGGGCGCGTGCTCGTCGAGGTAGCGCGTGTCGAGCCGCCGCTGCGTGCGCGACGGATCGATCTCGACGGCGACGCACACGCCGCCCGCCATGGTGACGGCCAGCGGCTGCGCGCCGCCCATGCCGCCCAGCCCCGCGGTCAGCACGATCTTGCCGGTGAGATCGGCCGTCGGTCCGTAGTGCGTGCGCGCCGCCGCGGCGAACGTCTCGTACGTGCCCTGCAAGATGCCCTGCGTGCCGATGTAGATCCACGAGCCCGCGGTCATCTGCCCGTACATCATCAGGCCCTTGCGATCGAGCTCGCGGAAGTGCTCCCAGGTGGCCCACTTCCCGACCAGGTTCGAGTTGGCCAGCAAGACCCGCGGCGCCTGGTCGTGCGTCTTGAACACGCCGACCGCGCGCCCCGACTGGACGAGCAGCGTCTCGTCGTCGCCCAGCCGCCGCAGCTCGCGCTGGATGATGCGCAGGTCCTCCCACGAGCGCGCCGCCTTGCCGGTGCCGCCGTAGACCACGAGATCCTGCGGTCGCTCCGCGACGTCGGGATCGAGGTTGTTCATCAGCATGCGAAGCGCGGCCTCTTGCGGCCAGCCCTTGCACGACAGCGTGGTGCCTCGCGGCGCTCGGATGATCTCAGACATGGGGTCCTCTCAGGCGATCGTCACGCCGGCGGCCGACGCCGCGCGGAGCAGGGTTCCGTCGTCGATGAGCGCGCGCACGCGCTCGATGTCCGGCGCCAGCGGCCGGTCGGTCATCATCGCGGGCACGTGCTTGCGCAGCGCCGCGTGCACGGCCTCGAGCACCGGCGTCGTCGTCAGCGGGCGGCGCAGGTCGATGCCCTGGCACGCGCACAGGATCTCGATGGCGAGGACGTAGCGCACCTGATCGTGGACCTGCTGCAGCTTGAGCGCGGCGTGCGCGCCCATCGAGACGTGATCCTCGCGCCCCGCCGACGACGGGATCGAGTCGACCGACGCCGGGTGGCACAGGATCTTGTTCTCGCTGACCAGCGCCGCCGCCGACACCTGCGCGATCATGAAGCCCGAGTTGAGCCCCGACGACGGCGCCAGGAACGGCGGCAGCCCGCTCGACAGGTGTGGGTTCACGAGCTGCTCGACGCGCCGCTCGCTGATGTTGGCGAGCTCGGCGATCGCGATCGCCGCGAAGTCGAGCGCCATCGCCACGGGCTGGCCGTGGAAGTTGCCGCCGCTGATCATCTCGCCGCCGTCCGCCGCCGTCGGATCCGGGAACACGAGCGGGTTGTCCGTCGACGCGTTGGCCTCGCGCTCGAGCACGGCGCGGCCGTAGGCCAGCGCGTCGCGGCTGGCGCCGTGCACCTGCGGCATGCAGCGCAGCGAGTACGGATCCTGGACCTTGCCGCAGTCCTTGTGCGACTCGGCGATGGGGCTGCCCGCGAGCAGCGCGCGCAGGTTGGCGCCCACCGTCTGCTGTCCGGGATGCGGACGAGCGGCGATCACGCGCTCGTCGAACGCCCGCACCGTGCCCTTGAGCGCCTCGAGCGAGATCGCCCCGGCCAGGTCGGCGATGCGGCAGGTGTCCTCGGCGTCGAGCACCGTCAGCGAGCCGAGCGCCGTCATGTGCTGCGTGCCGTTGAGGAGCGTCAGCCCCTCCTTGGCCTCGAGCGCCATGGGCTGCAGCCCGGCCGCGGCCAGCCCGAACGCCGCCGGCACGGTCTTGCCGTCGTGCTCGACCTCGCCCTCGCCGGTGAGCCCGAGCGCGAGGTGCGCGAGTGGTGCGAGATCCCCTGACGCGCCGACCGAGCCGCGGCGCGGCACGAGCGGGTGCACGCCGCGCGCGAGCATCTCGCAGAGCCGGTCGCACACCTCGGCGCGCGCGCCGCTGCGGCCGGTGGCGAGCACCTGCGCGCGGAGCAACATCATCGCGCGCGTCGCGTCGCGCGGCAGCGGCGCGCCGACTCCGGCGGCGTGCGAGCGGACCAGGTTCTGCTGCAGCTGGCGCACTTCTCCGGCGGAGATGCGCACCTCGGCGAGCGCGCCGAAGCCGGTGTTGACGCCGTACACGGCCGGTGCGGCGTCTCCGCGCGCGACGACATCATCGATCATCGCGCGAGCGCGGCTCATGGCCGCGCGGGCGGATTCGCCGAGCCGGACGGGCCGGTCCCCGCGGGCAACCGCGGCGATGTCTTCCAGAGTGAGGGGGGCGTCGCCGAGCGAAAGGGCAGGGGCGGTCACGGCGGTGGTTTACCAGAAAATCCGGCGGGTTCCGTTGACGTAGAGCGCCCTGCGGTGTGATCTAGAGGTGGTGGCGCTTCCCCCCGAGTCCGGTACGCCAGGGAGGGCGGACGGACAGACCGATGACGCGGCTGTTCCGGCCGAGGGCATGGGTCCGCGCGGCGCCATGTCGGCCCGGATCGACGCCATGATGGCGACGATCGAAGGCGAAGGCGAAGTCGAAGGCGTGCCGGAGGCCATCAACCCCGACCGGGACGTGTCGCAGGTCGAGGAGCTGTCGATGGACGACGTCGCCATCGAGGCCGAATCGGCGCCGCTCTCGTCCGCGCCGCCGGTGCGACCGGTCGCGTCCGCGCGCCCCGCGCTGCCGCCGCTGCCACCCGCGCGCCCGCCGCTGCCGCCACTGTCGCGTCCGCCGGCTCGGCCTCCCGGGCCGCCGCCCAAGTCCGGGGTCGCGGTGATCCCGCCGCGCCTGGTGTCGGTACCGCCGATCGCCACGCCGTCGACGGTGCCGTCGGTGGTGATGCCGCCGGCGCACGATCCGGACGCCACGAAGGCCGACGTCGCGGAGCCTCACGTGCCGCGGCTGTCGGAGCTCGTGGAAGCGTCCGCCGCGGCCCGTCACGATCACGATCACGATCATGATCTGAGGGCGCCGACCGGCGTCGGCGCGGTCAGCGATGCCGCGATCCCGATCGACGTCTCGGAGCTCGAGCCGGTGCCGGCGCCCGAGGACACGAGCGGTCGCCCCGGTCCGCCGCCGCCCGACCTGCCTCTCGAGCACCACCTCGAGACGCCGACCGCGATCGAGCGCGCGCTCGCCGATCTCGGCGAGCCGGCGTGGGAGGCGCGCGCCAACCAGCTGACGCGTTCGCTCGACACTGTCACCGATCGCGAGCGCCTCGCCGATCTCGCGTACGAGCTCGGCGAGCTGTGCGAGCGCCGCCTCGCCGACGAGGCGCGCGCCGTGAAGGCGTTCGGCAAGGCGCTGGCCAGCGACCCGTCGCTGCGCGCCAACCTGTGGGCGATCCGCCGCGTCTTCTATCGCCGCGGCCTGTGGCCCAACCTCGTCAAGCTCATCGATGCCGAGCAGCGCTACGCGCGCGACGACATCGAGCGGGCCGACCTGCTCGCCGAGAAGGCGACGGTCCTCATCGAGAAGCTCGGCAACCTCGACGAGGCGCGCACCGCGCTCGAGGAGGCGACGCACCTCGACGCCACCGCGCTCGCGCCGCTGTACGCGCTCGAGCGCCTCGCGCTCGCCGACAACGATCGGGCGCGCCTGGTCGATCTCTGGGCGCAGCTCGCGACCGCGTCCGCGCGCCCCGAGCGCAAGCTGGTCTACCTCCTCGATCAGGTCCGCTTCTGGTCCGACGAGGGCGGCGATCTCGATCGCGCGCGCATGTTGCTCTCCGAGGCCGCGGCGCTCGGGCTCGATCCCGAGCGCGTCGCCGCCGAGCGGCTGCGCGTCGCCGAGCTCGCCGGCGATCGCGACGAGCTCCTGCACGCGCTCGAGCACCAGTCGGGGATGTTGCTGGCGCGCACCGGCCCCGCGGGGACGCCCGACGCGGCGCTCGCGCCCGCGACGCCGGGACAGCCGCCGTCGCGCGGCGCGGCGTTGCGGTTGCAGGTCGTCGCGCTGCGCCGCCGCCAGGCGCAGGTCGCGCGCGCCGGCGGCGACGGTGATCGCGCGTGGAACTACCTGCAAGCCGCCCTGGCGCTCGCGCCCGGCGAGGCGCTCTTGCTGGCCGACCTCGCCGATCTCGCCGAGGAGCTCGGCCGCTACGACGAGCTCGCCGATCTGGTGCAGAGCTGGCAGTCGATCGAGGGCGATCCGCGCCGCGCCCTGACCTTGTCGATCCGCCGCGCCGACGCGCTCCTGCGCGGCGGTCAGCGCGAGCCCGCGCTGGCGCTCCTCGCCAGCCTCGAGGCGACCGCGCCCGGCCACGCGCCGGTGGCGGCGCTGCGGGAGCGCGACGCGCTCACCGCGCTCGACTTCGCGGCGCTCGGCGAGGCGTGGACGCGCGCCGGCGACGCGCTGCGCACCGGCGCCGACGTCGGCACCGGCACGCCCATCACCGACCTGCCGGCCGCGGTCGCGAGCTACGTCGCCGCGGCCACGGTGTGGAGCCACGACGTCGGCGACGAGCGCGGCGACACCGAGGCCATCAACGCGCTCGGCAAGGCGCTCGAGCTGGCGCCGCGCGATCCGGTGGCGATCGAGGCGCTGGTCGATCTGCACGAGCGCGCCGGCCGCGTCGAGGAAGCGACCAAGATCCTCGAGGACGCGATCGCCGCGGCCGGGCCGCAACATCCCGCCGAGGCCATCCGTCTGCTCTCGCGGCTGGGCCGCCTCCTGCGCAGCCACGGGCGGCTCGACGAGGCCATCGCCGTCGACGCGCGCCGCTTCGCCGCCGATCCGTCGGATCGCACCACGGGCTGGCGCATCGACTCGACGCTCGACGAGCTCGGCCGCGACGAGGAGCGGCTCGCCAACCTGCGCGTGCTCGCCGACGGCGAGAACGATCCGTCGCGCAAGGGGCTCGCGCTGGTCACGGCGGCGCGCATCGCCGAGGTGCTGGGGCAGGGCGACGCCGCGATCGACTTCTACCGCCAGACGCTCGCGCTCTGGCCCGACGACGGCTTCTCGCGCGTCGCGCTGCGGGCCGCGCTCCGTCGCTCCGGCCGCTCCGAGGAGCTGGCGGCGGCGCGCCTCGCCGAGGCCGACGCGCTCTCCGACGGTCCGGCGGTGATCGAGGCGCTCACGGAGGCGGCCTGGGTGCTCGAGGATCACGTCGGCGACCTCGCCGCCGCGCACGTCGCGTATCGCCGCCTCGTCGATCAGGTCGCGCCGACCGAGTCCTTCATGCGCCACGCGCGCGCCGGTCTGGCCCGCACCGCGCCCACAGCCGCCGAGACCGCGCGTGCGCTGGCCGCGCTCGCCGAGGAGTCGACCGGTGATCTCGCGGCGCCGGCCGCGGTCGCGGTGGGGCAGGCGCTCGAGGCCGCGGGCGAGGCCGACGCCGCCATCGACAGCTATCGCGAGGCGGTCGCCGCCGGCGGTCCGGGCACGGTCGCGTCGGCGCTGGCCTCGATCGCGCTCGCCGATCTCGCGCAGAAGAACAACGACACGCCGCTGCGGGTCGAGGCGCACCGCGCGTTCGCGGCGCGCATCTCGCAGCCCGCCGTCGCCGGTGCGATCCACGAAGATCTGGGCTGGCTCCACGCGCTCGTGCTCGAGGACTTCGATCTCGCGGCGCAGGCGTTCGCCGACGCTGCCACCGCCGATCCCGACAGCGCAGGCGCCTTGCTCGGCGCCGCGCTCGTCGCCGCGCGCCGTCAGGATCCGGGCGTGCTCTCCGACGCCTACGCGCGCCTGGCCGCGCGGCTCACGATGCCCGAGGCCGCGGCCGCGCTGCACCTGCGCGCCGCCGCGATGGCGACCGCGTCGGGCGAGCACGATCTCGCGGTGGCGCGCGTCACGGCCGCACGCACCGTCGATCCCGACGACGTCGGCGCGCTGCTCGTCGCCGCCGAGCACTCGGCCGGTGCGGCGCCGCCGCAGCCCGGCGAGGATCCCGCCGCCGCGATCGATCGCCTGCTCGCGCGCGCCGACATCCTGGCCATGCGCTCGACGCTCGCCGACGATCCCGCCGCCCGCGACGGCTGGGAGCTCGATCGCGCCGAGGCGCTCGAGTCTGCCGGCCGCCTCAAGGAAGCCGGCGCCGTCGTCGCCGGCGTGCTGCGCGCCGCGCCCGCGGACCTGCGCGCGCTCACCGCGCTCCGTCGCCTCGCCAGGCGCGGCGGCGATCGCGCGACGCAGGCCCGCGCCGCGGTCGCGCTCGCGCAGCGCACCGCCGACCCCGAGACCAAGCGCCAGCTGTGGACCGACGCCGTCGCGATCCTCGATCCCGGCGGGCACGGCGCGCCGGACAACCGCGCCGCCGGCAACGACGTCAACGCCGCGGTCGCGGTGTACCGCCAGATGGTCACCGACGATCCCGGCTCGCCGGCCTTCGAGCGCCTGCGCCAGCTCCTGCGCGGCGGCGGCGACATCCGTGGCCTCGTGCTCGCGCTCGGTGCGCGGCTGGCGTGGGCCGACGGGACGGGAGATCGGGAGACGGGCGTCGAGCTGCTCTTCGAGCGCGCCGGGATCCGCCGCGCGCTCGCCGACCGCCACGCCGCGCGCGCCGACCTCGACAACCTGCTCGAGCGCGCGCCCGAGCATGCGCCCGCGCTGCGTATGCAGGCCGAGCTCGCGCTCGAGCTGGGCGACGCGCCGCGCGCCGCCGACCTCTGGCGCCGCTACATCGCCGCCGAGACCGACGGCACGCGCCGCCACGAGGCCGACATCGCGCTATCCAAGCTGCTCGCCGAGGACATGGGCGACGTCAACGGCGCCATGCTCCAGCTCGAGCGCGTGATCGCGCAGAACCCGCGCGACATCGCGCTGCGCGAGCGCATGGTCGGCCTCGCCACGCGCGGCAACGACTGGAGCCGCGCCGCGCGCGAGCTGCGCGAGCTGGTGCGCCTGCGCCAGAGCCCGGGCGAGCGCGCGCGCGACGAGCTGCGCCTCGGCCAGCTCCTGCGCGACCGCATGAGCGACCGTCGCGAGGCGACGGCCGCGTTCGAGCGCGGCCGCCAGCTCGATCCGCTCAACCTCGAGCTGCTGCACGAGCTCGCCGAGCTGGTCGGCGGCGAGCGCCCGGGCGCTCGCGCCGAGATCATCGGCAAGGGCATCGACGATCTTCGCTCGGCGCTCGGCTCGAGCCCGGGCACGGTCGCGGTGTACGAGCGGCTCTCGTCGGCGTTCGGCTGGTTGGGCGATCGCGACGGCCAGTGGCTCTCGCTCGGCGTGCTCGAGGCGCTGGCGACGCCGACGCCCGAGCAGCGGCAGCTCCTCGTCGCGGGCCGCAGCCGCGACCTGCCGCCCATCGCGCGCGCGCCGCTCGACAACAACGCGCGCGCGGCGATCCGTGCGCCGGGCAGCGAGGGCGTGCTCGACGACATCTGGCGCTCGGCCGGCCCCGCGGTCGCCGCGGCGATCGGCGTCGATCCCACGCGCCTTGGCTTCGGGCGCGGCGACAAGATCGCCGTGAAGGCGCTCGGCAAGAAGTACGAGGCGCTCGCCGCCGGGCTCACGTGCCTCGGGCTCGAGGCCGAGCTCTACGTGAACGATCAGCGCGCCGGCGCGGCGTGGGCGATCTCGACCGAGACGCCGACCGTGTGCCTCGGCGGTGACGTCGCGTCGGGTGCCACGCCGATGGCGCGGTACCTCCTCGGCCGCACGCTGTGGCTCGCCTCCGACGGCGGCGGCACGCTCGCCGATCTCAAGGAGCAAGAGGTCGTCTGGTACCTCATCGCGGCGTTGCGCGCCGCCGAGCTGCCGGTGCCGCCGGCGCTGTCCGAGCTCGCCGCCGGTGAGGAGACCGCGGTCGGCGAACGCGCGCGCCTGGTCGCGAAGCACATCGCGCGTCGCGATCGCAAGGCGATCGCCGCGCTCGCGCCGCGGCTCGGCTCGGTGGGCGAGCCGCTGGGCTGGCGCCGCGCCAAGCTGGCGTCGGCGCAGCGCATGGGCTTGCTCTTCGCCGGCGACCTCGCCGTCGCGCTCGGCGCGATGGACGTCGGCAAGGGCGGTCGCCACATCGCGACCGATCCGGTGGCGCTCGAGCTCGCCGCGTGGACGGTGTCGGCGCCGCACCTCGAGCTTCGCCGCGCGCGCCAGATGGCGCTGCCGGCCGGAGGGCTGCGATGAGCGCCGGCAGTGGTAGTGGTAGCGGCAGTGGAGGCGCCAGCGGTGGCGGCGACAAGCCCGCCGGCGCGATGTTCGAGGGCGACCTCGATCTCGACGCGTGGGACGCCACGTTCGACGCGCTCACCACCGGCCTCGATCCTGGGAGCGACCCGGCGATGGACCCGGCGCTCGATCCCTCGCTCGAGATGCTCGACGCGGCCAATGACGACGACGTCACGTCGACGCGCATCCCGGTGATGCCGCCGGCGACGCCGGTGAGCGCGCGTGCGCCGATCGCGGTCCCGCCGGCGACGACCAAGAAGTCGAGCCCGCCTCCCCCTGTCATCCCGCGCACGCCCGCGGGGGCGCCGGGCGCGGGCGGGGACGAGACCGACTTCTCGGATCTCGGCTTCGACGGTCCGCCCGAGGCGCTCGGCTCGCTGCTCGGCCAGCCGCCCGAGCTGCCGCCGCTGCACGAGGTCGCCGATGTCGAGGCGTACCAGCCCACCGGCTTCGAGGAGGACGAGGTCTTCACGTCCGCGGTGCGGCCGGGCTCGGTGATGCCGGGTCCGGACCAGTCGCCGCTCGTCGACGAGGAGGACATCGCGATCCTGCCCGGCGACGAGCCGCCGTCCGAGTTCGGTGGCACCGAGGCGACGCGCGTCGCGGAGGTGCCGCGCGAGCTCCTCGAGGCCGACGAGACCATGGATCGGCCGGCGAGCCGTCCCTCGGCGGCTGCGCCCGTGCCGTTCACGAAGGAGCCGTCGATCGATACGTTCGATCGGGCGAACGAGACGCGTGTCATCAATCCCGATGACGAGCTGCTCGCCGAGGCGCGCGGCCCCGCGGCTCCGAAGCCGCGTGGTCCGGCGATCGTGCGGCGTACGCCCGTGCCGGTGCCACAGGCGGTGCCGGCGCCGATCGACGACGACTCCAACGACTTCGCCGACGACGGTGGCTTCGGTGGCGGAGAGTCGACGCGCGTCGCGGACCGCAACGAGCTCGAGAAGCTGAAGCGCGACGACAAGGTGCTGGCGCGCCCGCCGGCGCCGCCCGCGCCGCCGCCACCGCTCGAGGACGACTACGACGAGATCGAGATCGGCGGCGACGCGCACGACGAGGAGTCGTCGACGTCGCAGCCGCTCCCTGGCCGGCGGGTCACGTCGCACGTGGTGCGGCGCGCGGCCGCCACGCCGGCGCCCGTCTCCGACACCGTGGTCGAGATGGACACCGACGACGACGAGCCGGTGCGATCGCCGCCCGCCGTCGCCGGAGAGCTCGATCTCGACGCCGCGTTCGACGCGATGGAGGAGCCGAACGAGTCGGTCGCCGCCGACGGGCCGGCCGTGGTCGGCGCCGACGCGCTGCTCGCCGAGCTCGAGCTTCCGGCAACGGCCGACGCGGCGCGCCGGCCGGAGACCGCGACGCCCGAGCCCATCGACGACGGGATCCCCGCGCCGATCGACGAGGCGCCTCCGGGCGAGGCCGACATCGAGGTCGGCGCCGACGCCGTCGAGGAATCGACGGAGATCACGAACCTGGCGCCCGCCGCGCGCCCCACGGACATCGACGCCGCCGCGTTCGGCGACGACCCGCAGGCGCGCACGACGATCGGCGTTCCGCCGCCGCCGCCGAGCGGACCGGTGCGCACGCGTCCGGCCTCGAGCGCGCCGCCCCCGCCGGCGCCCGCCACTGGATCGGCCGCTGCATCGGCCGCGCCGGAGGTCGTGCCCGCCGGCAAGTCGGTGCCGATGGTGGTGCCGCCCGCCGCCGAGGCGGATCCCAACGCGGACCTGCCGCCGTCGATCTACTCCGACGAGCTGCCCGCGCTCGATCTCGACGCGCTCCAGCTGCCCGAGCACGCCGACCTCATCGCCGGCGACGACAGCGACGAGGCCGCCGCCGCGATCCTCGCGCTCGACCGCGAGCTCGAGCTCATCGACGAGCCGGCGCAGGTCGCGATCCTGCGCGTCGAGAGCGGCCGCCTCTACGAGCGCCTCGGCGACACGGATCGCGCGCGCGCTGCCTACGAGGCGGCGCTGCTCGCCGATCCGCGCGCGCAGGCCGCGCTGCGCGGCCTGCGCCGCCTCGCGCGCGGCGCCGGCGATCTCGCCGAGGCGACGCGTCATCTCGACACCGAGCTCGGCCTCGCCGGGCCGCTCGAGCGCCGCGCGCTCGGCCTGCACCGCGTCGATCTCCTCATGGCGGCGGGTGAGCAGGACCTCGCGCGCGTCGCCGTCGGCGAGCTCATCGACGAGGCCAAGGGCGACGTCCGCGCCCAGCTCGCGCAGCTCGAGCTCGCGTTCCTCGACGGTCGCGCCGAGGAGCTCGGCGAGGCGCTCGACCGCCTCGCCAGCGTGCTCGCCGACCCGTCGGTGCGCGCCGCGACGCAGGTCGCGCGTGGCCACCTGCACGAGCGCGCCGGCGACGGCGCGAAGGCGCGGATCACGTACGAAGCCGCCGTGCAGTCCGATCCGTCGTCGCGCCCGGCGCGCCTCGGCCTGGTCCGCACCGTCGGCAGCGACGCGATGCCCGACCTCGCCGCGCAGATCGAGGATCCCGCCGTGCGCGCCGCGCTCCACCTGCGCGCCGCCATGGCGATCCCCACGGCCGAGCTGGCGACGGCCGAGCTGCATCGCACCGCGATCGCCGCGGCCGCGGCCGCCGCACCCGGCGACCCCGTCGTGCAGGCCGCCATGGTCGCCGACGCCGTCGGGCGCGGCGATCTCAGCGACGAGCTGGTGACGCTCGCGGAGAGCGCCGTCGATCCCGCCGTGCGCCGCCACGCCGCGCTGTGGACCGCCGCCCGTCTGCCCGCCGACGATCCGCGCGCCGCGAGCCTGTTCTCGGTCGCGCTCGCCACCGTGCCGCGCGACGAGTACGCCGCGTCGGCGCTCGCGGATCGCTGGATCGCCGCCGGCGACACCGCGTCGGTCGCCGAGCTGCTCGCCGTGCGCGCCGCGTCGGGAACCGGCGCCTCCGCCGAGCACGATCGCCTGCGCGCCGCGATGTGGTTCATCGCCGCCGGGCGCCCCGACGACGCCGCCGCGCTGTATCCAGAAGACGGGCAGGGAGCCCCGAACGTCGACAGCCCTGCCGCCGTCGACGCCTGGGGCGAGGTCCTCGCCGCCGTGGGCCGCCTGCCGGCGCGCGCCCAGCTCTTCGTCAACGCGGCCGCGCGCGCCGACGCTGGCGACGAACGCATCGACGCGCGCCTGTGGGCCGCGAAGGCCGCGCTCGCCGTCGATCGCGCCGCCGACGCCGAGCACCCGCAGACGCTGACCGCGGCGCTCGAGGCGTGGAACAAGGTCATCGAGCTCGACGGCGACGCCGAGCGCGCGCACGCCCGCTCCCTGGCGCTGGCCGCGACCCTGGGCGATCCCGACGTCCTCGGCGACACGCTGTCCAAGGCGCAGGCCGCGGCTCAGCCACCCGCCGCCGCCGGCTCGCTCGGCGTCCTGCGCGCGCGCACCGCCGTCGCCACCGCCGAGCCCGACTGGGGCCGCGCCGACGAGATCCTGCGCGAGCTGCCGGCCGAGGATCCGCGCCGCTTCGCCACCGCGCTCACGCTCGCGTCGCGCGCCGGCCGATGGAGCGACGCGGCCGCGGCGTTCGAGGATCACGCCGCCGCCATCGAGGCGCGCTCGCCCGTCGAGGCGGCGCTCCTCCGCTACCGCGCCGCGGGCCTCCTCCTCGATCGCGGCAACGACCCGGCGCGCGCCTCGTCGCTGCTCGCGGCGGTCGCCGAGGCGCAGCCCGAGCTCACGTTCGCGCACGACCTCATGGCCAGCGCGCGCCGCCGCCTCGGCGATGCCGCCGGCGTCTCGCGCACCAGCCGCGACGTGCCGCGCGGCCCCGATGCGTTCGCGCGCCTCGTGCGCGACGCCGACCACGCCGCCGCGCAGGGCGACGCCGTCGCGGCGCTCGGCCTCTACGGCCGCGCGCTCGACCTGCGCCCTCAGGATCCGCTGGTCACGGAGCCGCTCACCCGCGTCGCGCGCTCCGTGCGCGAGGCCGCGCCGGTGTCGTCGCTCGCGCTCTCCGAGCTGCGCATGGCCGAGGACACGGGCGACGCGGCGGCCAAGGCCGACGCGTACGAGGTGCTGGCGCGCATCGATCGCGAGCTGCGCGAGGATCCGTCGAGCGCGCTCATCGGCTTCGAGTCGGCGGCGGACGCCGATCCGACGCGGCACGCCGTGCTGCGCGAGCTCGAGCGCGCGTACCTCGTCGAGCAGCGCTGGGAAGATCTGGCGCGCCTGCGTGGCCGCCAGCTCGCCGCGCTCCCCGCCATGGAAGCCGGGACCGGCGGCACCGGCGCCGGCGACGACGCCGTGGCGCTCGCGCTCGATCGCGCGCAGATCCTCGAGAAGCTCGAGCGCCCCGACGACGAGCTGCGCATGGCGTACCAGGTCGTCGTCGAGCGCGCGCCGCGTGCGCGCCAGGCGCTGTTCCATCTCGAGTCGCTGGTGCGCCGCGGCGGCAGCTCGGCCGACCTCGCCGTCCTCGAGGACGCGATCGCCGCCTACTTCCTCGACGATCCGCGCACGCGCGGCGCGTTCCTCACGCGCGGCGGCGAGACGCTCACCGACCTCGGCCGGATCGACGAGGCGCTCGCGCACTTCAAGGCCGCCGACGAGCTGCGCGGCGGCTACGTGCCGGCGCTCGAAGGCTGGCGCGAGGCCGCGCTGCGCGGTCAGCTCTGGGTCGACTTCGCGGACGCGGCGACCAAGGAAGCGCTCCAGACCACGGACATGGGTGGGCGCGCCAAGCTGCACCACCTCGCCGGCGTCGCGCTCATGGACAAGGCGCTGGCCGGCGAACGCGCCGCCGACGCCTTGCGCGCCGCGCTCGACGCCGACCCGCGCCACGTCGATGCCTTCGTGCGCCTGCGCCTGCTCCTCGACGAGCAGGGCGAGCACGAGCGGCTGGCCGAGCTGCTCGAGCAGCGCCTCATGGTCGAGGACGACCAGAAGGAGCAGCTCCAGCTGCACCGCGCCGTCGCCGAGCTGTCGCGCAACATGCTCGAGAACCGCGACGCGGCGAAGCGCCACTACCGCGCGATCGTCGACGCCGTACCGACCGACGTGCGTGCGATCGGCGCGCTCTCCGACATCGCGTGGGAGCAGGGCGCGTGGGCCGAGTGCGCCGACGCGCTCCAGAAGCGCGCGCGCCTCGAGCGCGAGCCGAACACGCTGCGCGGCATCTACTTCCGCCTCGGCGTGATCTTCGCCGAGCGGCTGCCCGATCCCAACGCCGCGCTCTCCGCGTTCCAGAAGGTCCTGTCCTACGATCCCGACGACGAGCACGCGCTCGAGCGGCTCGCCGATCTCGGCATCGCGACGCAGCAGTGGAAGATGGCGCTCGGTGCGTGCGAGCGGCTCGTGAAGAACGAGCAGGATCCGCACCGCAAGGTCGCGCACCTCCACCGCGTCGGCGTCATCTTCGCGCAGGGCTTTGGCGATCGCCGCCGCGCCGAGCGCGCGTACCAGCTCGCGGTCGACGCCGCGCCCGACAACGACGTCGCGCTCGCCGCGCTCATCAAGTTCTACGAGGACGCCGGCGACGTCGCGTCGATCCGCGTGCACCTCGGCCTGGTCGCCGCGTCGATGCGCAACCGTTTGGGCACCGGCCACGACGCGACCGCGATGAAGGTCATCGCACGCGTCTCGCGTGCGCGCCACGACGCCGGGGTGCCGGGGCAGGGCGCGGTCGCGCGCGCCGCCGCCGACATCGCACGGCTCTACGGCGTCGACCCCGGCGACCCGCCCGCGATCCCGCCGGCCAACATCGCCGGCCTCACGCGCCCCGAGATCGACGAGGTCCTGTGGCCGCGCTCGGTCTCACCCGAGCTGCGCCAGATCTTCGGCCTGCTCGGCGACCGCCTCGCCAAGCACGTCGGCATCGACCTGCGTCCGTACGGCGTGACGCGCGGCGATCGTCTGCGCCCGCAGCAGAGCCCGGTCGCCGCGACGGCGCAGGAGGTCGCCGACGGCCTCGGCCTGGGCGAGATCGACGTCTACGTCTCGACGCGCCAGCCGTTCGCGATGGTCGCGGAGCCGACGTCGCCGATCTCGCTCGTCCTCGGCAGCGAGCTGGCCACGCCCGACCGCCTGAGCGCGGTGCGCTTCGCCGCCGGCGGCGCGCTGGTGCTGGCGCGCGCGCAGCTGGCGATCGCGGCGCGCCTGCCCATCGACGACCTCGGCGTGCTCGTCGTCGCGCTCCTGCGCCTGTTCACCCCGGAGTTCCCGTACCTCGCCGTCGACAACGACCAGGTCGGCTCGCAGCTGCAGCGCCTCAAGCGCCTCGTGCCGTCGGGGTTGATGAGCGAGCTGCGTCCGTACGCGCTCGGCATCCACACCGCGTCGTTCGACCATCGCGTGCTCGCGCGCGACCTCGAGCTGGCGTCTCACCGCGCCGGCCTCATCGCCGCCGGTGGCGCCGCCGCGCCGCTGCGGATCCTCCTCGCCCGCCACGGCGCGCCGGACCTGGGACAGGGCATGGCGAACCAGGTCATCAGCGAGCTGGTGCGCTTCGCGATCTCCGAAGATCACGCGGCGATGGCCGCGATGTGCCGCTGAGCACCTGGCCTGAAGGTTGCGTGAAGCGGGCGGTGGGGATGGGTTACCATTCCCAACTGGAGGAAATCTCATGCTCGGGCACAAGGCCTCTGGCCTATCGACTCTGACGCTCCTGTCCGCCCTGGCTACTCTCGTAGCCTGTGGGGGCGGGGAGGCGCCCGAGCTCGAGGACGTGGGCGACCAGGTCGTCGCGGTCGGGTCCGAGCTGGTGCTGCAGCTGCGCGCCACCGACGCCGACGGCGACACCCTCGAGTACGGCTTCGCGTCCGACGTGCCCGACCTCGGCGACCGCGCCACCGTGTCGCGCACGCCGTCGGGCGACGGCACCTTCCGCTGGCGCCCGGTCGCCGCGGATGTCGGTGAATGGCACTTCGACTTCACCGTCTCCGACGGCGATCACACGGCGACCCTGCCGGTGGTGATCGAGGTGCGCTCCGCGATCGGCGCCGAGACGGTGCCGGTGTTCCGCGAGCCGCTCGGCACGGGCACCACGCTCGACCTCGCGGTGCGCGACTGCCTCGACATCGAGGTGCTGGTCGAGGATCAGGACTCGGTGGCCGTCACGATCGCGCAGGAGGAGCCGGCGATCGAGGGCTCGACGCTCGACCAGAGCGGCCCGTTCGCGGCGACGTGGCACTGGTGCCCGACGCGCGAGCAGATCGACGCCGAGGATCGCTACACGCTGACCTTGTCGGCCGACGACAGCGACAACCCCAAGACGCTCAAGAACTACCTCGTCGTGTTGCGGCGCCCGCCGCCGATGAACTGCCCGGGCAACCCGCCCGTCGTGAACCACACGCCGATGAACGAGTCGACCATCGTCGACCTCACCATCGACGCCACCATCACCGACGACATGGGGCTGCGCCAGCCGCCGCTCCTCTACTACTCGACGACGGCGCCGTCGAATCCGCCCGACCTCGGCGCGATGACGCAGGTGACGATGCTGCTCATCACCGGCACGATGACGAACGGGACGTGGGCCGCCGACGTGCCCAACCCGGCGGCGCAGCTGCCGCAGGGCACGATGCGCACGCTCTACTACGTGATCATCGCCAACGACGACGACGACACCGTCGGCGGATGCGATCACGAGACGCGCAGCCCCGCCACCGGCACGCACCAGATGGTCGTGACCAACCCGGGCGGTACCGGGAACCTCGGGCTGTGCGCGTCGTGCTCGGCCGACGTTCAGTGCGGCGACGCCGACGACAACTGCGTGATGGTCGGCACCGGGAACTACTGCTTGAAGTCGTGCTCGTCGGCGGCGGACTGCGGCGCCGGCTACACCTGCTCGGCGGCGTCGGTGACGTCCGTGAACGGCGCGAGCGCGCGCCAGTGCGTGCCGTCCTCCGGCTCGTGCTCGATGACGACCACGTGCACCGACGACTTCTTCGAGGACAACGACAGCCGCACGCAGGCGGCGATGCTGCCCGACCTCGACCCCGCCACGTACATGTTCACGTCGTGCCCGCTGCCCGACGGCTCGAACGACGACGAGGACTGGTTCCCGATCATCCTCACCCAGGCCGCGACCATCACGGTCACGCTGTCGGGTCAGAGCGTGTCGGACCTCGACCTGGGCCTCTACGACATGGCGGGCGTGCGGCTCGCGTCGGCGACGGGACCGTCGTCGAACGAGATGGTGATGCAATGCCTGCCGGCCGGCACGTACTACGCGCGCGTGTACGCGTGGGGCGCCGGGACGCAGAACCAGTACTCGCTGACCTACGCGCGCACCAACGGCGCGTGCCCGATGGCGTGCACCGACGACTCGGAGGAGCCCGACGACAACGCCACCGACGCGACCGCGATCTCGTACCCGCTGTACACGGCGGCGGGGCGGCAGCTGTGTAGCGGCGACACGGACTGGTATCGCGTGCTGCTGTTCAACGGCGAGGTGGTCACGGCTGACCTCACGTTCAACCAGGCGGCGGCGAACCAGGACCTCGACATCCACTGGTACGACAGCAACTCGGTCGACCTGACGCCGTGCTCGGTGCAGTCGCCGGGAACGTGCGACTTCGACAACGGGCAGGGCGCCGACTCGAACGAGCACTTCACGTTCACGGCGCCGGCGGCGTGTTCGACGCTGTGCACCTACTACCTCGTGGTGCAGGGCTACAACATCTCGCAGAACGCGTACAGCATCCGCATCGAGGTGCCGTGAGCCGAGTCGCGCTCCTGGCGGCGCTCGCGGTCGGCGCGTGCGCCTCGTCGGACACGCCCGACGTGGGCCTCGAAGCGCTGACGCTCACGTCGCTGGATCCGGGCGTGGTCATCACGGGGACGACGCTGCAGATCGGCGGCGACTCGTTCGTGGCGGCCGAGTGGGGCGAGACCACGCTGCGGCTGCGCGGCACGTCGGGCGGTCGCTCGGTGGACGTCGCGCTGGCGGCCGAGTTCGTCGACTACGACCACATGACCGCGCAGGTCGACGCCGGCGTGATCGCCCTGCTGGGCGCGACCGGGCAGGTGACGCGTTTCAGCGGCGACGCCGTGATCGAGGTGGTGTCGGCGGTCGACGGCCAGACCTACGCGACCGACGCGCTGTCGCTGCAGCTCGACGTGGCGGCCGAGCTCACGCCGGAGATCGCCAACGTGCAGAGCGGCGGCGTCCTCTTCGTCAACGACGCGGTGATGGTGACCGGCCGCGGGATGCTGCTCGGCGGCAACGAGGGTGACACCGTCGCGCGCGTGACCGGCTGCTTCCGTCCGACCGGCGGACAGACGTGCACGCCGGTGACCGAGGAGGTCGTCGCGTTGCAGCCGGCCGAGCCGTTCTCGCGCGAGGAGGCGACGTTCCGCTTCGTGCCTGCCATCGCGGGCATCCGCGAGGGCACGTTCACCGGCCAGGTCGTGATCGAGAACCGCCACGCCGGCGGGAACACCATCGCGGCCGAGGCCTTGACGGTGGGCTACGACCTCGTGAGCGCGCAGATCTTCCAGGTGGCGCCGGCGGTGGCGAGCCTCGGGCAGTACGTGCTCATCGACGGCGGCGGGTTCGTGGGCGGCGAGGCGGGCGCGTCGACGGAGGTGCGGCTCGTCGGCCAGTTCCGCCCGACGGGCGCGTCGCAAGGCGCGCCGGTGGACCTCCTGCTCATCCCCGAGTACGAGACCGGCAACCGCGTGCGCTACGTGATCTCTCCGAGCGACGCGCTCGGCATGGCGATCGATCTGCGGGCCGTCACCGGCACGTTCACCGGGACGATCCAGCCGACCGTGCGCTTCATGGGCGACACCGTCGTGGGACCGACGCGCGCCGTGACCCTCGGGATCGCGCCCGTGAAGCAGGTCGTGTACCTCGACTTCCAGCCGTCGTACGTCGAGAGCCTGCGCAAGTTCGGGCTGCGCGCGGTCGATCAGGCGATCCGCGCGCGCGTCATCGACGTGGTCGAGGCAGCGTACGCGACCATCAACGTGGAGCTGCGCACCGAGCCCCCGACCGACTTCGCGCTGTTCTCGACCGTCGAGATCCACGGCCCCGATCCCAACAACCAGGGGTTGTTCGGCTACGACAACTCGCCCGGCAAGGACGTCAACAACGTCCGCCTCCACGACCGCCTCGGCGGCGTGAACGCGGCCACGCAGCAGGACGGCTATCCGGGCTACGGCGGCGTGTTCATCGAGTCGCTCATGGGCTTCTCGCTGCACCCGGCGACCGGCGAGTCGCTGCCGGGCGCCGAGCAGCTCTTCGATGACCTCTTCGATCCGTTCCGCCCCGACCGGGGCGAGATCATCGTGAGCAAGGACCTCGCGGGCGGGCTGCCGCCGGTCGACGGCGCGAGCTGCCCGGCCAACGATCGGCGCGCGCGCATCGGCTGCGCGGTGTGGGTGATGGGCTCGCTCATCGGGACGACGCTCGCCCACGAGATCGGCCACAGCCTCGGGCTGGCGAACCCGTTCGGCGACGGCTTTCACAACTTCGGCGACGAGCCGAACCGCCTGATGGACGGCGGCGCCGACCGCCCGCTCTCCGAGCGCGCCATCATCCAGGGCCAGGGCCCCGCGATGTTCTGCGAGGACGAGTACACGTACCTCCGCATGATCCTGCCGTCCACGATGCCGATGGACACGTCGCCGCGCCCGCGCTGCTGAGCTCGCCGCGCGGCGCCGGGGTTCGCCCAGGCACCTCGCCCAGGCACCGCCGCTAGCGATGCCGGCGGCGAAACGGTCGCCGTCGCATCACGGGGCGCCCCGTGCGCGGCCGCTCCGCGAGCTGTGGCGTCGCCGCGCTCTCGAGTAACCCCGCCTCGAGCAACGCCGCCTGCAGCGCGTCGTCTCGTCGTCCGGCCTCGAGGATCGCGGCGATCTCGTCGGGGCCGTAGATCTCGGGCACCTCACCGAACGCCATCGCGGCGCGGCACTCGGGGCAATCGTGCAGGTACTGCCCCGGCGTCATCCCGGTCACGTCGAGGCTCTCGAGGATCGAGGCCGCCGCCGCGTCGCCCCGCTTGGCCCGCGCTTCGATCGCCTCGACCTCCTCGAGCGAGTACTTGGTCCCGTCTCGCGCCTGGATCCATGCCTCGCCGGTGTTCCTGTCCATCACGAGATGCCTTGGCTTTGGGTTCATGCACCCCGTATCGCCGGCGCGCGCCCCGGTTGCGTGCTCGCCGCATCTTTCTTGCTGCTCGCCCGGAGTGTCCGGTGGCCCGGACACTCCGGAGGTCGGGGGCGGGGGGTGAGCGGCGGAGTTAACCAGGTGGTCGACGGACCGCATCGGGCGCGGTGTCACGCGGACCTGCGCGCCGACCAGGACGCGCTGCACGCGCGTTAACCACCTGGTTAATTGCTCGCGGACGCCCCCCTGAGCACCTCGGTTTCGGCAGTCCCTGGTAGCGCGGGCAGGGCGTGGACGTCGCGGCGGGTTGCATTTGACGCCGGGGTCGCACTGGACGTCGCTGTCGGTCTCGCACACGTCGGACGAGGTCTCGACGATCGCCACGACATGCACCGGCGGGCACGCCTTCAGCTTGATGGGCTGGGGCGGATTGCAGGGCGGGACGTCGCGTTCTTCGGACAGCTCATCGGCAGGTGCGCGTAGCACTCGTTGCCGTTTCGCTGAACGTTCCAGGTCTGCTGCGGCTTGGCGCCCTTGCCGTCACCACGAACGGAGCCGCAAATCGCGTACGAGGTGCCCGCGCCATGCCGCGACGATATCAGTGCACCCCGCTCGGGCGCGAGTGGGTGACCTGATCGAAGCCGGGCGGAACGATGCACTCGTCGTACGGCTGCGGCTCGCCGTCGACATTGCCGCGATGCACCGGCGCCCGGCACATCACGCGCGGGGCCCGCTCCATGCGGTCCGCGCGCCTGGACTTCACGACCGGCACTGCCACCGGCGCGCTCGCCGGCTCCACCATGATGACCACCCCGCGCGGCTCGCGCGTCATCACGGCGATCCCGCTGACGATGGTCAGCATCGCCGCCGATGCGAGGGCCATGAAAGGCAGCCACAAGCCGGCGGCGGTCCGCGGCGGCTCGACCTCGCGCTGCAACGGCACCCGATCGCGTGGCGATTCGTCCGGCATCCTCTCCACTTTACCAGCGCCGCGCCGCATGCGTTCCGGCAACAGCCGACCCGACCACCGCACTAGCCGCCGCCGGCAGACGCCGCCGTCTCCAGCACCTCGGCGTGGCACAACCCTTGAGAACCCAAGCGCTTCTTCGCGCCGGATGGCGCCCGACCCCGCGGCACGCTTCGTGCTGATGGTGGTCGGACCATGCGCCTCGCTCGGTTCCGCCACCGGCTCACGCTCCTTGGCATCCTCCTCGGCCTTGGAGGCGCCGCGATCGGCTGCGCCGACGACGGCACCGGCGACACGCGCGACATCGACGACGAGTGGGGCATGGAAGGTCCGCTCGAGCCGGTCCCCGCCCCGGGCAAGGAGGACAGCGAGTATCGCAAGGGCCTCCTCGTCGCCACCAACACGACGCGCACGCAGGTCTGGTCCGCGAAGAACGCCTGGGATGACATCGACACGACCGCGGCGCGCACCGCCGGCCTCGCGTGGAGCGCGAACTCCGGCCTCACCTGGGATCAGAAGTACAGCGCCTGGCTCGACTCGATGGAGTTTGTCCCCGCCGCCGACGGCTACTCGCAGACCATCAAGCTCACCACGCCGTGGGGCCGCTCGTTCGACTCGCCGTCGCTCGAGTGCGCCGAGATGTCCATCTTCCTCCGCATCACGTTCTCGGCCTGGTACGAGCTGCCGTTCTTCATGGAGTCGATGGATTCGACCGGCAAGCGGGTCTACTTCGGCCACAACGGCGTGCGCACCGCGAACGGTCGCTACGCGAGCTCGCCCGAGTTCGGCGTCGCCTACGCCGACCACTCGAAGAAGCCCGCCGCCGAGTACATGGCGAGCTGGCCCAAGGACAATTCGCTCCGCACCAAGAAGCTCGCCGGCGGCGAGGACACGCAGCCGGTCTTCAACAACGCGCCGTTCGGCACGTACCTCGACGAGATCCACCTCAACAAGCGCGCCGCCTACTTCACCGTGATGGCGCTCAACTACCTCGGCTCGATGAACCTGGCCGACACCGCGAACACGTACAACCTCGTCCCCGAGGCGGTGCGCGCCGGCGACACGCTGGTCGAGCGCTGGCAGAAGAACGGCATCGGCCACACGCTGGTCGTGAAGGAAGTGCTGCCGATCGGCGAGGGCAACCTCGACGTGGTCACCATCTCCGGCTCGATGCCGCGCCGCCAGGGCAAGCGCGAGAGCGGCGTCGCCTCCAAGGGCTACTTCACCAGCAACTACACGGGCGGCGTGGGCATGTCGTCCGACGGCGTCGACTACGCCAAGCTCGGCGGCGGCCTCAAGCGCTGGCGCGTCGCCAAGAACGTCGGCGGCTACTGGACCAACACGTGGATGCGCGGTGACGAGGCCAGCTGGATCAACTCGACCGACTACGCCCGCATCGGCGCGCGCCCGGCGCGCTTCCAGTCGCTCCTCGGCCAGGTCTCGCCCCAGCAGCAGAAGACCGAGCTCCTCGCGCAGATCGAGGACTCGCGCCGCCACCTCCGCAACTACCCGGCCTCGTGCTCGGCGCGCGAGCGCCGCGAAGGCGCGTTCGCCGAGCTGTACTCGCTGTCACAGCGCGCCTGGGGCACGTCGCAGGCCGAGATCGATCGCATGTACCGGAAGGACGAGGACTACGTCCTCGCCGAGCTCGACTACACCCGCAGCAAGACCTGCTGCTGGAACTCGTCGACGACGGCCATGTACGAGATCGTGATGGCCGAGGCGAACGCCGAGATCGCCGCTGCGGAGGCCGCGGGCACGTGCGCCGCGCCGACGGTGTTCATGAACCAGTCGAACGGCTACGCCCGCTGGCAGGCGCGCGCCCAGCAGATGGGCCAGGCGTCGGCGTGGAAGGCGTGGAGCGAGGACGAGGCCTGCGCCCAGCGCGACGTCGCGGCCGACACCGTGGCGGCCGTCGACCAGACCGCGTTCTGCGCGCTCGAGAGCGGCGGCGGCGGCGGTGGCTGCACCGACCGCTTCGAGCCGAACGACTCGCGCGGCACCGCCAAGGCCGTCGCCGTCGGCAGCCAGGCCGACCTCCGCATCTGCACCGGCGACCGCGACTGGTTCTCGTCGTCGACGGCGCGCACCGTTCGCATCGCGTTCCGCCACGCCGATGGTGACCTGGATCTCACCGCGTACGACAGCGCGGGCAACCGCGTCGGGCAGTCGGCGGGCACCGGCGACACCGAGCAGGTGATGGTCCCGGCCGGTGGCACCGTCGAGGTGCTCGGGTACAACGGCGCGACCGGCGGATACACGCTGACCGTGCAGTGACCGTGGAGTGACCGTGTTAGCGTCCGGGCGATGGCCAAGAAGGGCAGTCGCGCGTCGAAGCCTGCAACCAAGCTCGTTCCCGGCAAGGACTCGCGCCGCTGGATCTACGCCGGCGCGGATCTGATCTTCACGATCGGTTACGTCTGGGCGTTCAGCGAGCTGGTGCAGAACCGCTTCGGCTGGGCGCGCGCCATCCTCTACATCCTGCCGTTCTGCACGGTCGTGATGGCGGCGGGCACGCTCGTCCGCGGCAAGTGGGGCTGGCTCGCGACGGTGGTGGGTGGCACCGGCATGCTGCTCTGGACCGTCGCGTTCATCATCCTCCTCCTCGTCACCGCGTCGTATCTCTCGGGCGTGTACGGCGCGTTCGGCAAGGCCGCCGCCTCCGGCGCCGTCCTCTCGACCGCGTTCGTGGTGCAGTTCGCCGCCACGCTCCCCGCGCTCCAGCTCAAGTGGGCGATGACGCGCAGCGGACGTCGCGCCTTCGGGCTGACGCCGCTCTGGAAGGCGGCGGCGTGACCATGACCCGCCGACGAGCCCTCGCGCTCGCCGCGGTCTGGACGCTGCCGTCGCTGGTGTTCCTCGCCATCGTCTCGCAGGTCTACGGCACGTGGCGCATCCACGTCCCGCCGCGCCTCGGCGCCGACGCGCGCGCCGCAGTCGTCGCGACGTTGCGCAGCGGCCTCGAGGGCAAGGGCATCATCGATCCGCAACATCGCGAGCTGGCGCGCCGCCTCCCGCACGAGGGCCCGGTCGCCGCGACCGTCATGCTCGAGGGCCGCATGATCGCGCGCCTCGACGGCTACGGCCCGACGATCGCGCACGCGACGAAGACCGCCGCCGAGCTCATGGGCCATCACCCGGCCATCGTCCGGCTCGACCCCGCGCAGCGCGCCGCCGCCGAGATCAAGGTCGACGTCGTCGTCGGTCGCGGCCCGATCGAGCGCGACCATCCGGTGCTCCAGCTGGTCGCGCTACACCCCGGCGTCGAGGGCCTGGGCGTCACGCTCGCCGACGACAAGGCCGTGCGCTCGTTGCTCATGCCCGACGAGATGTTCCTCATGGGGCTCCTGGCCAAGAAGCCGCTCACGTCGCTCATGCCCGAGGTCGGCATGGGCGTCGAGTTCGCGAAGGCCGATCAGATCCTCGCCACGCGCGTCGCGATCAAATGGTCCGACTGGGGCAAGCGCCCGCGCCGCTACTTCCGCTTCCGCACCGACGCGTTCGTCGAGGCCGCCGACCGCGCGCAGCCGCCGCTCGCGCTCTATCGCGGCCTCCCCGACGGGCCGCCGGTCACGCCGCAGACGCTGCGCACCGCCGCGCTCGAGGGCGCGCGCTACCTGGTCGAGCACCTCGGCCCCAACGGCCGCTACATCTACGAGCAGAACCTCACCAGCGGCCAGGCGACCGACCCGCTGCGCGCCGGCCCGTACAGCCTGCCGCGCCACTTCGGGACGACGTACTTCCTCTCCGAGATCTATCGCATCACGAAGGAGGAGTGGCTGCGCGAGCCGATCGAGCGCGCGTTCGCTCACATGAACGAGCTGGTGCTCGCCGGCGGCTGCGCGCGCACGCTCCCCGACGGCACCGAGCTCGAGTGCGTGATCGACAAGGGCGCCGAGTGGACCAACCTCGGCTCGACCGCGCTCGGCGTGGTCGCGCTCGCCGAGTACCACCGCGCCACCGGTGACACGCGCTACCTCGCGATCGCCACCAAGCTCTCCAACTGGATGCTGTGGATGCAGCGGCCCGACGGCTCCTTCCGCCACCGCTACAACGTGAAGAAGCAGATCGTCGACGACAAGGCGATGGACCTCTACTTCTCGGGCGAGGCCGCCCTCGCGCTCGCGCGCATGTACGAGGTCACCAAGGACGAGCGCTACGCCAAGGCGAGCGAGAAGGCGATCGACTGGCTCGTCGGCTGGTACGACTTCTTCATCGGCGGGATGCTCTACGGCGAGGAGCACTGGACGTGCATCAGCGCGGAGTCGCTCGGGCGCACGTACACGAAGAAGGCGGCGTGGCTCGACTTCTGTAACGGCCTGGCCCGCTTCTGGGGCGAGAGCCAGCCGCACCCCGGCGAGCGTCCCGATCAGTGGGACCTCGTCGGGTCGCACATCATGACGCCGTTCGTGATGCCGCAGAACACGCCGGCCGGGTCGCACACCGAGGCGCGCATCTCGACGTACCTGCTCGGCGAGTACCACCGGCAACCGAGCCGCGCGCTGCGCCGCGAGATCCTGGAGACGCTTCACTATCTGCTGCGCCAGCAGATCCGCCCCGACAACGACTTCGCGGTCGTGACCAGCGCCAAGGGGCTCGGCGCCGTACCCGCCAATCCCGTCGACCGCACCGTCCGCATCGACTACGTGCAGCACGTCTGCTCGGCGATGATCCGGGCCATTCCGCTGGCCGAAGAGGAAGCCAGGGTCTCGGGTAAGTAGTGCTACTCTAGGGGCCAGTGTCGGACGAGAAGAAGACCCAGCTGGGCACCATGCCCAGCATGGCGCCGCGCACGCCGGCGCCGGTCACGACGGGAGCGCCGACGTGGTCCGACTCGACCGCGCCAAGCCAGGGCGTCTTGCCCGCGCAGCCGCCGCCGTCGGCGTATGTGCCCCCGCCCGATCCGCTCATCGGTCAGGTGATGGCCGGCCGCTACCTGGTCCAGAAGAAGCTGGGCGAGGGCGGCATGGGCGCGGTCTACCTCGCGCAGCACACCGTCCTCGAGAAGGCGGTCGCGCTCAAGGTCCTGCACGGCGAGTTCGCGCGCAAGCCCGACCTGGTCGAGCGCTTCATGCAGGAGGCCAAGGCCGCCTCGCGCATCCGCCACGAGAACGTCATCGACATCTCGGATTTCGGGACGGCGGGCGAGAACCTGGTCTTCTTCGCGATGGAGCTCCTCAACGGGCACGACCTGCACGAGGAGATCGCGCGCGCGCGCCTCGCGAAGTCACGGCTGCCGTGGGATCGCAGCCGGAAGATCTTCCTGCAGATCTGCGCGGCGCTGTCGGCGGCGCATGCGCAGGGCATCGTCCACCGCGACCTCAAGCCCGAGAACATCTATCTCGTCGACTGGCTCGGTCACAAGGACTTCGTCAAGCTGCTCGACTTCGGCATCGCCAAGCTGACCGAGGTGAGCGAGGGCGATCGCAAGCTCACGCGCACCGGCATGTTGTTCGGCACGCCCGAGTACATGTCGCCGGAGCAGGCGCGCGGCGAGAACGTCGACCATCGCGTCGACGTGTACGCCATGGGCTGCATCCTCTATCAGCTCTGCACCGGGCGCGTGCCGTTCGAGGCCGAGAACTTCATGGGCATCCTGAGCCTGCACCTGACGGAGCCGCCGCCGCCGATGGGCGCGCCGCTCCTGCAGGGCATCGGCGCGCCGGTCGAGCTCGAGTACATCGTGATGAAGGCGCTGGCCAAGAGCCGGAACGAGCGCTGGCAGACCGTCGACGAGATGGCCAACGCGATCCGCGCGCTGCACGGCGAGGCGGCGCAGCCGGTCGGCGAGGTGCGCGTGCCGCGGATCGAGTCGCGGCCGCCCGGGATGCGCAACAAGACCGAGTGGAAGGGCAACCTGTCGGTGCCCGTCGACGACATGCCGTTGCCGCCGCCGGCCAAGCCGATGTGGCCGTGGCTGGTCGCGGGCGCGCTGGTGCTGGGTGGTGGCATCGCGGTGGCAGCCGTGGCCCTGGGTGGGAAGAAGGCGACGGCGCCGGTCGCGCCGCTGGTCGTCGTCGATGCGGCGGTGGGTGGCGGCGAGCTCGCGCCCCTGCCGGCGCAGGTGACGATCAAGCTGAGCAGCGTGCCGCCCGGCGCGGACATCACGGACATGACGACCAACCAGGTCGTCGGCAAGACGCCGTTCGACGTCGTGCTGCCGGGCTCGCGCGAGCCGCGGCGCTTCAGCTTCTCGCTGGCGAATCACGGCGGGAAGATGATCGAGCTCATCCCCGACGAGGATGTCGCGTACACCGCCGAGCTCCTGAAGGTCGCGGCGGGTGGCGCGGCGTCGGCGGCGGTGGTCGAGGTCGTGCCGCAGAAGGGGCGACCGGGCGTTCGGCCGGGGACGGGGTCGTCGGGCGGCTCCGACGTCGCGTCGGGCGGCGACGGCCCCGTGACCATGCCCGACGGCTCCGGCGCGAGCAGCGGCTCGAGCAAGCCGGGCGGCAAGCCCGGCGGGAAGCCGGGCGGCAAGCCCCCGGGCGGTGGCTCGGCGTCGGGAAGCTCGGCAGCCAGCGGCTCCGGCTCGGCGAGTGGCAGCAGCGACGAGCCCGTCATCAAGATCAAAGATCCTTTCGCGGGCCAGGGAGGTGGCGGTGGTGGTGGCGGTGACGGCAGCGCCAGCGGATCCTCGTCGCCATGAGCGACCTGTCGACCGCGAGCGCCCCGACGACCACACCGCCGTCGCAGTGGACCACGGGCACGGCGCGCGTGGCCGCCGGCGTCGATGTGACGTACGACGTGATGGGCGAGGGCGAGCCGCTGTTGCTGATCATGGGCATCGGCGCGCAGCGCATCTTCTGGGATGACCGTCTGTGCGCGCAGCTCGCGGCGAAGGGCTTCAAGGTCATCCGCTTCGATCACCGCGACATCGGGCAGTCGTCGCGGCTGAACCACCTGCCGGTGCCGCCGCTGCGCCAGACCATGCTGCGGCGGCTCGCGGGGCTGCACGTCGACGCGCCGTACACGCTCTCCGACATGGCGCGCGACGCGATGGCGTTGCTCTCGCACCTGGCGATCGAGCGCGCGCACGTCGTCGGCTGTTCGATGGGCGGCATGATCGCGCAGCACATCGCGATCGAGCACCCGTCGCGCGTGCTGTCGCTGACCTCGATCATGTCGGCGCCCGGCTCGCGCCGCTACCTGCTCAGCACGCGCCCGCGCGGGTTGAAGACGCTGTTCTCGCCCCCGCCGCGGACCATCGAGGCCGCCGGCGACCACGCCGTGAAGGTGTTCACGGCGCTCGGCGGCTCGCGCTTCGCGCCCGACGCCGACTCGCTGCGCCGCCTCGGGCGGCTGGCCTTCGAGCGCGGCTCGAACCCCAGGGGGTTCCTGCGCCACTTCGCCGCCATCTGCGCGTCGGGCAGCCGCGTGAAGAACCTGGCGCGCCTGCGCGTGCCGACGCTCGTGTTCCACGGCTCCGAGGACCCGCTCATCTCGGTGTCCGCCGGCAAGGCCACCGCTCGCGCCATCCCGGGCGCGCGCCTCCACATCGTGAAGGGCATGGGCCACCACATGCCGCCCGGCATGTGGCACGAGATGGTCACCGCGATCGCCGACAACGCCGCCCGGGCGCGCGCGTGAGGCGCCGCGGGGCGCGCGGTCGGCGCGGTACTATCGGCGTGTGATCGAGCTGAACGTCCGGCCTGGCCCCGCGCAGTCCCGGGCCGACTTCCTCGGATCGCATCCGCCGTACTCGATCGGGCTCGACGGGTACGTGCACGGCGAGCCGTTCCTCGTCGTGCGCGAGGACGGGCCGTTCCGCAACTTCAACCACCACGAGGCGGTGGACCGGAGCTGCACGATCGCGACGTGCGAGCAGTCGCGGCGCGCGGTGCTGCTCGGGCTGTACGAGCTGTTTCGCAGCGGCGGCAAGCGGCGCGCGGTGCTGTGGGTGAACGACTGCGATCAGGACGTCTGTCTGTCGACGTGGATCCTGCTGAACCCCGACCGTGCGGCCGAGCCGCTGGTGCGCAAGCTCACGCAGATCGAGGACCTGCTCGACTCGTCGAGCGGGACCTTCCCGCTGCCGCACGAGCGCGAGCTGATGGGCGAGGTGCGCTGGGTGTTCGATCCGTACGCGCGGGCGCGGCCGCGGCTGGCCGGCATGTCGGCGTCGGACATGCGCCAGGTGATCGGCGACGTGCACCTGCGCATCGACCAGTTCGTCATCGGGCGCGCCGAGCAGGTGCCGCTCGAGGGCAACTTCGCGCGCCTGGGCGGCAACGAGTGGTGGCTGTGCGAGGTCGATCGCATGCAGGCGCGCGAACGCATGATCGCGGCGGGCTGTCGCGCCGCCGTCGAGCTGAGCGCGCGCACCGGCGACCGCTACACCTACTCGCTGTGGCGCCGCTCCGAGTACATCACCTGGTTCCCCGTGCGCGAGATCCTCGACGCGCTCAACGCGGCCGAGGGAATTTCCGAGGACGATCCACATCGGTGGGGCGGTGCCGACAACGTGGGAGGCTCGCCGCGCGGTGTCGGATCACGTCTCACACCGTCGGACGTCGAGCGCGTCGTGGAGCGCTGCGTCGAGCACGCGCTCGCGCGAGCAGGTATGATCGGGGCCGGGAGGACACCATGAGACTAACGATCGCCTTGCTCTCGCTGACCTTCGCCTCGGCGTGCGTCGTGCGCACCGGCCCCGCGTACCGCTCGGGCGGCGGCCACCCCTCGAGCCATCGCCACGACCACTGCCACGATCGCGGCGGCAAGCACCACAAGCGCGTCTGCCACTCGCACCCGCACGGCCCCGGCCACCACTGATCGCGCGACGCGGGATCGAACGAGCCGCGGCTGCGGCTGCGGCGCGCGGCTACAGGTGAATCGCGTGGCCCATCGCGTCTTCGCTGGCTTCCTTGATGGCCTCGGCGAAGGTCGGGTGCGCGTGGACGGTGTAGACGAGCGAGTCGACGTTGACCTCGGTCGTCTTCGCGAGCGTCAATTCGGCGATCAGGTCGGTCACGGCGGGGCCGATCATGTGCGCGCCGACGAGCGCGCCGGTCTCGGCGTGCCAGACCACCTTCACGAAGCCCGGGTACTCGCTCGCCGCGAGGGTCTTGCCGAGCGGGCGGAACGGGAAGCGGCCGACCTTGATCGGGATGCCGGCGGCCTTCGCCTTGTCCTCGGTCAGGCCCACCGATGCGATCTCCGGGTGGCAGTACGTACACGCGGGGATCGCGGTGTAGTCGACGGGCTGCGTCTTGTGACCGGCGATCTGCTCGGCGACGTACACGCCTTCCGCCGACGCGGTGTGCGCCAGGCCGCGGCCGATGACGTCGCCGATGGCGTACAGGCCCTCGCCGCACGAGAGGCGCTCGTCGACCTTGATGAAGCCGCGGTCGAGCGCGACCTTGTGCGCGTCGAGGCCGAGGCCCTCGGTGTTGGGCGAGATGCCCACCGCGCACAGCAAGACCTCTGCCTCGAGGGTCTTCGCTTCGCCGCCGGCGGCGGGCTCCACGGTCACGACCGCGCGGTCGCCCGCGTTCTTCGCCGACGTGACTTTGTGGCCGAGGAAGAGCTTCATGCCCTTCCGCTCGAACGCCTTCTTGAGCTCGGTCGAGACCTCGCCGTCCTCGTTGGGCACGAGGCGCGGCAGGTACTCGACGATCGTGACGTCGGTGCCGAGCGTCTTGTAGAACGACGCGAACTCGACGCCGATGGCGCCGGCGCCGATCACGATCATCGACTTCGGCTGCGCCGGCAGCGTCATCGCCTTGCGGTACTCGATGATGCGCTCGCCGTCGAGCGTCATGCCCGGCAGCGCGCGCGCCCGCGCGCCCGTCGCGATGATGACGTTCTTGGTCTTCAGCACGCGCGAGCCGCCGCCGGCGAGCTCCACCGACACCTGGTGCGGCTGCCACGCGCCGCTGCGCGCCTGCAAGGTCGCCGTCCCCGCGACGTGCTCGATCTTGTTCTTGCGCAGGAGGAACGCGACGCCCTTCGAGATCTTCGCGGAGACGTCACGGCTGCGCTGCACCACCGCGGGGAAGTCGACGCGCGCGTTGTCGACCGCGAGGCCGAACTCCTTGGCCCGATGGAACAGCTCGAAGACCTCGGCGGTCTTGAGCAGGGCCTTGGTCGGGATGCAGCCCCAGTTGAGGCAGATGCCGCCAAGCTCCGCCTTCTCGACGCACGCGGTCTTGAGGCCCAGCTGCGCCGCGCGGATCGCGGCCACGTAGCCGCCGGGGCCCGACCCGATGACCACGACATCGAGGACGTCCTTGTCGTTCGGTTCACTCATAGGGCCAGCGACTCCGGGTGCTCGAGCTGCTCGACGAGGATCGCCAGGAACTTGGCGCCGAGCGCGCCGTCGATGACGCGGTGGTCGCACGACATCGTCACCGTCATGCGCTTGCCGACGACGATCTGCCCGTCTTTCACGACCGGCTCCTCGATCACGCCGCCGATCGCGAGGATGCCGCCCTCGGGCGGATTGATGACCGCCGTGAAGCGCTCGATCTGGAACATGCCGAGGTTCGACACCGTGAAGGTCGATCCGGTGATCTCGTGGGCCTTCAGGTGGCGCTCCTTGGCGCGCTTGGCGAGGTCCTGGATCTCGGCGGCGATGACGCCGATGCCCTTCAGATCCGCGTCGCGCACCACCGGGGTCACCAGCCCGTCCTCGATCGCGACCGCGACGCCGACGTGCACGCGCCGGAACTTCCGGATCGCGTCGCCCTGCCAGCTCGCGTTGCAATCGGGCACGCGCCGCAGCGCGAGCGCGACCGCCTTCACGATGAGATCGTTTACCGACACCTTGCCGCGGTCGCCGAGCAGCGCGTTCAGCCGGCCGCGGAACGCCATGAGCGGCTCCACGTCGAACTTCCGCATCAGATAGAAGTGCGGGACGTCGCGCTTGGCCTCGGTGAGCCGCGACGCGATGCGCTTGCGCATGTTGCTCGCGGGCACGTCGACGTAGTCGCCGGGCTGATCGCCGTACAGGACGGGCGTCACCGGCGCGGGCGCCGGCGCCTTGACCATGGCCGTCTCCGGCTCCGCCGCCGACGAGGCCTCAGGCTTCAGGCTTCGGGCCTCAGGCCCGGATCCAGATCCAGATCCAGATCTTCCGGCCTCGGCCGCTGCTCGCACGTCACGCTCGACGATGCGTCCACCGGGGCCCGAGCCGGAGATGAGGCGGAGATCGATCCCCAGCTCGATCGCCAGGCTCTTCGCGAGCGGCGACGCGAGCAGCTTGCCGCCACTCGGCGCCTTCGCAGCCTCGGCCTTCGGCGCCGACGCTGCCTCCAATGCCGGCGCCGCATCACCCTTCGGAGCCGGCGTCTTCTGCGCGGGCGTCTGCTTCGCCGCCGCCGGAGCCTCGGCAGGCGCGCGCTCGGACTTCGGCGCGGCATCCTTCGGCTCGGCCGCCACCGCAGCAGCAGCAGCTGGCGCCGCCGCCGCGCCATTCCCACCGCCGCCACCGCCGCCGTCGGCCGTCATCCCGGCCGCGCGCTTCACCAGCTCGGCGACATCCTCGCCCGCCTTGCCCAGGATGGCGACCGGCGCACCGAGCTTGACGGTGTCGCCTTCCTTCACCAGCAGCTTCAACAGGACGCCGTCGTCCTCGATGTTGAAGTCCATGTTGGCCTTGTCGGTCTCGACCTCGGCCACGAGATCGCCCGGCGAGACCTTGTCGCCTTCCTTCTTCACCCAACGCACCAGCACGCCCTCTTCCATCGTGGGCGAGAGCTTCGGCAAACCGATGATCTGAGCCATCTGGGTCTCTCCTGTCGTGCCTAATCGAGATACAGAGCCCGCCGCACCGCCGCGACGACATCCTTCACCTGCGGCTGCACCTCGTCCTCGAGGTTCTTGGCGTACGGCATCGGCACGTCGTCGGAGCACACTCGCTCGATCGGCGCGTCCAGATGGTCGAGACATTCACGCTGCACGCGATACGCGATCTCCGCGCCGAACCCGGCCACCGGCCAGCCGACCTCGACGATCACGCAGCGCCCGGTCTTCTTCACGCTGTCGCAGATGATCGCGTGATCGAGCGGCCGCAGCGTGCGCGGGTCCACGACCTCGGCCTCGACGCCGTCCTTGGCCAGCACCTTCGCCGCATCGAGGCACGTGTGCACCATGCGCGACCACGCCACCAGCGTCACGTGCTGGCCCTCGCGCTTCACGTCGCCGACACCGAGCGGGATCGTGTACTCCTCCGCCGGCACCTCGCCGGTCATGCCGTAGAGGGTCTCGCCCTCCATGAACACGACCGGGTTGTCGTCGCGGATCGCGGTCTTCAGGAGACCCTTGGCGTCGTACGCCGTCGACGGCAGCACGACCTTCAGCCCCGGCACGTGCGCGAAGAACGACTCCAGCGCCTGCGAGTGCTGCGACCCGACCTGCACCGCCGGCCCGCTCGGGCCGCGGAACACCATCGGGATGTTGTACTGCCCGCCGCTCATCGGGAAGATCTTGGCGGCGTTGTTGATGATCTGATCGATCGCGACCAGCGAGAAGTTGAACGTCATGAACTCGATGATCGGCCGCAGGCCGACCATCGCGGCGCCCACGCCGATGCCCGCGAAGCCCATCTCCGCGATCGGCGCGTCGACGACACGCCGCTCGCTGAAGCGCTGCAAGAGGCCCTGCGTGACCTTGTAGGCGCCGTTGTAGTGCCCGACCTCCTCACCCATGATGAAGACGCTCGCGTCGCGCTCCATCTCCTCGCGCATCGCCTGGTTGAGCGCCTCGCGCATGCTGATGACCGGCATGGCTACACCTTCTCCACGTACGACTTGTAGTCGTCGGCGGCGGGGCTGTCCTCGGCGAACTTCACCGCGTCCTCGATCTCGAGCTTCACGTCGTCCTCGAGCGCGACGATCTTGTCCTCCGCCATCCCGACCTCGACGAGCCGCGCGCGGCAGCGGTTGAGCGGATCGCGCCGCCGCCACTCCTCGACCTCGTCCTTCGTCCGGTACAGGCCGGGGTCGCTCATCGAGTGTCCGCGGAAGCGGTACGTGATGACCTCGACCAGCGTGGGCTCGCCGGTCTCGCGCGCACGCTGCACCGCCTCGCCGATGCGGCGCTTCACCTTGATGACGTCGTCACCGTCGAAGCGATCGCGCGGCATGCCGTGGGCGAGCGCGCGCAGCGACACGTCCTCGACCGCGAGCGAGCGGTAGAGCGGGGTGCCCATCGAGTACTGGTTGTTCTCGCAGATGAGGACCACGGGCAGCTTCCACAGCGCCGCGAGCGAGAGCCCCTCGGCGAACCCGCCGATCGTCGACGCGCCCTCGCCGAAGAAGCACAGGGTCACGCGACCGTCGCCGCGATACTTCGACGCGAACGCCGCGCCCGCTGCGATCGGCACGTGGCCGCCGACGATGCCGTAGCCGCCGAGGAAGTTGGTGGCGCGATCGAACAGGTGCATCGATCCGCCCAGCCCCTTCACGAGGCCGGTCTTCTTGCCGTAGAGCTCGGCCATGATGGGCCGCGCCGCGACGCCCTTGGCGTAGGCGTGGCCGTGCTCGCGATAGGTCGCGACCACGTAGTCTTCCGGCTTGAGCGCGGCGATCGCGCCCGTGCACACGGCTTCCTGCCCGATGATCAGGTGGAGGAAGCCGCCGATCTTGCCCTGCGAGTACGCCTTGGCCGACGCCTCCTCGAGGCGCCGGATGGCGAGCATCTGGCGATAGAGCGGCGCTAGCTCTTCCACGGTGGTCGCCGGGGCCTCGTCATCGGCCTCGACCCGCGCCAACTCGGGTGTCTTCATGAGGACTCGGACCATAGCCAGACGCCCCGCGGCCCGCTACTCCACGTGCGCCGAAACCATGTTGCTTTTCGCGACGGTATCGCGACGGTATCGCGACGCGACGCAGCGCTACGGAAGCAACGCGAGGCGCACGACGCCGCTTGCGCCCACCGCGGATCCACGGCTCGAATCGAGGAACGAGCCGCCCGCGCTGTACGCGGTGATCGTCACCTCGGTGTAGCCCACCGGCAGCTTGTCGAAGAAGAACGAGCCCGCGATGCAGGGCACCGGCCGCACGGCGTGCTGGCCGCCGGTGGTCGGGTCCGACACGGCGAGCTCGAGGTCACCGACCCCGTCGCACGCACCGGCGGCATCGGTGGTCTGGCCTCGCACGGTCCACTCCACGCGCAGCGCATAGACCGCGCCCGAGCTGGCGCACTCGCCGACCCGCGTGCACACGAGGTCGCCGCAGTCGCGATCGGTGCGGCACGTCTCGCTGCCGGCCGACGTGAAGCAGCCCGCGCTGCCGAGGAGGGCAGCGGAAGCCAGGCCGATGGCCGCGATGCCGGCGCGCACGTCGCGATCGTAGCGCGGCGCCCGCGATCAGGGGACTACATAAAACGGGCTGGCGTAGATCCAGGGGAGCTCCTGATCGGCGTACGCGGTGCCCAGCTGTCGCAGGTAGGGGCCCCAGTGGTGTGGCTTGATGAGCACTTCCACGCGGTAGGCGCCGACGGTGTCGAGCGGTGTCGACAGGGTCGGACCGGCTCCGGAGGCCACCTCGGTCGCTCCCGACGCCGTCACCCGGATGATGCGAGCCCGGATCTCGGGGGCGGGCAGGTCGGCCGGGAGCTCGTGGATCGTCGGCACGGTGACGTTCAGGGTCGCGCCGGCGGTCGGCGCGAACGTGCCGCCCAGCTCGAACGTGGTCGCGCCGGCCGTGGCGCTGACGTCGAAGCCGACCGGCGTGCCCATGATCTCGAACGCGACGTACATGCGGCCATTGCGGAGCGCGTACTCGATCTGCCCGATGTCGGCGCGGTCGGAGACCAGCGCGACGTTCGAGAACCAGCGCAGCATGCGCCGGTACGAGTCGCCGCGCTCGCCGTCCTTGAGCAGGATGGGCAACGCGTTCTGGTGCGCGTCGGTGCCGCCCGAGCCCGAGACGCGGCGGCCCATGCCGAGCAGCTCGTCCCAGCGCGCGAGCGACGGCGTGTTGGGCGCGAGGAACGAGAGCAGCGCGAGGTCGGGCTCGGGGCCGCCCGGGTTGGTGTCGGCGAACTCGGCGACCGCCTGGATCGCGCCGGCCGCGGGCAGGCCGAGGTGCTCGGCGCGGATGTCGGGATCGAGGTTGGCGTGGAGCTGATAGATCTCGATGCCGTCGGGCGCGATCATCATCAGCTCGGCGGTCGTGCGCTGCTCCGTGTGTGGGACCCAGAGCGTGGCGCCGGCGTCGCGCATGGCGGTGATCGCCACGACGCTCTCGCCGTTGTAGATGTCGTGCCGCTCCTGCACCGTGCCCGTGACGTGGCGGTCGAGCATGATCGGCATCAGCGGGTTCTCGCCGCCGACCGTGACGAGCGCGCCGGGGCCGTCGGGGCACATCATGCGGTTGGCGATGGGCCCGTCGGTCCCCATGATCAGCGTGTCGCCGCCGCGGCGCACGAACAGATCCTCGAAGCTCTGGTCGGCCATCGCGTCGTCGTGATCGGTGAGCGCGGCGTAGTCCTGGCGCGTGTCGCAGAGCGCGGCGCGCAGATCGGCGAGGCACGCCTCGTCGACCACGCCGCCGGGGCGCGGATCGCCGTCGCACGCGTCGTGCGAGTACGGGGAGTGCAGGTGGATGATGCCGCGCGCCGCCTGGAGCCCGCGGTGGGAGCCCATCACGCTCGACGGCGGCAAGCCGCGATCCCACGCGGGCAGCGCCGCGTCGGGATTCCCGCCGCCGCCATCGTCGCCGCCGCACGCGGCGAGCCCGAGCCCGACGACGCCCGCGGCGCACAGCACACTGTCGGTGACCCTCATCCCTCGCAGGCTAACCGCGTTCGCCGCGGCGTGGGGCGGATTCCGTCGGACGTCGAGTGACACGCGCCGCGGCGCGTCGTGAGCGTCACGACCAGTCACGGAACTAGACCGACAGCACGACCTTCATGCACTCGTCGTTCTTGTGCATGAACATGTCGAACGCCGCCGGCGCCTCGTCGAGCTTCATGCGGTGCGTGATGATGAAGCTGGGGTCGATGTTGCCGGCCTCGATGTGCTCGAGCAGCGGCCGCAGGTAGCGATGCACGTGGCACTGCCCGGTGCGCAGCGTGAGCGAGCGGTTCATGAACGATCCCATCGGGAACTGATCGATGAACCCGCCGTACACGCCGACCACGGAGACCGTGCCCCCGTTCTTGCACGCCATGATCGCCTGGCGCAGCGCGATCGGGCGATCGATCTCCATCTTGAGCGTCTGCTTGATCCGGTCCATCGCGAACAGCGCGCCGTGGCCGTGGGCCTCCATGCCGACGGCGTCGATGCACGCGTCGGGGCCGCGTCCGCCCGTCAAGAGCTTCAGCGCGTCGAGCACGTCGACCTCGTCGTAGTTGAGGACCTCGTCGGCGCCGGCGCCGTTCTTGGCCATCTCGAGCCGATAGGGGAAGCGGTCGATCGCGATCACGCGCTCGGCGCCCAGGAGCTTCGCGCTGGCGATCGCGAACTGGCCCACCGGTCCGCAACCCCAGACGGCGACCACGTCGCCGCGCTGGATGTTGCACATCTCCGCGCCCATGTAGCCGGTCGGGAAGATGTCGGTCAGGAACAGCACCTGCTCGTCCGACAGCCGCTCCGGCACCTTCATCGGGCCGATGTCGGCGAACGGCACGCGCACGTATTCGGCCTGGCCACCGGCGAAGCCGCCGAGCATGTGCGAGTAGCCGAACACGCCCGCGGGCGAGTGCCCCATCATCTTCTCGGCGATGTGAGCGTTGGGGTTCGAGTTCTCGCACAGCGACGTGAGCCCGGCCTTGCACGACGCGCAGCGACCGCACGCGATGGGGAAGGGGACGACGACACGATCGCCCACGGCCAGGGTGCGCACGTCGGGGCCGACCTCGACGACCTCGCCCATGAACTCGTGACCGAGCACGTCACCCTTCTCCATGGTCGGCATGAAGCCGTTGTAGAGGTGCAGGTCCGAGCCGCAGATCGCCGTCGACGTGACCTTGATGATCGCGTCCTGCGCCATGACGATCGACGGATCGGGCACGTTCTCGACCGAGAGCTTCTTCTTGCCCATCCAGCAATTGGCCCGCATCACACGCTGCCTTTCTTCGTCGACGATCGCGCATCCATGATCTCGCCCAGCTCGAAGAGCTGCTTCAGGCGCCGCAGGCCCTTCTCGAGCTCGACGCCGGGCTCCATGCCCATCCCGAGGGCGGCCGCCCGTCCGAGACCACCGCCGACGACGTGATATTCCATCTCGACGGCGACCTCGGTGCCGCGTCCGCCCGGCGCCGGCAGGAAGTGCACGACGCCGTCAGACTGGAACGGACCTCCGTCGGTCGTCCACGCCAGCAGCCGGCCCGGCTCGTCATCGATGAGCTGCGATTCCCAGGTGAGCTTCGTCCCCCCGGGGCCGCTCGCGGTCCAGCGCGAGCGCTCGTCGTCGATCATCTCGACGGATCCGAGGTTGGGGAAGATGCTGGGCAGATCCTCGAGCCCACGCCAGAAGGTGTAGATCTGATCGGGCTCGGCATCGATCGTCACGGCCTTGCCGATGCGCGTGCGCTGACCGACGCGGATCGCGCGGTTGGGATCGGCGGCCAGGCGCTTGCGCGCGATGATGTCGAGCACCGTCGCGCCGAGCACCGCGCCGGCGGCCAGCATCAGGCGCTTCCGGCCGCTCTGCGGGCGCACGAACGCGATGCCGAGCGCGACGAGATCGAGGAAGTCGCCCGCGATGCGGGCGTCGAGGGCGCGCACCGGATCGCGACTGACGAGCAGGCTCACGCCGCTGGTCAGCTCGCGAGCGCCGAATGCCCGCATGATCTTGGTGCCGCTTCCCGGCGTTCCGATCACCGCGCCGAGGGCGCGCGGCACGACGAGCTCGGTGAGCCCGAGCCCGATGCTGAAGAGACCAAGGCCCTGGGCGAGCCGCACGCCGCGCGCCTCGCGCTCGGTGAACTCGACCGCAGGCCTCTCATCAAGTTGATAGACGTCCATGTTTCGCTCCTGCGCGGAGCGAGTGCATGGTCGATGCCAGGCGTGCATAGATCACGAACGTCACCGCGAGCGCGAGACAGACGCCGGAGACCGCGCCCCACATCCACATGTGATGGTGTCCGATCTCATCGAAGAGCGCGCCGCCGACGAGCGGACCGAATGCGACGCCCAGCATCTGCACGAAGCCGACGAGGCCGAACGACTTCCCGAGGCGCGCGGCGTCGCCGCTCTCGGCGGCGGCGGCCTGGTGCGCGGGCGCGAACAGCACCTCGGCGAGCGTGATGACGGCGATGGCGATCGCGCCGCCCGCGAAGCCATCTGCGGCTCCGATGAGCCCGAAGCCGCACGCGAACACGAGCGACGAGCTGACCAGCGCCACGCCGGTGCCGACGCGCCGGATCGCGCCGAGCGCGGGCCACTGCATGAGCAAGACGAGCGCGCCGTTGATGGTGTAGAGGAGGCCGAGCTCTTCCTTCTCGAGCCCGAGCCCCTTGGTCATGTAGATCGCGAACACCGAGAACATCTGCGTGTGCGCGAGCGAGAACAGGAACGATCCGACCAGGAGCGCCACCATCGGCGGCTGGGTCATGGCCTCGGCGAACGCGTCACGCAGGCGCACCGGCTCGAGGTGTTTGCCCGCGCCCTTCTCGCGCGGATCGACGAGGCCGTGACAGGTCCACGCCGCGGCGAGGAGGCCGGCTGCCGCGAAGAAGAAGACCGCGCCGTACGGGATGACCACGGCGAGGAGGCCGCCGGCGGCGGGACCGACCGCCCAGCCCAGGTTGATGCCCATGCGCTGCAGCCCGAACGCGGGCACGCGCTGATCGGGCCGCGCGATGTCGGCGACGAGCGCGTACGCCGCCGGCTCGAAGCAGCCGCGCAACGCCGAGCTCGCCACGAAGTTGAGCGCCAGCGACCACAGCGGCGCGTGCAGGAGGATCTGCACGCCGAGGAGCGCGATCGCGAACGCGCGTACCACCAGCGAGCCGACCATGATCGGCCGGCGGCCGATGCGATCGGAGAGCTCGCCGGCCCACGCGTTGGTCATCGACTGGGTGAGGTTGGCGCCCAGCGCGATCGCGCCGTAGAGCGCCGCCGAGTACCCGCGCTCGTCGACCACGTAGACGCCGAGGAACGACATCACGAGCGACAGGCCGACCGTGTTGACCGCGCGGGCCCAGGCCAGGGTCCAGATCCGGCGATCGAGCTCGGCCCAGGCAGTGAAACGCGGAAGGACGGCCATCTACGACTGAAAGCGCGATGCCTCGCGCGCATCTTTCGTAGCACGCCCTCGTGCGGTAGGGTGCCGTCGCATGCGGACGCGCATTCACCGCGAATACCGATTCGAGGCCGCTCACTTCCTGCCGCGGGTCCCCGAGGGGCACAAGTGCGCTCGCATGCACGGCCACAGCTACATGGTGATGGTCGTCGTCGAGGGCGAGATCGATCCCGTGCTCGGCTGGGTGATGGACTTCGGGGACATGGACCAGCACGTCCTGCCCATCGTGAACGCGCTCGACCACCGCGTGCTCAACGAGATGGAAGGCCTCGTGAACCCCACCAGCGAGCTGCTGGCCGTGTGGATCTGGGACCGCCTGAAGCCGTCACTGCCGATGCTCGTCGAGCTGCACGTGGCCGAGACACCCACCTCGCACTGCGTGTACCGGGGCGGCGTGTGACGGCGGCGACGACCGCCCGCGTCGTCACGCTGAACTTCTGGGGCACCGAGGCCCCCCTCGATCGCCGCCTCGGGCTGGCCACGCGCCAGCTCACCGCGCTCGCGCCCGACGTGGTGTGTCTCCAGGAGGTGCGCCCGCTCGACGGACGCGGCGGCCGCACCACCGCCGACGTGATCGCGCTCGCGCTCGGGATGCACGTCACGTACGGCGTGTCGATGCAGTGGCCCGACGGCGCCTTCGGCCCGGGCAGGCCGGGAGGGCAGGAGGGCCTCGCCATCCTCGCGCGCTGGCCGGTGCGCGAGCGCCGCGCGCTGCGCCTGCCGGAGATCCGCCCGACCGAGGCGCGCCTCCTGCTCTCGGTGCAGCTCGACACGCCCGCCGGGCCGATCTGGTTCCACACCACGCACCTCCACTACCGCCTCGACGACGGCCTGGCCCGCGCCGCGCAGGTCATCGCGATCGACGACGCGCTGCGCGCGTGCGGCCGCGGCAACGACGACCCGCCGCAGGTGCTGTGCGGCGACTTCAACGCCACGGCCGACAGCGACGAGATGCGCTTCCTGCGCGGGCTGTGCGCGATGGCCGGCCGCCGCACGCACTTCCAGGACGCGTGGCTGCGCGTGCACGGCGACGTCGCCGACTCCGGGGGCGTGACCTGGTCGAGCGAGAACGAACAGACGCGTCCGCTGCGCTCGCTCGACATCGATCGCCGCATCGACTACGTGCTGGTCACCTCGCGCAAGAAGGACGGGCGCGGCACGGTGCGCGGCTGCGAGGTCGTGCTCACCGAGCGCGACGGCAGCGGCGCCGACGCCATCTGCGCCAGCGACCACTACGGCGTCATGGCCGACGTGCAAATCCGCCCGTCCTGAGCGGTTCCTGGGCGATACTGGGAGGGTGCGGGCGTTCGTCGCAGGTCCGGTGCTCGTGGGCGCGGTGGCGGTCTTCGCCGCGCTCGGCGCGTGCCACGACGGGCGCGTGCGGCTCGAGCTGTCGGCGCCGGCGGCCGAGGATCTCGATCCGCTGCGCGACGCCGACGAGCTGACGCTGATCGGCCTCGCCGACGGCGACGAGGTGTACGCCTCCACCATCGCCGCACCCGCGCGCGGCGCCGGGCTCGCCTTCGACGAGGTGCCCGTGCGCGACGAGCTGTGGTTCGAGCTGCGCGCCACCGCCGCCGCCGGGCGCGTCGTCGGTTTCGGTCGCGCTCGCGAAGCGGTCGACGTTTCCGACGACACCGAGGTCCGCGTCACCATCCCGGTGCGCCGCCCCTTCGCGTACCTGGCCGGCGCCGACGCGCTGGTCACCGTCGATGCGACGCGCGAGCCGGGCGAGGACTACGTCACCATGATGCCGGTGGGCGCCGGCGTGCGCGCGGTCGCCGGTACGACCGACGGCGCCGAGGTCGTCGTCGTCACCACGTCCTCGGTGCGCCTGGTCTCGACGATGACGCACGCCGCGCTCTCCGGCGAGGTGGTGTTGCCGTCGGCGCCGTCGGCGCTCGCCGTCTCCGCCGACGGCCGCTGGGCCGCCATCAGCCACCGCGCGACCCCGGAGGGGCTCTCCATCGTCGACCTGCAGGCGCTGCGCGAGGGCACCCCGGTCGCACCCGCGTTCGTCGCCATCGATCGTCCGGGCGCGCTCGGCATCGGCGGCGGCGTGGTCTGGGTGCTCAAGGATCCCATCGACTCGCTGTTCTGCGGCGGAACGTCGTCGGTGGTCTCGGTCGCGCTCGATGCGCCGGCCGCCGCCGCGGCGATCCCGCTCGCGTCGCGCGCCGGCGACCTCACGGTCGATCCGGCGACGGGGACGGCCATCGTCAACGTCAGCTGCGCCAACGAGGTCGTCGCCATCGACGCGCCCGGCGCTTCGCCGCGCACGCTCTACACGGCGCCGGGCGTCGGCGCCGTCACGATCGCCGGCGGGCGCCTGTGGATGACCGGTCACGTCGAGGGGCCGGACGCGCACCTCTCGATCATCGACATGGGCCTCGACGGCAGCGACCCGCACACGCTCGCGCTCCCCAACACCGAGGAGCGCGCGGTCGCCACGGCGCTCGAGGAGGCCGGCCAGGACGGCGAGATCCGCCTGACCGCTGACCTGCACACCGCGTTCGCGCTCTCGGTGCTCCCCGACGGCGCGCACGTGGCGATCCTCGAGATCGCGGCCTACATCGGTCAGGCGTCGGGCAACGCCGGCGGCGGCCGCCCCATCATCCCCGAGATGCAGATGATCACGTACGAGTACCAGCTGGTGCAGCTCGACACCGGCCTCGCCGCGCAGCGCTTGCGCCTCTCGTGCGAGATCTCGTGGGAGCCGGGTGCGCTCCTCGACGCGTTCCGTTGCGCGCGCGTGCCGGGGCAGGACGAGGCGCCGGTGGCGTTCACGGCGACGGACCTCAGCGTCCTGTACGGCAGTCGCTAGTCAGACAAGACAACAAGAAACAGGAAACAGGAATTAATTCGTGTCGCCGGCCTTGGCGGCGATCTCGGCCATCGAGTACGGGCGGCTCGACTCGCGCAGCGTGTGGTCGATGATGTGGGCGAGCGACTCGTCGCTGATGCCGCCGATCGGGCTCGGGACCGCCGTGTCGTGCGGAACCGGCACCGGGTTGGTCGGCTCCTCCTCGAACCCATCGACCGCCGGCAGAGGCGGCTCGGTCGCCGACGGCCGCGTGCGGGCCTCGATGATGACGCCCGTGATGTTGTCGTGGCCGCCGCCCTTCTTCGCGTGATCGATCATGCGCGCGAGCGCGACGTCGAGGTCACCGGAGATCAGGTGCGCGCCCAGCTCCTCGCGGCTGAAGTAGTCGTGCAGGCCGTCGCTGCACACCAGCAGCCGATCGCCGGGCTTGAGATCGATACGGAGGAGCTCGACCGTGACGGTCGGCGTCACGCCGATCGCGTTCGACAGCACGCTGCGCATCGGCGACACGCGCGCCTCTTCGGCGTTGATCGTGCCGGCGCGCCGCATCGTCTCGGCCACCGTGTGGTCGACCGTGAGCTGCGCGACGCGGCCATTACGCACCAGGTACGTGCGGCTGTCGCCGACGTGCGCGATGAACGCCTCCTCGCCGCACACCACGACCAGCTCGAGCGTCGAGCCCATCTGGTGCAGCTCGGGTTCGCGCTCGCTGCGCTCGTACACCATGCGGTTGACGTGCTCGACGACGCGCCGCATCTGCGCCGCGAGCGCGGTGCGGCCGTCGGCCGTCGGGTCGAGCGCGTACGCCGTGAACAACGCCACGTCCTCTTCCATCGCGTCGCGCACGAGGGCGACCGCCATCTGGCTGGCGACGTCGCCGGCGCCGTGTCCGCCCATACCGTCACAGACGATGACGAAACGCCCGCGCTCGTCGACGTGGGCCGAATCCTCGTTGCGCTCGCGGACCACGCCTACGTCAGTCCGCATGGCAGCGAGCGGGAACAGCGCCATGGTTCCAGTTTGTGTCACCCGAGCACGGTGAGGTTGCAGAAAATGGGGCTATCTCTCACGACTCGTAAGCGTGCACACGGGACGCGGCTCTGTCTACCGCGCGCCTACCTCGGATGACCTCGCTCCGGACGCCGAGATCAGAACGATCAGTTGGTGTTGCCGGTGCCGAAGCCGCCCTGACCGGACTGGTCCCGATACATGTGACCGGCGGCCGTGTACTCGACGAGCTCCATCACCGTGCGCGGATGCTCGGGGTACCGCGTGCACTTCGAGACGAGGAACACCATGAGGTCGTTGTCGGAGTTCGAGTCGTTGTTGAGCGGTGGCAGCTCGTCGTCGTTGTCCTTCAGCGTCACCGTGAAGTCGGGCGTGCCGGTCGCGTTCGCCTCGAGGTAACCGGTGATCGGGTACCAGGCAGGGTCGTTGGTGGGATCGGTGTCGAGCACCGCGTCCCACGACGAGTGGTTCGCCGCGACGATGGGTCGTGCCATTGCCAGTCCGCCCTCGGCGCAGAAGAGCGAGCGACGCGCCATGGCGGTGTACGAGGTCGACTTGGTCTCGGCCGTCATCAAGTAGACCGACGCGCCGGCCGCGACGAGCAGACCGGACAGGATGATGAGCGACGTCATGAGCGCGGAGCCGCGCTGGCGTCGCGAGCGCAGGCCCAGGCGATGGCGTTGTCCGGCGCGCATCAGAAGGCCCTCCCGAGGTTGCGGATCTCGATCTGCGTGCGAAGCGTGCGGCGGCGGTGCGTGTCGGTCGATCCGGCGGCGCGATCTTCGGCGGCCGGGCGGGCCGAGCTGCCACGGCCGAGGCGGTCGCGCGCGGTGATCGTCACGCGCAGCGCGCGCCACTGGCCGCCGGTGATGGCGGGCGGGTTGCCGTCACCGGGCGCGTTGTAGAACCACTCGTCGGTGTTGTCGCCGAGGTCGAGGATGGCGCTGTCGCCGTCGAGGTCGACGCCGATGGCGATCTGCATGTCCTCCACGCCTTCGGCCAGGATCTCCGACGGCAGCACGCCGTCGCCGTCGGGGTCGACGGTCAGCATCGGCACCCCGTCGGTATCGACCTCGACCGCGAGGCGGGCGTAGCGCGCACGCACCACGAGCGCGCCGGCCGCGAAGCCGCTCGACGGCATCGGCGCCGTGGCCGTGCAACGGTTGGTCTGCGTCGTGAGATCGGTGGTCACGCCCGCCGAGCCCACGTTGGTGATCGGCAAGAGCCGGCCTTCGGTGCCGTTGGCCACGATCACGAAGTCGCCGGGGAGGATGCCGCTGGCGTTGACGACGGTGAGGGTCGTGGTGCTGCTGGTGACGTCGTTGCGCGCCGACGTGACGATGCCGCCCGACGCGTAGATCATCTCGATCTCGTCGGGCTGGTTGTCGTAGTTGGTCACCGAGATGCCGACGACCGGGTTGCAGCCGACCGCGTCGAGGACGTTGCCGCTCGTGACGCCGGCGGAGGCGTTGCGCACCGACTCGGTCAGGAGCTCGATACCGGCGCGCGCGTTGCGCGACAGCTCGAGCGCCTCGCGCTGCTCCTTGAAGCCGGACAGCATCACGACGGCGACCTGCATCATCAGGCCGACCACGACGGCGACCAGGACGAGCGAGATCAGGAGCTCGATCATCGTGAAGCCGGCCATGGCGCGGCGGCGTCCGCGTCGGAGGATGCGCATCATCGGGCCCTCAAGGTGCGGAAGACCAGCTCGCGGTCGGAGTCACCCTCGCGCCACGTCACCGTGACCGAGATGCGCGCGAGATCGCCGTCCCACGCCACCGTCCAGACGCGCGTGAACCCGCCCGACGCGACGGCGGTGCCGTGCTCGTCGACCTGATCGAAGCCGCCGACCAGGTTCGCGCTCGGGGTGGTCAGCATCATCTCGAGCTGATCCTCCGCCAGCACGCTGGCCTCGGTGGCATGGCGCGCGTACGACGTGCCCTGGGCGTTGGCCACGTACATGGCGGAGATCGCCATGAGCCCGAGCACCGTGATCACCAGGGCCACCAGGATCTCGATCAGCGTGAACCCACGCCGGCGGTCGATGCGGCGGTCGCGCCGCCGCCGTGTCACTCGACGCGTAGCCAAAGCTTTGCTCCGCTCGAGGACAGCATCGAGAACTCCACGCTCTCGCCCGACGCATCCCAGTTGCTGGTGTAGTCCGACAAGACCGCGTTGCCGTCGTCGAGGTTGTACACCCGGCCGCCGTTGGCGTCGACCGACGCGGCGCCGGCCTGGATGGTGTGCGAATCGGCGACCGTGCCGGTGGCGAGGACGATCCGGGTCAGCGTGCCGGTGTCGTCGTCGAGGCCATAGCCCGAGTCGTTCACGTCGGTGTTGTCCGAGGTCACGAACAGCTCGCCGCCCGAGACCACGGCCTGCGAGAACACGCGCTGGCCGACGCCGAGGTCGACGGCGAACGCGACGTCGCCTCCACCCGAGCTCTGGGTGAGAGGCAGCGCGCCCGACGGGTCGACGGCGATCGAGACCATGTACTGGTTCTCGTTGTCGGGCGCCCACGACGTGGAGACCGGGTCGACGTAGCCACCCGACCCGAACGCCATGAGCAGGCGGCCGCTGCCGTCGCGGTAGAGCGACGGCGACGCACCGATCGGGTGGAAGTCGCCGGTGAAGCGGAACAGCGGGGTGCTGCCGTAGACGCTCACGCCGCTGTCGGCCTCGACCAGCCAGATGTCGCCGTAGATGCTCGGGATGGCCACCCACGTCGCGTTGCCGCTGGTGGTCTCGTCGATGCCGATGGCGCCGCCCGGGATCGCCGACGCGGGCACGGCGGGATTGGCGCCGGTGCGCGCCGGCGGATACGGGTGCGTCCAGGTCCACTCCTCCTCGCCCGTCTCGGTGCGGATCGCCTTCACGACGAGGCCGGCCGGGCCGGTGCCGCCGTTGTTGGTGACCACCCACACCAGGTTCTTCGAGCCGGGGTTGGTCGCGACCGGCCCCATGGCCAGGCCGACGCCGACGCCGAGCTCGTCCACGGCGCGAACGCTCGGCGTGGTCACCTCCCAGAGGATCTTGGGATCGCCCGGCGTGGTGATGTCGAGGGCGTAGACGGCGGGCGAGAAGCCGGCCGTGCCCGGCTGGCCGCTACCGACCTGCACGGTCAGGATCGTCTTCCACTCGCGCGTGCCGTCGCTGTCGAAGTCACCGAACACGTCGGCGACCTTGGGCGAGCCGTCGAAGCGGCCGTCGTTGAGCCGCAGACGCGGCAGGAGCACGCGCGGGATGAACGCCCACAGCTCCTGCCCCGACGTGGTGCAGGGCGCGATCGCGTCGACGCAGATCGCGTGCAGCATGCCGTCGAGGGCGCCGACGTAGGCCATCCTCGGGCGCGCGGCGCCGCCGATGAGCGGGCTGTCCTCGATGATCGCCGCCGACGAGCGATCGATACCGCCGAGCGCGGGATCCCAGGTGCCGTCGCTCTGCTTGTCGCCGGTGAGGATCCGGCTGATGAGCGTGTCGACCTCGCTGGTCGTGAGGTTGACCGCACCGGCGCCCTGGAGCAGAGGGCTGAGGGCGGTCCGGTTCGCCGTGCTGACGTACGTGCGCGTCGGGTTGGCGCCCGTCGCGACGTTGGTGAACACGGTGCGGCAGTTGGCGCCGAACCACGTCCCGCAGCCCGCGACCGTCACCGGCGGGATGTGATCGGCCGCGTCCCAGATGTCGTTGCCGAGCGCGACGTTGGTCGCGCGGAAGTGGCCCTTGGTGTACGGGAACTCGAAGGTCGACGCGTCGGAGGCGTCCTCGAACACGGGCACGACCGGCGCCGGATCGTCCATCACGAAGCTGCCGTGGATCGCCGCTTCGACGCCGTTGAAGATGCCGACCACCGGCGCGCTGCGCGAGACCTCGATGCTCG
>DATLEB010000171.1:0-48129 GCA_035525615.1 Kofleriaceae bacterium | reverse complement strand
CCGCAGAGCTCGAGGCGCGCTTCGCCGCCGCGGCCGCCACCGTCGACGCCGCGCTGGCCACCGCAAACAGGCCGGACGACGACGCGCCCACGGATACCGGCGCCGCTGCGGCTGCGTCTGCGGCTCCCGCTGCCGCTGCGGCTGCGGCTGCCGCTGCGTCTGCGTCTGCGGCTGCGGCTGCGTCTGCGGCTGCGGCTCCGGCTGCGTCTGCGGCTGCGGCTGCGTCTGCGGCTGCGGCTGCGTCTCCGTCTCCGTCTCCGTCTCCGTCTCCGTCTCCGTCTCCGTCTCCGTCTCCGTCTCCGTCCCCGTCTCCGTCTCCGTGGCTCGATCGCGCACTCGAGGCGTACCTCGTGGCGTATCGCGCGATCGTCGAGCTCGGCGGCGTCATCGCGACGGCGCGCGCGCAGCTCGTCGACGTGCTCGTGGCGCGTGGTGCGACCGCGCGCGAGGCGCGTGCGCGCGCGGCCGAGCTGGCGCCGCGTCGGCCGTCGTCGCTCGTCGCCGCGGTCGCCGCGGTCGCGCGCGGCGAGATGACGCGCGATGCGCTCGTCGCGCTCGCCGGCGATCTCGCGCCCGCGTGGGACGTCGCGTCGCCGACGTTCGCCGAGACGCCGGCGCTGCTCGACGACGCCATCGCGCGTGCGCGCGCCCGCCCCGCGCCGTCGCCCGAGCCCGACGCACCGCTCGACCTCGCCGCCGAGATCGCGCTCGCGCGCGCCGCGGCCGATGCCGCCGAGCGCGACGACCTCCTCTTCGCCCGCGCCCAGGCGACCGTGCGTCGCGCGCTGCTCCGCGTCGCCGCCCACCTCGGCCTCGACCCCGCCGACATCTTCTGGCTCCCCTTCGCCGACCTCGGCGCCGCCTCACCCGCCGACGCGGCCCACCTCGCCGGCCGCGCCGCCGCCGCACGAGCCGCCGCCGCGCGCGCCGCTCTCTGGGACATGCCGCTGGTCGTCGATCGAACGGACGAAACCCGGAGAGTCGCCGGAGATCGAACAGATCGAACAGATCGAACGGATGACGCCCGGGTGTGGACGGGGGACGGTCTCGGCGCGCGCGCGGCGGGCCCCGCCGCCCGCATCGAGCAGCTGGGCGACGCGGCACGCGTGCCGCGCGGGGCGGTGGTCGTCACACGCGCGGTGACGCCCGCGATGGCGGTGGTCGTCGAGGGCGCGGCGGCGATCGTCTGTGAGCACGGCTCGTTGCTCGATCACGGCGCGGCGATGGCACGGGAGCTCGGGATCCCGTGCGTGGTCGGGTGCGCCGGCATCACGGATGCCGTCGTCGACGGAGAGTGGCTCGAGGTCGACGGCGACACCGGGCGCGTCGCGCGCAACGCCGCGCCGTGACAGCGAACCTGGCGTGTGGCGCGCGAGATGCGCGCCGCGCTCAGTCGTCGTCGTCGTCGTCGAGCTCCGGATCGTCGGCGACGTCGTCGTCGTGATCCGGGCTATCGTCGACGGGGAGCGGTGTGCCTGTGCCGGCGTTCACACGTTCTCGCAAGTCCTTGCCGACCTTGAAGAACGGCAGGCGCTTCGGCGCGACGTGCACAGTTTCGCCCGTGCGTGGGTTTCGACCTTCGTACGCCTTGTACTCGCGCACGGTGAAGCTGCCAAACCCACGGATCTCGATGCCTTCGCCGCGCTCCAGCGCCTTGACCATCGAATCGAACACGCAGTTGACGATCGCCTCCGCCTTGCCAGCGGGGAGCTTCAGACTTTCGGAGATCTTCTCGATGAGCTCGGACTTGGTCACGGCGGCGTAACTCCGCGTAATCCTGGTACGAGGCTAAGCGAGACCCGTTCGCAAGCGCAAGTCTAACGTCGCGAAACAAATAACGAGATCTCTTCGCGCCTCAGGGGCCGACCGGCAACGGCTGTGCCCCATCCTTCTCAAACGCCCGGTATCCCTCGGGAAACTGGTAATTGTCGCAGGAATGCCGCGCGTAGTAGTCGACGAGATCCCGCCACGTCGTGGCCCCGCTCTCGATGTCCGCGCGCACCGTCTGGGACGCCACGGTCGTGCAGACGCTCATTCCGGAGGGCAACGACGGGCGGTGTCCGCGCGACAGCCGCGCGTCCGCACCCACGGCCCCGGGCGGGAGTCGCGACACGTAGACGCTCGAAAGCGGCGGGAGTGCGATGGTCTCGACCTTTTCGAGCGCCAGCGACATGCCCGCCCGGTAGACGCACTCGCTGCGCGTCACCTTGCCGCCCTTCGCGACGACGATCGCATTGTGCGCGAGCAGCAGCCGGTCATTGCACGCGGCGCCGCCGGGACGTGGCGTGCTGACGACGTGATAGGCGAGGTCGCTGTCGGTGAGGTTCTCGATCGTGAGCACGAGCGCCTGGCGCGGTCGCCCTTCCTCCTGCTCCGTCGATGCCGTCAACCGTAGACCAGCGGCATCGATCGAGCCTTCACCCGGCGCGATGATGCGCGCCTCTTCGTCGACGCGATAGAGGAGCTTCTTCGCGATCGCGTCATCGCCGGGTGCAGGCACGCCGACGTTCGCGGCGTCGCGCTCGATGCCCGCGCGCCAGCTCGCGTGCGTCGCCGACGCCGACTTCAAGACGTCCTGCGCGCTCCCGGTCATCGTCGGCGCCGGCGGCTTCGGCGGCAGCGCGATGGCGCCGCACATGCGCAGCGACACGAGACCGAGGCAGATCGCCACAGCGCCGCCGATCGTCCCCCATCGCAGCGCAGGAGAGACGACCGTGCTCATCGATCAACCCCCGCAAACCCCTCGAGCTCCTCGACTCGTCGATGTGCGCCTGCATCCCACCACGCGTTGAATGAGATCACGCCCGCGACGTTACACGATCACGCACTGACGCGAACATGTGCGCTAGTCGCATCGGAGTCAGCAAAGGTCAGTGCCGAAACAAATTGACTCGTCGATCAGCGAAAGGCGTAATCGAAGCCACATGCCGCGCGCGCTTTTTCGACGGTACGCGTGCGCGGCGCTCCTCGGGATAGGACTGCTCTGCAACGCGGCTATCGTCGCTCCGGCGCCGGCGTTCGCCGACGAGGAAGCGCGCATCGCCGAGCTCACCGCGACGATGGACGAGCGCCACACCGAGCGCGAGCGCATCGCCGCCGTGACGGCGCTCGCGCGTCTCGGCAGCAAGTCGACGCTGCGTCCGCTCGTCGCCGCGCTCACCGACAAGAGCGCGATCGTGCGCGGCATCGCCGCCGCCGGTCTCGGCAAGCTCGGACATCGCGCCGCGCTGCCCGCGCTCCGCAACGCATCGTCGACGGACACCGACGAGCTCGTGCGCAAGCGCGCGACCGAGGCGGTCGCCGCCGTGTGCGCGGCCAACGGCATCGAGGCCGCCGCCGCGACGCCCGCCGTGAAGCGCGCGGGCTTCGGCAACAAGCCGAGCGCGGTGACGCCGCGCCCCGAGATCTACATGGTCGTGAAGTCGGCGCGCGACGACTCACCCGGCGCGCACGACAAGAAGGCGCGCGCGGCGCACGCCGACGTGATGCGCGCGACGATGACCACCGAGGTCGCCGGTGAGGGCACGCTGACGAGCATCGCCGCCGACGCCCGCAAGTTCGGCCTCGACCTCAGGAACGTCGACGTCAGCTGCGTCTCGCTCGAGACGCGCCAGTCGGGCGGCTACATCGAGATCGAGGCGCAGCTGCGCCTCGCCATCTCCGACGACCGCGGCAAGATGCTCTCGTTCCTCTCCGGCGGCGCGAAGGTGCAGGTCCCGCGCAAGACGTTCGACGCACGCTACCTGCCGCAGCTGCGCAAGGAAGCGCTCGAGAACGCGGTCCGCGGCCTCTTCGCGAACCTGGTCGATCACCTGCGTCGTAGCGCCGGCAGCTGAATCAGCGCGCCGCGGCGGCCGGACCGTCGAGCGTCATCACGCCGGTGTCCTCGTCGAGGACGAGGTTGAACTTCCACAGCGCCGACAGGCCGATCACGCCGTCGACGCCCGCCGGCAGGCCGTCCGCGATCACCAGCTCGGTCTCGGGCGCGGTCGCGCCGCCGAGCACGAGCGTCGCCACGGCGGGCGGGCCCTTGCGGATCGCACCGACCGCGATGGTCTCGACCGGCGGGCCCTGACGCGGCGCGATCGCGGCGAGCTGCGCGAACGCCGTCGTCACGATCGTCGTCCCGCACCGCGTCTCGATGAGGAAGGTGCCCTCCACCTCGCCGATCTTCACCTTCATCTGGACGTTGTCGCTGTCGGGCGGCGGCAGCGCCTGCTTGCCGGTGCCCTTCGTGCGCTCGCATGACGACGTCTGATCGAGCCCGCGTGTGCGCGCGACGAGGTCGCTCGACGGCTCGCCCTGGTGGTAGCTCGCGAAGTAGTCGATGGCCGCAACCGCCTCGCACGGGTGCCCGGCCGGGCCCGCGGTGTCGAGGATGCGCGCGATCGCGAAGCGCGATCCGCCGGCGCCGTCGGAGTTGGCGATCGACTGGCGATAGTCGGTGAGCGCCCTGGCGTGCTCGCCGCCGCGGCCGAGATCCTCGGCGCGCCACCACCAGTAGTCGCTGTCGTACGGGTCGCGCGTGATGAGCGCGGTCTCGTGCTTGATGGCCTCGGCGTTGCGGCCGAGCTGGTGCAGCGCGTAGATGACGTTCGAGCGCAGGCGCGGGAAGTCGTCGCACTTGGCGAAGTAACCGGTCGCGTCGTCGACGGCGTCGCCATAGCGATGCAGCTCCATGAGCTCGAGCACCAGCTTGCGCACCGCCTCCTGGTCGCACGGGGCGAGATCGCGCGTCTCGCGCAGCGTCTGGATGTACGGGTCCTGCTCGCCGGTGCCGGCGTCGATCTTCTTCGTCGAGCGCTCGCTGCCCTTTCCGACGACGATGAGGCCGAACACGGCGAGCAGGAGCAGCACGCCGATCACGCCGGTGAGCTTGAGCGCCAGCATCACCTTGCGGCGGCCGTAACGCTTCTGCGCGCACGGCGGGCACATGAACCCGTCGAGCGTGCCCTTCGTGCACTTGGTGCAGATCGGTTTCTTGCAGTCGTCGCAGGTGCCGGTGGCCTCGACGGTCGCGTGCGCGAAGCAGAACCCCATGGGCTCCGCGTATAGCATCAAGTCTCAGTTCAGATTGATTCGATCGACGTTGGAGCCGCCGGGATAGCCGTACGACACGAAGCTGTCCCAGCCCCACACCACGAGGCCGAACGACGCGCCGTTCGTCGTCGTGAGCAGGTGCACGCCGTCGTCCTGCGCGCCCGGTCCGCCCGGCATCGGGAACGACAGCTGGCAACGAACGGCAACGTACTCGACGGGATCGCCGCCGGCCGGCGGCACCTGGAAGCCGATCGGCTCGCGCTCGCACGTGAGCACGTCGTCGATGGGCAGCGTGTCGTAGAGGAGGTTGGTGCTGGCCGGGATGGCCATGAGCAGGAAGTCGAACGCGTACTTGTTGGGCACGAGGAAGAGGTAGCGGTTGCGCCACTGCTCGACGGGCGGCACCCAGATGAGCGACGGATCGCCGCCGGGGGGACGCGTCATGTCGGGCAAGGTCGACGGGATGCCGGTGGCCTGCTGGCTGGCCGGGACCTGCGTGAACGCGATGGGCGCCGTTGCCTCCACCAGGAAGTCGCGCTCGCTCTCGATGATCACGCTCGCGCCGCGCCCGAGGAGGAAGCGGTCGTTGGGCGCGGGCAGGTCGGTGGTGACCGTGGTGCCGTCGCGCGACGCCACGATGCGCCAGTACTCGGGCTCGTCGGGCACGACCGACACGTTCCAGCCCGCGTCGTCGACCAGGCGCGAGCGCAGCGGCGTCTTCACCGCCACGAACTTGGTGCCGAACGAGTCCTCGGGGAACACCTGCTCCTCGAGGTGGTCGGCGCAGCACTGGCGCGTGGCCAGCGTGTCGAAGCGCGGCGCGTCCGACGCCTCGCTCCCCGTGAACACCGCGACGCGCTTGCCGCCGTCGGCGAGCACGGTCGAGCCCGTGAAGTCGGCGTTGAAGTCGTCGGTCTCGAGGTTCACGACCTCGAAGCGGTCGAGCGTGACGTCGATGATGCCGCCGGCAGCGGTGGGCGGGATGCCGCCGCCGCCGAGGATGCGGGCCGATGTGCGCACGTGCACCGTGGTGCCGTCCTCCATCCCGACGATGGTGAGGAACGCGCGCAGGTGGATGCCCATGTTGGTCTCGGACGACTCGGTGCGCGCGATCGTCTGCGGCCACGACGAGACCATGTACGTCGACGACAGCGCCTCCGACGGCAGGAGCAGCGACGCGTCGTTGGAGAAGACGCCCACGTTCTCGAGCGGGTTGAACTGGTACGCGACCAGCGGCGCGTTCGAGACGACGTGGTACGCGCGGCGCGACTTGAACGTGCCGGGGCCGTCGTTGAGCTGCGGCGCGCTCGAGCCGTCGACCTCGCGCGCGTCGAGATCGAGGATGCGCAGGTCGCCCGGCGAGAGGCGGATGGGACCCTCGACGGTGTACGGCTCGCCCGGCGTGCACGGCGTCGACGGGTTGGCGGCGTCCTCGGCGGTGCACCAGATCTCGACGCGCACGTCGGCGTCGAGGAGGCTCGCGTTCGACACCACGACGGAGTACTGCTGCGCCGAGGCGGCGCCCTGGTTGGCGACGACGGCGTTGTCGAGATCGACCGCCCAGTAGTCGCAACCCTCGTAGTCGCGCGACTGCGCCGCGAGCTGGCACGCGTCGAGGCACTCGCCGCCGCTGCACAGCTGCTGCGCGGTGCCGTCGCACGTCGCGATCACGTCCGTGCCGGAGCCGTCGGGACGGCAGCGCACGACATCCTGGTCGACACACGCGCGCGTGTCGGGGAAGCAGTCGACGCAGCCCATGCCCACGACACACAGGTCACCGTCGGCCGCGCAGTCGTTGCGCACCTGCCAGCGCTCGCCGTCGTCGCTGCACACCTCGTACGCGTTGCCCTGGCAACGGCTGTCGCCGCCGGCGCAGATCTGCGGCTCGTTGCCCTTCGAGCAGGCGACGGCGAGGCAGGCGAGGGCGAAGGCGGCGACTCTCATGGGGCCGGGAACGTGGCGCCGTACGTCGCCGACGCATACGCGCGCCAGTACGCCTGCCCGAGCCAGCGATACGTGAACTGCCGGTAGTCGCCGGCCGACGGCCCCGTGATCGACCACATCGTCCACGACAGCTGCGTGTCGCGCGGCGGCCACGTCACGCCGATGCTCGACAGGTCGGGCAGATCGATCTCGTACATCGAGCCGCAGGTGATCCCGCGCCACACGGGCACGCCGTTCGCGTCGGACATCATGTGGAGATGGAAGGTGGGCACGCCGGTGGTGTTGCCCTCGGCGGCGAACTCGACGCGGCGACCGGTGCCGACGCCGTTGGGCGGCGGATCGACCGAGCGCGGCACGCCGACGAAGTCGCCGACGCTGATGGGCGCGCTGCCGTCGAGGATGCCGCGCACGATGCGCACCGAGTAGGGCGAGCCGCCGTTCATCGAGTACGCGCCGACGTGCATCGCGTACGAGCCGTCGGCGACCGAGCGCGCGAGCGCCGGGATGTCGGTCAGCGTGATCGCCGTGTCACCGTCGGGGAAGCGGTACTCGCCGGGGTAGTACCACTCGTTGGTCGGCTGCACGACGACGGGCGAAAGCCCGTGCTTGCCGAAGTGCGCGACGCCCTCGCCCCCGAGGTCGACGCCGCCGCGCACGCGGTACTGGGTCGGGCCCCAGAAGCCGGCCGTGTTCAGCGGCGGCGGCTGCGCCAGCTGGACGCGCAGCGCGGCGTCGAGCGGCACGTTCACGACGATGTCGACGCCGGTCTTGTCCTCGCCGGGACCGACCAGCACGCCGCGCGCCACGCCCATGGCGAACGGCTCGAAGCCGAGGTTGCCCATGCCGTCGGTGTCGCGCGCCGGATCGTAGAGGCCGGCGATGGCGACGACCGCGAGCGCGCCCGGTCGCGCGGCGACCTCGTACGTCCACGCCAGGCGATCGGGCCCGGTGTAGTCGATCGGCGCGAGCGGCGGGATGGGCTGTCCGGTGACGCCGCCCGACGCGCTGGTCACGTAGATGCGCTTGCGCTCGGTCGGCGTGCGCGGCTCCGGAACGAGGTTCCAGTACGGCGAGCCGAGGCCCGTGGCCTCGCCGAACATCACGCTGCCGCGGATGCGCGCGCCGTTGGTGCCGATGGGCGGCGGGCCGCCGTCGGGAGGCGGCAGCGGCGAGCGCAGCCAGATGGTGAGGTTCTCCGAGTCGACGCAGTGGAACGTGCCGACCTCGTGATTCGCGGCCCACGCCGTGACCACGACGGGGCCTTGCAGGTCGGGGCCGGAGAACGTGATCTCGCCCAGCGCGTTGGTGGTGCCCTTGTACGCCGTGGTGTTGGGATCGCCGATGGCGACGAACGCGCCCGGGACGCCGTCCTTGGTCCACGCGTTCACGACGACGACGTTGATGGCGCCGTCGATGGGACCGCCCGAGAAGCCGCCCGCGAACGTGTCGCCGGTCGCGGCGTACGCGTAGCCGCGATCGACGTGAACCGGCGCCGCCGCGGTGAGCACATCGATGTCGGCGTCACCGGCGATGCCGGGCGGCGTGTAGCCGGTGAGGCGCTGCGCGTTCTCGACGGTGACGCCCGAGAGCGGCACGCCGTCGAAGCGCACGACCGTGCCGGCGTCGAACGCGGTCCCGTAGCCGGTGATCGTGACGAACGTGCCGCCGGCGACGGAGCCGGTGGGCGGATCGACGGCGATCGCGTCGAAGCGGAAGGCGCCGGTGCGCATCGCGCTGTCGCTGCCGTTGGCGCGGCGCACCTCGAGGTCGGCGGCGCCGGGATCGCCGGGCGGCGTCACGGCGGTGAGGCGGCGCGAGTCGATGCGGTGCACGTCCGTGGCGCGGCGACCGCCGATCCACACCTGATCGTCTGCGAGGAAGCCGTTGCCGCGGATCGTGACCTCGGTGCCTCCGCGAAAGGGGCCGTGATCGGGATCGGCGTACTGGACCGCGAACGCCGCGACCGGGGCGTCCACGCCCGCGTCCAGATCGCCGCCGCCATCGCCGTCTCCCGCGGGCGCGTCGGTGCGATCGCCGCCAGACGGCGCCGAGCAGCCGATCGCGACGGCACAGGCCAGCGCGGCGAGGAGGAGCGAGCGCACGAGCGCAGTATCGCACACAGGGTGGTCCCGACAGCTTGTCATCGTCGGCCGTCCGACTAGGCTGGTGAGCGATGCCACGCCGTGCCAGGGCCGCGATCGCGTTCGCGGCAATCCTCGTCGGTGTGTGTGTGGGCCCGGCCGCGGTCGTCGCCCAGGAGGCGCGCCGCGACGAGCCGCCGCCGCCGTCGGCACCGACGGGCGTTGTCACCAAGGCGCCGGTGCTGCTCCAGGCCGTCGCTCCCGAGTACCCGCCCGCCGCGCTCGCCGCCGGCAAGCAGGCCGAGGTGCCGGTGCGCCTCTTCATCGACGCCGACGGCGTGGTCACCAAGGTCGAGGTCATCACGCCGCAGGGCGACGGCTTCGACGAGGCCGCGGTCGCCGCCGCCGAGCAGTACGTGTTCGAGCCGGCCGAGATCGACGGCAAGCCCGGACCGATCACGGTGGAGACGACGATCCACTTCGTCATCGAGCAGGTCGAGGAGCCCGACGAGCCGCTACCCGATCCCGACGGTGGCAAGGGCGGCGGTGGCGGCACCGTCGACCCGGCCGCCGAGGGTCCGCCCAGCCACGGCGGCGACGTGCGCAAGCCGGTGAGCATCGAGGGCGAGGTCGTCGAGCGCGGCACGCGCTCCAAGCTCGCGGGTGTGATCGTGAGCGTGTCGGAGCTCGGGCTCGACGCGGTCACCGACGAGAACGGCCACTTCTGGTTTCACGGCGTGCCCGAGGGCCCGTACACGATCCTCGCCGTCGGCGACAAGATGGACCGGCTCGAGCGCGCCGTGCACCTCGGCAAGCGCGAGACCATCGAGGTGCGGCTGTGGATGCGGCCGCGCGGCGGCAGTCGCTACGAGACGGTGGTCGAGGGCGAGCGTGAGGTCCTCGAGGTCACCCGGCGCACGCTGCAACGGCAGCAGCTGACGTCGGTGCCGGGCACGTTCGGCGATCCGCTGCGCGTGATCCAGACGCTGCCGGGGCTGGCGCGCACGCCGTTCGGGCTCGGGTTCCTGGTCATCCGCGGCTCGAATCCCGACGACTCCGCGGTCTACATCGACGGCCACCGCGTGCCGCAGCTCTTCCACTTCCTCGGCGGCCCGTCGATCCTGAACGCGGAGTTCCTCGACAGCATCGATCTGTATCCCAGCGGCTATCCGGCGCGCTTCGGGCGCTCGCACGGCGGCGTGGTCGCGGTGGAGACGCGCGCGACCAAGAGCGACGGCATCCACGGCTCGGCGGACGTCGATCTGCTCGACGCGGGCGGCTACGTGCGCGCGCCGCTCGGCAAGAATCGCTCGTTCGGGATCGCGGGGCGGCGCTCGTACGTCGACACGCTGCTGCCGTACGTCCTGCCCGAGCCGTCGCCGGGATCCACGCGTGTGGTCGTGCCGATCTACTGGGACGCCATGCTCCGCTTCGACTGGGATCTGAAGAAGGAAGGCAAGCTCAGCGTCTTCGCCATCCGCTCGAGCGACGAGCTCGACGTGCTGCAGGCCGACGAGGACGAGGAGGAGTCGCTCGATCTCAACACGGCGGTGAAGTTCTTCCGGTTGATCGGGAAGTACCAGCGGCCGCTGGCGGGCGACTTCACGTTGACGCTGTCGCCGGCGTGGGGACGCGACTCGGTGGCGTTCGCCGCCGGGCAGGCCGGGGCGGCGAGCGCGTTCACCGAGGCGGCGATCGTGCAAGACACGATCTCGTACCGCATGCGCGTGAAGGGGCCGCTGGCGAAGACGCTGCTCCTGGATGCGGGGCTCGACCTCGAGTCGCGCGTCACCACGTACGACGCGCTCGTCCCCGACGACACCAACATCGAGGGCGGCGACGAGATCGACATCGATCCGACGCGCCTCTTGCGCAGCGTCGAGCAGATGTCGCTCGGCATGCACGCCGACCTGGCGGCGGACGTGACGCCGAAGCTGCGCCTGTTGCCCGGGCTGCGCATGGACGCGCACGCGATCAGCGGGCAGGCGTGGATCGACGTCGACGCGCGCCTGACGGGGCGCTACCAGACCACGCCCACCGTCGTGACCAAGGGCTACGTCGGCGTGTTCCACCAGCCGCCGCAGCCCGAGGCGGTCGACGCGCGCTTCGGCAACCCGGAGGTGCGCAGCGAGCGCGGCATGCACTTCGGCGCCGGCGCCGAGGTGAAGCCGAACAAGCTCTGGTACGTCGACGGCGAGGCCTACGTCATCCTGCGCGACGAGCTGGTCGTGTTCTCGGGCGCGGCGGAGGTCGAGGGCGCGACCGCCGACCCGGCCAACTTCGTGAACTCGGGCAGCGGCCACACCTGGGGCTTCGAGGCGATGGTGCGGCGCGAGATCAGCGAGAAGGTCTACGGCTGGCTCTCGTACACGTTCGGCAAGAGCTGGCGCCGGCAGAACGACACGTCGCGCTCGACGCCGACGGCGTTCGATCAGCCGCACAACCTGAACGCGGTGGCGAGCTGGAAGCCGGGCGGCGGCTGGGAGCTGGGCGGGCGCTTGCGGCTGTCGTCGGGGCGGCCGGACACGCCGTACACCGGGGCGACGTACGACGGAGACAGCGGCGGCTATTGGCCGGTGAGCGGCGGGTTCCGCACGATCCGGCGCGAGCTGTTCCACCAGGTCGATCTGCGCGTCGAGAAGACGTGGCTGTTCGAGCTGTGGAGCATGGGCCTGTATCTGGACGTGCAGAACGTCTTCAACGTCGGCAACGTGGAGGCGATCCAGTGGGACTACCGCTATCGCGAGTCGGCGCCGGTGACCGGCATCCCGATCTTGCCGACGATCGGCATCCGGGGGCAGTGGTGACTCCTGTGACACGCGCGCTCGCGTGCTCCGCGCTCCTGGTCGCGGCGTGCGGCAGCTTCGAGAATCCGTCGATCGTGATCGATCTGCGCTACGTGGGCATCGCCGCCGAGCCGCCCGAGCAGGTCGTGCCGTTCGATCCGCAGAACCCGCTCGACGTGATGTTCGGGGACGTGCAGGTGTGCGCGATCGTCGCTGACCCGGGTGCGGCGCGCGCGCTGTCGTGGCAGATGAGCGTGTGTCGTCCGGTGGGCGGACGGCGCTGCGACGCGAGCGAGCGCCCGACCGTGATGATGGGCGGCGGCGTGATCGAGGACCCCGAGCTCGCCGCCACGCCGCAGCTCGCATGCGGGACGGTGCCGGGAGGCGCGACCATCCTGCCCATCCTGCGCGATGCGGTCGACAACGACAGCCTGTCGGGATTCGGCGGCATCGATCTCAACGTGATGGTGCGTGTGGTGCCAGAGGGTGGTGGCGAGGCGCAGGCCATCTACGGCTCGAAGTCGGTGCGCTACTCGCCGCAGTATCCCGAGGGGCGCGTGGCGAACGCGAATCCGACGCTCACGCAGCTCGACGTCGATCGCGGCGAGGGCACGACGCCCGAGGCGATGCCGCTCGGCCGCTGCATCGATCAGACGGCGCCGCTGGCGATGAGCCCGCGCGAGACGATCCACATCATGCCGGTCGAGCCGGTGGGCGCGCGCGAGGACTACGTGGTGCCGACGTTCGAGGGCGGCTCGCGGATGTTCACCGAGAACCTGCGCTACGAGTGGCTCGCGGGCGCCGGCGACTGGACGCGCGGCAGCACCGGCGGTCCGCGCGACGGCGCCGGCAACTACCCCGAGCTCGACACCGAGTGGGAGGCGCCCGCCGCCGAGGATCTCGCCGGGCCGACCGACATCCCGCTGTGGGTGATCCAGCGCGACGAGCGCGGCGGCGCGCGCTGGTTCGAGAGCTGCGTGCGCGTGACGCCGTAGCTACATCATGGCGCGAGAAAGGGCGTCGATGGCGGCGCGCATCGCGGCGGGCGAGGCGGCGTGGAACGGGCGTCCGTGGCCGGGCAGCACGTGCGTGAAGGTGTGGTCGGCGAGGCGCGCGACCGAGCGGCGCTGCTCGGGCCACGAGTACCAGCAGACGTCGCGGCCCGCGTCGAGGCCGGTCTCGTCGTCGTCGGCCCAGACGTGGTCGCCGCTGAAGAGGACCGCGTCGCGGTAGAGGAGGGCGCTCGAGCCGCGCGTGTGGCCGGGCACGGGGATCACGAGCAGGTCGTCGGCGAGGCGCACCGGATCGTGACCGTCGATGATGCGCTCGACGTCGCGCGTGCCGGCGCGGATATCGTCGCGATGGAGCACGCGCTCGCAGCCGAAGCGCTCGCGCCACGCGGCGTGGTCGGCGACGTCGTCCTGGTGCGTGAGGAACATCCAGCGCACGCCGCCGAGCGCGGCGACCTCGTTCATCAGCGCGGCCGCGGCGCGCGGCGAGTCGACGAGCACGTTGCCGTCCGGGCGGAGGACGAGCCAGCTCGACGCGCCGTACGAGTCGGCCGACGCATAGCCGCAGAAGCGCACCTCGGCGAGGTCGGTCGCGGCGGCGCCCGGCACCGGCGTGGGAAACGCGTGCGACGCGGCGCGCGTGTCGAGCTTGCGCGTCATGCCGATCGACGCGGTGGGGCAGGTGACCAGCGCCATGAGCGCGCGGTGGCGGCCGTCGTCGTCGGCGGGTTGCGCGCGCACGTGCGACTGGCCGGCGCGGTCGTCGCGCCCGAACGTCGACGGCGCGAGCTGCCGGCAGAGATCGCAGTCGATGCACGTGCGATCGACGTACAGGTCGCCGCTGGCATTGGATGGCAGCGAATCTGCGAGGCGCGCCATCCCGCAAGTATGGCGCCGGACGCGGCGTGCGGCGATGTGCCATCCCCTGCCATTGCGGGCAGGTCCCGCATGGTTAAGGTGTTGCGCATGACCTGCCCCCAGTGCGGAGCGGCCATCAAGCGCGGGGACGGACGCTTCTGCAGCCACTGCGCGGCTGCGCTGCCCGACCGGCCTCGCATCGCTCCTGAAGAGTGGAGCACCCACCGCGAGCGCTTCGAGGAAGCGGAGGGCGACGCGCAGCACGCGGCGGCGCTGAGCGCGCCGGCGCCCGAGCCGTCGTGGGGCTCGACGGTGATCCTCCCCGGTGTCTTCCTCGTCGTCTGGATCCTCTTCGGGGGTTTCCTCGTGTCGCGCGCCGCAACCGGACCCGGCGGGATGGTGCTCTTTCCCCTGCTGATCGTCGGGGGCGGCGCCATCGGCATCAGCCTCATGATCTCGAAGGCGCTGCGCAAGGCGAAGTCGCCGGTCGAGCGCGCACTCGCGGTGGTGGTGGGCGATCGCACCGAGATCACCACGCACGGCAGCTCCGACGATCGCCGCACCAGCACGAGCTACTACGCGACGCTCCAGTTCAAGGACGGCGCGCGTGTCGAGCTGCCGACCAGCGGCGGCATCGTCGGTCACACCACGCGCGGCGACATCGGCCTCGCCGTCATGCGCGGCGGCGACCTCGTCGACTTCCACCGCTACCAGCTCTGATCCCCGCAGCGCTGATGTAGGGCGCCGCCGCAGCTTCTGTGGCCTGTTGACCGCTCACGGCGTGCCCCAGTGCGGACGGTCGTCCGCCAACCAAAGTTGCGCGGCGCAGCGGATCACGCGGGGCTGTGACCTGGAATGCGCCGTGCAGCTCTCCGTCGACGAGGGACCATGTTGCTCTACGTCGAGATCGTCAGTGCGAGCGCCCCGCGCCGCGGGCCGCGCGAACCGTGCTTCATCGATCCGCAGCTGCCGCTGTGGATCCTGACCAGCCCCGAGCTGCTCGATGCCGAGCGGCAGGGACGCGCCGGCAACTGCCGCGTGTGGCACGTCGAGGGCAATCGCTTCCTCGCCGAGAATTGCATCGCCGACGCCGGCGTCTCCGAGCTCGACACGCTCGTGCTCGTGCAGAGCGCCGGCGCCGCCTGATTTCCAGGCGTCCCGCGGGTTCGTGCTAGGGTCCGCGGCCCGCGTGACCCTCGCACTGCTCACCGCCGCGGTCTCGGCCATCGCCGGGCTCGTCGCCGCCATGGCGGCACACGCGCGGCTGTGGGTGCTCGCGCCGGTGCGCGCGTTCGCGGTGATCGCGGTCGCCATGGCGATCGCGGTGCACATCCTCCCCGAGGCCATCGACGGCGCGGGGTGGTGGGTGCTGGTGCCGTTCGCGCTCGGGTTCGTGGCGCCGCCCCTCATCGCGCGGGTCGCCAAGCAGCGCGCCGGCCAGCATCGTCGCCTCGCCGCCGAGCTGTCGTACGCCGGCGTGCTCGTGCACCAGGTCGCCGACGGCGTCGGGCTCGGCGTGCTTGCCGGCGGGGACGGCGGCGTGCACTGGGACTTCGTCATCGGGGTCGGCGCCCACACCGTGCCGGTGGTGGCCGTCATCGCCCTCGCGTTCGCCGAGCTCGGCGGTGCGCGCGCCGCGCTGCTCCGCACCGCGGGCCTGTTCGCGGCGACGGCGGCCGGCATCCTGCTCACGCGCGCCGACGCGTCGTTCGTCAGCGACGCCGGCCCGTGGCTCAACGCCGCCGTCAGCGGGCTCCTCTTCCACGTGTTGCTCCACGACGCCGACGATCGCGACGTGCCGAACCAGGCGCGTCCGCTCGAGGCGCTCGGCGCCGCCGCCGGCGCGGCGCTACCGTTTCTCACGCACGGCGACGTTCACGGCCCGTTCGCCGAGGCCGTGCGCCACGGCGCCGGCGACGCGATCGTCGCGCTCGCGCCCGTCCTCGTCGTCGGTGGCGTGCTCGCCGCGATCATGGCGCCACACCACCGTCGCTCGCCCGGCACCATCCTCGCGGTCGTCGCCGGCCCGATGACCGCGCTCGCGCTCCTCGCCGCCGCCTACCTCGAGGCCGCGCGCTCGACGCACGAGGGCGTCCACACGCTCTCGCCCATCCCCGACGCCGTGGGGCTCGTCGCCGCCTTCATCCTCGGCTGTCTCGCCTTCGCGCGCATCGCGACCGCCGGCTTCATGGAATGGCTCGGCGGCGGCGACAAAGAAAACCACCCCGCGCATCACCACCACGACTGACGCTGCGCTACGGGCCGGTGCCCATGAACTGCTCCGCGAACCGGCGGAGCCGCAACACCGACGGGATGCCGTCCTGCGAGCTGAACGTGAGCTCCTTGGCGAAGGTCACGTTGTCGGCGGCCTGCCACGCGACGAAGGCGCGGCCGCCCGGCGAGTTGAGGAGCGCGTTGAGCTTGGCCTCGTATTCGCCCTGCACCTTGGCGACCATCGCGTCGCCCTCCGCCTCGAGGCGTCCGGCGACGGCCTCGGCCTCGGCGTTGATGCGGTTCTTGTACTCGAGGGTCTCGGCCTGGATGTTCTTGATGCCGATGAGGTACGCGTCGCTCACCGTCGACGGATCGTCGAGGCCGAACAGCTTGGACGCGCGGGTCCGCAGGTCGGTGATCTGCTCGGGCGTGAGCGTGGTGAGCCGCGCGCGCGATGCGCCGGGTGTGGGATCGACGATGTCGAGCACCCCGATCTGATAGGCACGCTCGAGCTCGGCCTGCCGCTTGATCCAGTCTTGCTCGCGGGCCGCGGCGAGCGCCGCCGTGCCCTGGCTGAAGTTGTCGAACTTCTGCTGCTCGGCGGCGACGCGCTCGCGCGCGTGGTCGAGCAGCTTGTTCTGCTCGTTGAGCTGGATCTGACCGAGCTGGCGCTCGTATTCGGTGCGGAACCGCACCGCGCGGATCAGGACGGCCTGCGCTTCGAGGTGCAGGTCGGCGAGGTGCTTGTTGAGCAGCTCGAGCGACTTCTGCCCGATCTCGAGGCGACGCTCCGTGGAGTAGAAGCCGACCGAGTCGAGGTTGGCGAGCTCCTCGCGCAGCACGCTCACCGCGGTCTGCTCGGCGAGGCGCTGGTAGCGGTAGCGGCCACCGTCCTTGATGTGGTTACCGGTCTCGACGACCTTGTGCGCGTGGCCCGGGATGATGCGCACCGGCACGCTCACGTCGATCGTGACGGTGTTGTTGTCCTTGGTGCGGATCTCGAGCGGCTCCTGCGGCGCCGTGTCGTCGTTGGTGTAGTCGAGGAAGAAGTACGTCGACGGCAGGTAGATGACCTTGTGGTAGCCGGGGATACGCAAGCGCCAGCCCGGCCCGAGGTCGTCGGCGTCGACGCCCGCGGCGGCGCTGCGGCGCACGGCGACCTGACCCGGGTCGACGCGGGTGAAGAAGATCCACGGCACGATGAACAGGACCACCGCGCCGATGACGACGACCTTGCCGATGTTGACCAGCGCCTTCACTGCGCACCTCCGATCTTCTCGACCTGGATGCGTGACGGCGCGCTGTCGTTGGTCCACGGCTGGATGTCGATCGTGACGCCCTCGAGCCGCTGCCCGAGGCGCTCCATCACGCGCTCGACCGGCTGGGTGCGGAACGCGTCGATCTCCGCCTTGCGCGAGACGAACTGTGCGTCGAGCTGACCCTTGAGCTCGATCGACTTCGAGCGCGACGCCGACAGCGACGCCTGTCCGACGGCGACCTTCTCGATCTTGAAGGTGTCCACCTCGCGGCGGGTCTGCGTCTGCGTGGCGACCGACGTGGCGAGCGCGGTCTCGAGCGCGGCGCGCTTCTCCTGCATGATCTTGTTCTGGTCGCGGTCGACCTCGGCCAGGCGGCGCGTGCGATCGGTCGCGGCGCGCGCCAGGTTCGAGCCGATGACGGAGAGCTCGTTGTCGGTCTGGTTGCGGGCCTCGATGAGGTTCTCGTACTCGTCGGAGAAGCGCGGTCGGGGGGTCACGATGCTGGTGACCTCGATCCCGTGCTTGGTGAGGAGGTCGTTGATGCGCTTGCGGGCGCGCTCCGTGGCCTGGCCGAACGTGGTCGGGTTCGACACGCTGATCGTCGACTCGCGGCCGAACTCGTCGCGGAGGATCGAGCGCGCATAGGGCGCCATCCACATGCGGTAGGCGTGGTCGGTGCCGGCGTCGTAGATGACACGCGCGCCGGCGTCGGAGACGACCTTGAAGAGGATGGTGGTGTCGTGGAAGACGAAGTTCGAGCCGTCGCTCGCGCGCACGGTCAGCTCGCTGACCTCGAGCTGGTCCTTCGACTTCTCGCCGCGCATGTGGAACGTCTGCGGGCTGGCGTCGACGAGGTGCACGCTGTGGATGCCGAAGGGCAAGCGCAGGATGAGCCCGGGTTGCGTGATGGTCTCGACGCTGCCGGTGATGTTGTTCACGCGCACCGCGACGTGGCCGGGATCGACGTTCACGCATGATCGGAACGCGATCAGCACGAGGACGACCACCCCGCCCACGATCCACAGCTTCGAGCGATCACCGCCCAGGTTCTTGAGCGCGGCGCGCGCTTGCTCGCGTGCCTTATCCCCGTTCGACATGCACGGAGGGTACCAGACACGCGGCGCTCAGTCCGAGGAGGACGTGCTTTGCGCTGTGGCCGCTCACGCCCACGGCGTCGAGGAGCGCGCGGTCGACGGCGTGGAGCCCGCGCGCGGCGACGAAGCCGGCGACGCCGAGGAGGATCCAGCCGCGATGGAGCGTGGCGGGTGCGGCGGGTGCGGCGGGGGCGAGCGCGCCGAGCGCGACGACGGCGACCAGCGTCGCCTGCGTGATGACGTACCAGCGCATGTCGCCGGCGTCGGTCACCGTCGCGGCGCTGGTCGTCGCGCCGCTGGTCGCACCTGTGCCACCGCCGGCGTACCAGGCGGCCACCGAGGCGAGCGCGACGATCGGGAACGCGACGGCGGCGATGCGGCCGGCGCGCGGATCGAGGCGATCAGCGACGACGAGCGCGGCCAGGAACGCGAGGGCGAGCACGATGGGCGCCCAGTCGAAGACGAGCGCCGCGTCGGACGGCGCGACGTGATACGCGCCCGAGCCGAAGCCGACGCCGACGACCGCGAGGAAGACCGCGACGGCGAGCCCGGCGTTCCGTGCGCGGCGGGCTCGGACGAGTCCCCAGGCCCCGGCCGCGATGAAGGGCAGGTTGGAGAGCACGTCGCCGGCATTGGGGATCCCGACCCACGCGCGCCGATCGGCGTACAGATGAAATGTCGGGCCGCGCGTGACGGCGGGCGCGAGCACCGCGGCGATCCCCGCGGCGGCGACGACGCCGGCGACGGTCGACAGCTGCCACGAGCGACGCATCCGGGTGATCGTACCGGAGCCGGAACGTTCGGGCATGCACGAGGGGCTGGCCCGGCGTCGGCGCTAGCGCTCGCGCGCGTACGGGCTACGCTGTGGCCCGCTCGTGGGCCGTATCGCCGACATTCGACGTACCCTCCCCGACGACTACTGGATCGTGTGGTTCGGCACGCTGGTGAATCGCTGCGGCGGCTTCGTCGGACCGCTGCTCACCTTCTACCTGACCGGCGACCGCCACATGTCGATCCGGACCGCGGGCCTCGTGGTCGCGCTGTTCGGCGGCGGCGGTGCGCTGGCGGCGCTCGTCGGCGGTGTGCTCGCCGATCGCGTCGGGCGCAAGGCCACGATGCTGATGTCGATGATCGGCGGCGGCGTGATGATGGCCTCGCTCGGCTTCCAGCGCGACGTCACGGCGATCGCGATCAACACGTTCGCGCTCGGGTTCGTGGGCGAGCTCTACCGGCCGGCGGTGATGGCGTACGTCGGCGACGTGGTGCCGCCGAGCGAGCGCCTGCGCGCGTTCGGTTACCTCTACTGGGTCATCAACCTGTCGTTCGCGTTCGCGTCGGTGATGGGCGGGCTGCTCTCGAAGTGGAGCTACACCGCGCTCTTCATCGGTGACGCGATCACGATGTTCGGCTTCGCGGCGCTGATCGCGGTGCGCGTGCCCGAGACGCGACCCGCGCATCCGCCACCCGAGCCCGGCGAGCGCCGCCGCGTCAGCCTCCTCGACGTCCTCACCGACCGTGCGTTCATGACGTTCTGGGGGCTGTCGTTTTTGTGGACGCTCATCATCTACCAGTCGGCCGTGCCGCTGTCGGCGCAGCTGGTCCAGCAGGGCTACGACCAGTCGGCATACGGCGTGCTGCTCGCCGTCAACGGCGTGCTCATCGTGCTGCTCCAGCCGGGCCTGACGAAATGGGGCCGGCACCGCGACCGCACGCGGCTGCTCGCGCTCTCGGTGGTGCTCCTCGGGGGCGGCATGGCGCTGCACGGCGTGTCCGCGCTCATCCCGCTGCACGTGCTCGCGATCCTCTTCTGGACCACGGGCGAGATCATCGCGGCGCCGGTGAACTCGACGGTGGTGACCAACATGGCGTCGGTGGAGGCGCGCGGCCGCTACCAGGGCACGTACGGCATGTCGTGGAGCCTGGCGTCGATGGCGGGCCCGATCATCGGCTCGACGGTGTTCGAGCAGGCCGGGCCCGCAACGCTCTGGAGCGGGTGCCTCGGGCTCGGGCTCGTCGTCGCCGTCGGCTTCCTCGCGACCGGCGCCGGCCGCCGCGCCCGCGGCGCCTGAGAGGGGACGGTGTCAACCTTTGACAACTTTGGGCTGAGCGCCCAGAGGCAAAGTTGTCAAAGGTTGACACCGTCCCCCTTCTCGAAGGCGGCGAGGAGCTGATCGGCGGCGGCCGAGGACGTGAGCTCGCCGGCCTCGACGGCGCGCTCGAGCTCGGCGAGCTCGGCGACGACCGCGGGGTGCGCGCGGAAGTGGGTCTCGAGGCGCTCGCGGATGAGCGCCCACATCCACGTGCGTTGCTGCGCGGCGCGCAGTGCGACGAGCTCGCCGGCGGCCGAGAGCGCCGCGTGGTGCTCGTCGACGATCGCCCACAGCTCGTCGAGGCCGGCGCCGGTCAGGCCAGAGATCGCGACGGCGCGCGGCTTCCACACCGCGCGGCGCGCCGGCAGGTAGCGGAGCGCGCTCTTCAGGTCGCTCAGCGCGACGCGGGCGCGGGTGGCGCCGTCGCCGTCGGCCTTGTTGACGGCGAGCGCGTCGGCGAGCTCGAACACGCCCTTCTTGATGCCCTGGAGCTCGTCGCCCGAGCCGGGCAGGACCAGCACGAGGAAGAAGTCGACCATGTCGGCGACCGCGGTCTCGCCCTGGCCGACGCCGACGGTCTCGACGAGGATCACGTCGAAGCCGGCGGCCTCGCAGAGCAGCATGGTCTCGCGCGTGCGGCGCGCGACGCCGCCGGGTGAGAGGCTGCTCGGCGTGGGTCGGATGAATGCGCCCTCCTCGAGCGAGAGCCGCTGCATGCGCGTCTTGTCGCCGAGGATCGAGCCGCCCGAGACCTGGCTCGACGGATCGATGGCGAGCACCGCGACCTTCTTGCCGGCGGCGAGCAGCTTCATGCCGAGCTCGTCGATGAACGTGCTCTTGCCTACGCCGGGCACGCCGGTGATGCCGACGCGGCGCGCGTTGCCGGTGTGTGGCAGAAGGCGGACGAGCAGCTGCTGCGCGAGGGCGGCGTCGGCGGGGTCGCGGCTCTCGACCAGCGTGACGGCGCGCGCGAGCACGCCGCGATCGCAGGCCCGCACGCCGCGCTCGTACTCGTCGAGCGAGAGCCGGGCCGCGCGAACCGTCATGCAGCCGTCTCGAGCCGATCGAGCAGCGCGATCGCGGCGTCCGCGATGACGGTGCCCGGGCCGAAGATCTCGGCGGCGCCCGCCTCGCGCAGGAGCGGGTAGTCGTCGGGCGGGATGACGCCGCCGACGACGACCAGGATGTCGGGGCGGCCGAGCGCCGCCAGCGCGCCGCGCAGCGCAGGCACGAGCGTGAGGTGTCCGGCGGCGAGCGAGCTGGCCCCGATGATGTGCACGTCATTCTCGACCGCAGCGCGCGCCGTCTCCTCGGGCGTCTGGAACAGCGGCCCGATGTCGACGTCGAAGCCGAGGTCGGCGAACGCCGAGGCGATCACCTTCTGACCGCGGTCGTGGCCGTCCTGGCCCATCTTGGCGATGAGGATGCGCGGCCGCCGACCCTCGCGATCGAGGAACGTCTGCGTGCGACCACGCACGCGCGTCACGGCATCGGAGGACTCGCCCACCTCGCCACTGTACACGCCGGCGATGGCGCGGATCTCGGCGCGATGGCGACCCCACACCTTCTCCAGGGCCCACGAGATCTCACCGACGGAGGCGCGCGCGCGCGCCGCGTCGATGGCGCCGGCGAGCAGGTTGCCGTCGCCGCGCTCGGCGATCGCCGTGAGCGCCTCGAGCGCGCGCTGACAGGCGGCCTCGTCGCGCTCGGCGCGCAGCTTCTGCAGGCGCTCGATCTGGTTCTTGCGCACGGCGGCGTTGTCGACCTTGAGCACGGGGACAGCTTCCTCGTGCGTGGGGCGGAAGCAGTTCACGCCGATGATGCGCTGGCGGCCGCTGTCGATGCGCGCCTGCGTGCGCGCCGCGGCCTCCTCGATGCGCAGCTTGGGGACGCCGGCCTCGATCGCCTTCACCATGCCGCCCAGCGACTCGACCTCGGCGATGTGCTCGCGCGCGCGGCACGCCAGCTGGTCGGTGAGCCACTCGACGTAGTAGCTTCCGCCCCACGGATCGACCGGGCGCGTGGTGCCCGACTCGAGCTGGAGCTGCAGCTGCGTGTTGCGCGCGATGCGCGCCGAGAAGTCGGTGGGCAGCGCGAGCGCCTCGTCGAGCGAGTTGGTGTGCAGGCTCTGGGTGTGGCCCTGCGTCGCGGCCATGGCCTCGATGCACGTGCGCACGACATTGTTGTAGACGTCCTGTGCGGTGAGCGACCAGCCCGAGGTCTGGCAGTGCGTGCGCAAGGCCAGGCTCTTGTTGCTCTTGGGCGAGAACTTCGCGACCAGCTCGGACCAGAGGAGGCGCGCGGCGCGGAGCTTGGCGACCTCCATGAAGAAGTTCATGCCGATCGCGAAGAAGAACGAGAGGCGCGGCGCGAACGAGTCGACGCTCATGCCCGACGCGACGCCGGTGCGGATGTACTCGATGCCGTCGGCGAGCGTGTAGCCGAGCTCGAGGTCGGCGGTCGCGCCGGCCTCCTGCATGTGGTAGCCGGAGATCGAGATCGAGTTGAACTTGGGCATCTTCTGCGACGTGAACGCGAAGATGTCCGCGATGATCTTCATCGACGGTGCGGGCGGATAGATGTACGTGTTCCGCACCATGTACTCTTTGAGGATGTCGTTCTGGATCGTGCCGGTGAGCTTCTCCGGCGCGACGCCTTGCTCCTCGGCGGCGACGACATAGAGCGCGAGCACGGGCAGGACCGCCCCGTTCATCGTCATCGAAACGCTCATGCGATCGAGCGGGATGCGATCGAAGAGGATGCGCATGTCGAGGATCGAGTCGATGGCGACGCCGGCCATGCCGACGTCACCGACCACGCGCGGGTGATCGCTGTCGTAGCCGCGGTGCGTGGCGAGGTCGAACGCGATCGACAGGCCCATCTGGCCGGCGGCGAGGTTGCGGCGGTAGAAGGCGTTCGAGTCCTCGGCGGTGGAGAAGCCGGCGTACTGGCGCACGGTCCACGGCTTCTGCACGTACATCGTCGGGTACGGGCCGCGCACGAACGGCGGCAGGCCGGGCACGGAGCCGAGGTGCGGGAGGTCCGCGATGTCGGCGGCGGTGTAGAGCGCGCGGTGCGGGATGCCCTCGGGCGTGTCCCACGTTTGCGTCGGCGCAGCGGGCGAGCCGGTGGCAGGCGCGCCCGCGCCGGCGGGTGTGGCGTCGAAGGGGATGGCGCTGAAGTCGGGGAGGCTCAAGACACGAGCTCCGTGAGGGTGGTGAGGACGTCGGCGCCGACGAAGATGAAGGCGTCGACGCCCGCGGCGCGCAGCTCCTGCTCGAGCGCGCCGGGGCGACCGGCCAGGAGGATCTTGCGAGCGCCGGCGGCGCGCAGCGCGCGCGCGGTGTCGGCGGCCTCGGTGGCGTAGCGCTCGTCGGAGCCGCAGATGACGGCGATGTCGGCGGCGGCCGGTGCGGTGACCTCGCGCGTGCGCAGGCCGGCGGTGCCGAAGAGCGCGGCGGAGTAGCCGGTGCGGCCGCGATGTTCGGCGGGTGGGCCGAGCGCGACGAGGGCGACATCGCGCGCGGGGCCGGCCTCGACGCGCGCGCGCAGGGCTTCGAAGCCTTCGGCGTCGCGGTGGCGGGGGAGGGCGCGCGCGGCGGATGCGGATGCGGATGCCGATGCGGATGCGGATGCGGATGCGGATGCGGATGCGGATCCGGTTCCGGTTTCGGTTTCGGTTTCGGTTTCGGTTTCGGTTTCGGTTTCGGGCGCGGCCGGCAGCTTCTCGTCGAGGTTCGCGAACTCGGAGACGCCGAGGACCGGCTCCTTGCGGCGGGCGAGCGCGCCGGCGCGCGTGTTCCAGCTGGCGGCGAGGCGCGTGTGCAGCGCGCCGGCGGCCAGGAGCGCGACCACGCCGCCCTCCTTCTCGATGGCCTGGAAGCGCGACCACGCCTCGCGGGCGAGCGCGTCGGTGCGGGCCTCGATGTAGTAGCTGCCGCCGGCGGCGTCGACGACGCGACCGAGGTGGCTCTCGTCGCGGAGGACGAGGGCGGTGTTGCGCGCGACGCGGCGGCCGAGCGCAGATTGCGCGGAGAGCGGCTCGTCGAACGCGGCGGGGGTCACCCATTCGGCGCCCCCGATCATCGCGGCGAAGACCTGCGTCGTGGTGCGCAGCATGTTCACCCACGGGTCGCGCTGGCTCTGCGCGCGCGCCGAGCACACCGCGTGCACCGGCGGCGGCGCCGACGCGGGCGCGAGCGACGCGGCCAGGATGCGATGCCAGCAGGCGCGCAGCGCCCGCAGCTTGCAGATCTCGCCGAAGGTGTCGCGGCCGACCGCGACCTGCATCGCGAGCGCGGCGTTGGCGGCGATCACCGTGCGGCCGGCGGCGTCGAAGGCGCGCAGCACGGCCACGCCCGACGACAGGAGCAGCGCGAGCTCGTCCGCGGCATCGGCGCCGGCATCGTGGAACGGCACGCTCGAGACGCGCGCGTGACGCAAGCCCGCCGGCGCGTCGCAGCGCGCGATGGCATCGAGCTCCGCGGCGATGCGGTCGACGGCGAGCCGACCGCGCGCCGCGCGCGTGACGGGATCATTGGCGACGACGAGCGCGTGTGCACCCGCGGCGGCACATACCGCCGCGACGGCGTCCGCCGGCGATCGATCGGTTTCGACCAGGAGCTCGCGATTCGTGCGGGCGGCGGCGGCCAGCGTCGCGTCGAACGTCGCGGCGCGGGCGGCGTCCGGCGCGGAGCCGGAGGCGACGTCGAGCCACAGCACGTCGGCGCCGCCCTCGACGTCGTCGGCGATCGCTTTCGCGCCGTCGACCCGCGTACACACGCGCGCGGGGTGCGCGTCACCGGCCGCCGTCGTCCCGCGCACGAACGGCGCAGCGCCCGGAACGCCGGCGTCGCCGGACCACTCCGTGTACAGCGGCTGGAGCGCGATACCTTCCGCGGTCGTGTAGACCAGCTTCTCGAAGGGCGCGCCGGCCAGCTCCTTGTCGACCAGTGCGCGCCAGGACGCGACGTCGGTGGGTACCACGACGCGGACGCTATCACGGCGCCGCGAGCTGACGCCGGTTCGTGTTTCGCCGGCGATCGGCGGCGTTCCGGCCGCTTACATGTTGCGGCGGTACTGCCCGCCGACCTGGTACAGCGCGCCCGAAAGCTGACCGAGCGTCGCGACCTTGCACGCCTCCATCAGCGCCGCGAAGACGTTGCCGCCGTCGAGCGCGGCGCGCTTCACGCCGTCGAGCGCCGCCGGCGCCACGCCAGCGTTGCGCTTCCAGAACGCGTCGCGGGCGGCGATGGCGTACTGCTTCTCGTCGGTCGTGGCGCGGATGACCTCGGGCGGCGCCATGGTCGGGCTGCCCTTGGGATCGAGGAACGTGTTGACGCCGATGATGGGCAGCGAGCCGTCGTGCTTGAGCGTCTCGTAGTAGAGCGACTCTTCCTGGATCTTCGAGCGCTGGTACATGCGCTCCATCGCGCCGAGCACGCCGCCGCGCTCCGAGATCGAGCGGAACTCGGCGAGCACCGCGGCCTCGACCATGTCGGTCAGCTTCTCGATGACGAAGGAGCCCTGGTTCGGGTTCTCGTTCTTCGAGAGCCCGAACTCCTTGTTGATCACGAGCTGGATGGCGAGCGCGCGCCGCACGCTCTCCTCGGTCGGCGTGGTGATCGCCTCGTCGTACGCGTTGGTGTGGAGCGAGTTGCAGTTGTCGTTCAGCGCGAGCAGCGCCTGCAGCGTGGTGCGGATGTCGTTGAACGCGATCTCCTGCGCGTGCAGCGAACGGCCGCTGGTCTGGATGTGATACTTCAGCTTCTGCGAGCGGTCGTTGCCGCCGTACTTGTCGCGGATGGCCTTGGCCCAGATGCGGCGCGCGACGCGGCCGAGCACCGCGTACTCGGGATCCATGCCGTTCGAGAAGAAGAACGACAGGTTGGGTGCGAAGTCGTCGATGTTCATCCCGCGCGACAGGTAGTACTCGACGAACGTGAAGCCGTTGGCGAGCGTGAACGCGAGCTGGCTGATCGGGTTCGCGCCTGCCTCGGCGATGTGATAGCCGCTGATCGAGACCGAGTAGAAGTTCCGCACCTTCTTCTCGATGAAATACGCCTGGATGTCGCCCATCATGCGGAGCGCGAACTCCGTCGAGAAGATGCACGTGTTCTGGGCCTGGTCCTCCTTGAGGATGTCGGCCTGCACCGTGCCGCGCACCTGCGAGAGCGTGGCCGCCTTGATCTTGTCGTAGGTCTCGCGCGGCAGGACCTCGTCGCCGGAGACGCCGAGCAGCAAGAGGCCGAGGCCGTCGTTACCGTCGGGGATCGCGCCCTGGTAGCGCGGGCGGGGCACGCCGCGCGCGGCGTAGAGCTCCTCGATCTTCTGCTCGACCTGCGCCGTGATGCCGGTCTGCTTGATGTGCTTCTCGCACTGCTGGTCGATCGCGGCGTTCAGGAAGAAGCCGAGCAGCATGGGCGCCGGGCCGTTGATCGTCATCGACACCGACGTCGCGGGGTCGGAGAGATCGAAGCCGGAGTACAGCTTCTTGGCGTCGTCGACGCTGGCGATCGACACGCCCGAGTTGCCGACCTTGCCGTAGATGTCCGGGCGCGCGTCGGGATCCTCGCCGTAGAGCGTGACCGAGTCGAACGCCGTCGACAGACGCTTGGCGGGCAGGCCGCGCGAGACGTAGTGGAAGCGCTTGTTGGTGCGCTCGGGGCCGCCCTCGCCGGCGAACATGCGCGCCGGGTCCTCGCCCTCGCGCTTGAGCGGGAACACGCCCGCCGTGAACGGGAACTGGCCGGGCGGCGCCTCGCGGAGGAGCCACGTGAGCACGTCGCCCCAGTCCTCGTACTGCGGCAGCGAGACCTTGGGGATCTTGAGGTGCGAGAGCGACTCGGTCGTGAGGTCGAGCTCGATGACCTTGTCGCGCACCTGGAACTGGTACTTGGCGGCGGCGTAGCGCTTCTTCATCGCCGGCCAGTCGGCGAGGAGCTCGCGTGACTCGGCGGTGAGCCGCGCCTCGAGATCCTTGTAGAGCGCGACCAGCTCGGCGACGAACGCGGGCTCGCCCGCGACGATCTGCGTGACCTGTACGACGTCGTCGGCGCTGCGCGGCTCCACGATCTCGAGGCGCGTCTTGCCGATGTTGGCGCGCAGCGCCTCGATCGTGCCGTGCAGCTGGTACATGCGGCGCGCGATCGCGGCCTGCGCGCGCACGTGGGCGTCGTTGCCCTCGCACGTCTCCGAGATCTCGGCGAGGTAACGCGTGCGATCGGGCGGGATGATCCACTTCTTCTCGCTCATGCCCGTCGACAGCTCGAACGACGACTGGAGCGACGCGCCGGTCTTCTTGACCAGGAGATCGATGACCGCGCGGTAGAGCGTGTTCATGCCCGGATCGTTGAACTGCGACGCCATGGTGCCGAACACCGGCAGCTGGTCGTCGGGCACGTTGAACTTGTTGTGGTTGCGCTTGTACTGCTTGCGCACGTCGCGCAGCGCGTCGAGCGAGCCACGCTTGTCGAACTTGTTGATGGCGATCGCGTCGGCGAAGTCGAGCATGTCGATCTTCTCGAGCTGCGTGGCGGCGCCGTACTCCGCGGTCATCACGTAGAGCGAGACATCGGCGTGCTCGGTGATCTCGGTGTCGGACTGGCCGATGCCCGAGGTCTCGACGATGACGAGGTCGAAGCGCGCGGCGCGACAGATGTCGATCGACTCGCGCACGTAGCGCGAGAGCGCCAGGTTCGACTGGCGCGTGGCCAGCGAGCGCATGTACACGCGCGGGTCGTCGATCGCGTTCATGCGGATGCGATCGCCCAGGAGCGCGCCGCCGGTCTTGCGCTTGGACGGATCGACGGAGATGACGGCGATGGTCTTGTCGGGGAAGTCGGCGAGGAAGCGGCGCACCAGCTCGTCGACCAGGCTGGACTTGCCGGCGCCGCCGGTGCCGGTGATGCCGAGGACGGGGACCTTGGTGCCCGCGCCCGTCAGGATTGGCTCGAGGGCGGCGCGGAGCGCGTCGCCCGCCGCCGGATCGTTCTCGGCGGCAGTGATGAGGCCGCCGATCGTCGCGGGCGCGCGCTGCTCGAGCACGGGGACGGCCTCGGCGACGGGCGGCGTCGCCTTGGGGAAGTCGCACTGGCGCAGCAGGTCGTTGATCATCCCCTGCAGGCCCATCGCGCGTCCGTCGTCGGGCGAGTAGATGCGCGCGACGCCGTACGCGTGGAGCTCCTCGATCTCCGACGGCAGGATGGTGCCGCCGCCGCCGCCGAACACCTTGATGTTGGCGCCGCGCTCGCGCAGGAGGTCGAGCATGTACTTGAAGTACTCGACGTGGCCGCCCTGGTAGGACGTGATGGCGATGCCCTGCACGTCCTCCTGGATCGCGCAGTTCACGATCTCGGCGACCGAGCGGTTGTGTCCGAGGTGGATGACCTCGGCGCCCGCGGATTGCATGATCCGGCGCATTACGTTGATGGCGGCGTCGTGTCCGTCGAAGAGCGAGGCGGCGGTGACGATGCGAACGTGGTTCGTCGGCTTGTACGGCGCGAGCGAGACGGGGCGGTTCACCACGGACGGACCCTATCACGCGATAAGCTAGCGTCATGCCGTCGTTCGTTCGCCGGGGACTCGAGACCCTGGTGAGGCCGTTTCCCGCCGATGAGGTGACATCCGTGGGCGCCGAGGCCGATCCGGTGGAAGGTGGCGTTACGCGCGGCGATCTCGACGCGATCTGGCGTGCGGCGGTGGGCGCGTACGAGACCGGCCTGTATCCGGCGCTGGCGCTGTGCGTGCGGCGCGGCAACGTGACTGTACTGGACCGCGCCATCGGGCACGCGGCCGGAAACGGGCCGCAAGACGGTCGCGACGCGTACAAGCGGCCGGCGCGGCACGACTCCCTCTACTGCATGTTCTCGGCGTCTAAGATGGTGACGGCGATGCTGGTGCACCTGCTCGAGGAGCGGCACCTCGTGCACCTCGACGATCCGGTGGCGACGTACCTGCCGGACTTCGCGCGCAAGGGGAAGGGCGCGATCACGCTGCGCCACGTGCTCACGCATCGCGCCGGCGTGCCGCGGATTCCGCCCGAGCTCGCGGATCCGAACCTGCTCGCCCATCCCGAGCTCATCCTGTCGCTCCTGAGCGAGCAGGCGCCGTCGTGGCGGCCTGGGCGCAAGCTCGGGTATCACGCGCTCACCGGAGGGTTCCTGCTGGGGGCGGTGGTCGAGCGGGTCACGGGCAAGCCGCTGCGACAGGTGCTGCTCGAGGAGGTGCGGAAGCCGCTCGGGCTGGCGACGTTCGATTTCGGCGTGCCGGCGTCGCGGTTGAAGGACGTGGCGGTGAACGCGTTCACCGGCCCGCCGGTGGTGCCGCCGCTCTCCACGTTCATCAAGCGCGCGCTGTCGGTGGGGTTCGTCGACGCGGTGCGCATGTCGAACGATCCGAGGTTTCTCGAGGCGGTGGTGCCGGCGGGCAACATCTGCACGACCGCCAGCGACGCGGCGAGGTTCATGCAGATGCTGCTCGACGGCGGCACGCTCGACGGCGTGCGCATCATGAGCGAGCGCACGATCGCGCGGGCGATGGCGGAGCAGAGCTATCTCGAGCTGGACCTCACGATCGGCGTGCCGATCCGGTACGGGATGGGGTTCATGCTGGGGGCGAAGGTGGCGAGCCCGTACGGCCTCGACACGCCGCACGCGTTCGGGCACCTCGGGTTCACGAACGTGTTCGCGTGGGCCGACCCGGAGCGTGACGTGGCGGGCGCGCTCATGACCACCGGCAAGCCGGTGCTGTCGCCGGCGATGACGAAGACGTGGTGGTTGCTGACGACGATCGCGCGGCGGATGCCGAAGACTGGCGCGGCGAGCGCGACGAGACGATAGTCGCGCGCATGAAGCGAATCGCCGGAGGTCCCGCCGTTGTTGCTTTGATGCTGGTGGGCGCGTGCGTGGCCACGACGTCGCCGCCGCCGCAGCCGCCGCCGCCCGGGCCGGGGTCGAGCGAGCGCGCGATGCCGCCGTCGCCGCCGGCGCCGGTCGCGGGTGAGCACGAGGAGCCGATCGAGTGCCACGGCGACGAGGTGGTCGCGATCAGCGACTGCGTGATCGAGGGCGAGGTCGCGGTGAACGCGCACGGCAATTGCCGGGTGACGCTGACGAACTGCCAGCTCCGCGGCAGCAAGGTGGCGATCGACGCGCACGGGAACGCGCAGGTCGTGATCCGCGGTGGCAGCGTGTCAGGCGCGAAGGCGATCGACGCGCACGGGAACGCGCAGGTGATGATCGAGGGCGCGGCGGTGAGCGGCGTGATCGATCAGCACGGCAACGCGCAGGTCGTCACGAAGTAGTCACCGCGACCGTCGCGCGATCACGGGGCGTCGGCGTCGATCCAGCGCACGAGGCGCTGGCGCTCGTCGCACGACGGACGCGGATCGCTGGGCGGCATGAAGTTGAGGACGCCGACCGCGTTACGCATCTCGGCCAGGTGCGTGCGGACGGAGGCCTCGTCGTCCCAGTTGAAGCCGACCGGCGCGCCATTGCGGGCGGAGCCCGAGAGGGTCGTGGAGTGGCAGCGGGTGCAGAACTGCGCGAGCAGCGGACCGGCAAAGGTGTCAAAGGTGTCACCGTCGATCGGGTCGCCCGGGTTGGCCTGAGGCGCCGAGAGCGAGGGGCAACCGTTGATGAGCGGTGGGCCGTCGCGGCCGGCGTCGACGGGCGAACCGCCGCCATCATCGCTACATCCCGAGAGAGTCAGCGCGGTGAGGAGGGCGAGACGACGGACACACATGGTGCGATGCTACATCACCATGGTTCGCGCGAAGGGCGCGTGAGCACCGTCACCCCCGACGGGGGATGGCCGCGCCGCCCAACTTGCCGTACGATCTGGACGAGTGGCCGACGACGACACGCGCTATCGCATCGTCACACGCCGCCGCACGCCGACTCGAGAGGGGGTCGATGCAGGCGGTGGGGAGCGGCGTGCGCGCGCGCGCCGCAACACGTCGCCCGATGGACCGACCGCGATCGCGACCGGGACCGCGCCTGGCGCGCAGCGCCTGAAGCGCGCGGCGGTCGAGCAGCACGACGAGGTTTCGGTGGTGATGATGCCGCGCGTGTTCGGCGGGACCGAGCTCGTGGTCGAGGATCACGGTGACCACGTCGCGGTCGTGTTCCCGGGCGCGCTGCGGCTGGTCGGTACGCGTGACGAGGCCGTCGCGCTGGCGGCGGCGCTATTGCACAGCATCGAGCGGAAGCGCTAGCTCGCGCGCCAGTCGAGTCGCGAGTCGCGAGTCGCGAGTCCCGGCTTGACCCGCGTGCGAGCGTCGCGCATGGTGACGGCGTCGCCCGTGAGTAGCTCTCGTCCCCGACGGACCGTGCGTGTCGCCGTGCTGGCGCTCGCGCTGATCGTCGTGGTGGCGCAGGTGGCGTGGGCGCGCGGCGCCGTGTGCGTGGCGTCGGTGGGAGCGCACGAGGCCTGCAAGTGTTGCGAGGAGCGGGCGAAGGCGCCCGCGCCGGTGATCGCGGGCGACTGCTGCGCGGTGGAGGAATCGCCGCCGGGTGCGGCTGTGCGCGATGCGGTGGCGGTGGTGCCGGCGGCGGCCGCGGCGCTGGCGGTATTGCCGGCGGCGGTGCTCGTGCCGGCGGCGCGCCCTGCGGTGGTGCCCGAGACGCTCGCGGAGGTCGAGGCGCGCTGCGCCGGGCCGCCGCTGTGGCTGCGGTTGCGCTCGCTGCGATTGTGAGCGGACGGCGCGCACGGCGACGTGCGCGCGACCTGCGTCCCACGGTACACACACGGCGCACCGGCGGTGCGCCTCGACCGCTCACGTCTGGAGTGACTCATGCGTCTCAATGTGTTGTTTGCGACCGGTCTGTTCGCGTTCGTGATGGCTTGTGGCGGCGGCGCGGCGTCGAAGGTGACGACGGTGCCGACCGAGAATGCAGCAGCTGGCGCCGCCGACGACGACCCGTGTCCGATGACGGTGGCTGGCACGTCCGTGACGGTGGAGGACCTGCCCGTCGGTGGCGTCCTCGTGTTCGTGACGACCGGTGACGCGGCGGTGGTGCGCGCGCGCGTGCACGCGTGGGCCGACGCTCACAACGCGCACCACGGCGCGATGGGCTCGCTGCCCACCGGCGACGAGGCCTCGGGTGGCGGCGGAGGTCACGAACACGGCGGTCACGGCGGTCACGGCGGTCACGCCGGTCACGGCGGCCATGGCGATCACAGCGGTCATGGCGGCGGCGGCGGCGGCGGCGAGGGCGGGCCGATGGCGATCGGGATCCACAGTCGCGCGACCGCGGTCGACATCGACGGCGGCGCGCGCCTCGAGCTGACGGCGTTCCCCGACCAGATCGGCGCGATGCGCGACGAGCTGCGCGCGCACGCCGAGCACCTGTCGATGGGCCACTGCGCCATGCCGTCGGGGTCCTGACATGCGCGCGCGAACCTCGCGTCGTGTATCGCCCCCGCCGCTGGCATCGGTCGAATCGATCGTGCTCGCCGGCGTGTGCGCGTTCGCGATGAGCGCGTGCGCCGCGAGCGCACCGGCGCTGTCCGCGAACCACCCCGCCGATCCGGCGGCGCCGGCAGGCCGCCTCGCGGGACCGCCGGCGATCTTGCGCGCCGCGCGCCCGCCTGCGACGCCGCCCGCCGACGCGACACCGCCCGACAAGGCGGCACCGGAGCACAAACATGCGCATTGATCCGTGCGAGCTCGCACGGCGCGCGCCGGCGGTCGCGGCGGTCGCTGCGGCGATCGCGGCGGCGGCGTGTGTGCCGGCGGTGCGCGAGGTCGAGGCGCCGGTGCGTTCGACGTTGCGGACGCGGCTCGGCGCCGAGCCGGGGCGCGACGAGGCGGCGACACGCGCCGCGCTCGAGGCGCCGCTCACGCGCTCGTCGGTGCGACAGCTCGCGCTGGCGAGCCCGCGGGCGCAGGCCGCGATGGCGCGGCTCGGCGTCGCTGCCGGCGAGGCGGCGGCGATGCGCTCGCTCGGACGCACCGAGCTCGGTGGCATCCTTCATCTGAACGACAGCGGTGGCATCGTCACCGGCGAGATCGAGGTGATGCACGACGTCGTCGACGTCGTGCTCGCCGCACCCCGCCGTCGCGCCGGCAGCGCGCAGCTCGAAGCGGCGCAGGCGCGCGCTGCGGCCGACGTCGTGGCGATCGTCGCCGCCGCGGAAGACGCCTACATCGCGGTCGCCGCGGCGAGCGACACGGCGGTCGCCGCGCGCGAGACGTTCGACGCGGCTGCGGCTGCGGCCGAGCTCGTCGAGCGCATCCACACCTCCGGCGGCACGACCGATCTCGCGCTGGCGCGCGAGCAGGCGCTGCGCGAGGAAGCTCGGCTCGAGGTCGCGCGCGCCGAGGCCGACCTCGAGGTCGCGCGCGCCGACCTCGACGCCGCGCTCGGGCTGTCGGGAACGGCGACGAGCTGGAGCGTGGGCGAGCGCGTCGCCGAGATCCCCGCGCAGGCGCCGAAGCTCGACGATCTCGAGGGCACGTCGGTGGCCACGTCGCTCGAGCTCGCGGCCCTGCGCGCCGACGCGCTCGGCGCCGCCAACCGCGCGCGCGCGGCGGGCGTGAAGACGTGGCTCCCCGAGATCGGCGCCGGCGTCTCGGCCGAGTATCACGACGGTGGCTGGTTCCCCGGGCCGGCCGTGCGGATCGGGATCCCGTTCCTCTCGGGCGAGCGCGGTCTCGCACGTGCGGCGCGCGCCGCCGGCGACGAGGTCGCGGCGCGCACGCTCTCCGTCGCCGCCGAGGTCCGTGCGCGCGCTCGCGCGGCCCGCATGCGCGCCCTCGCCACGTACGACGAGGCGCGCCACCTGCGCGACGTCGTCGTCCCGCTCCGCCGGCGCGTCCTCGACGAGACCATCCTCCAGTACAACGCCATGAACGCGTCTCCGCTCGAGCTCCTCACCGCGCGGCGCGACGTGACCCGCGCCGACCTCGCGCTCCTCTCGGCGCGCGCGCGCTTCACCGCCGCGATGATCGCGGTCGACGCGCTCCGTCACGGCGCCCTGCCGTCCACCTCCCACGCGGCGCCCGCGCCGCTCACCTCGTCACCTTCACCCGGAGCCCACTGATGAACCGCCGCGAGCTCCTCTCCACCCTCGCCGCCGGCGGCGCCGTCGCGGTCACCGCCGGCAAGGCCCTCGCGCAGCCCGGCGGTGCCGCCGCACCGCCCGATCGCACGGGCGATGGGCGCTACACGCCCGTGGTGGTCCCGAACGGTCGAACGCTCGAGCATCGCGTCGTCGGCGGCGTGAAGGTGTTCCACCTGGTCGCCGAGCCGATCACGCACGAGGTGGCGCCGGGCCTGACCATCGAGACGTGGGGTTACAACGGCAGCACGCCGGGCCCGCTCATCGAGGTGGTGCAGGGCGACCGCGTGCGGTTCTACGTGACCAACCGCCTGCCCGAGGCCACGACCGTGCACTGGCACGGCGTGTTCCTGCCCTCGGGGATGGACGGCGTCGCCGGGCTCACGCAGCAGGCGATCCCGACCGGCGCGACCTTCCGCTACGAGTTCACGTTCGATCGCGCGGGCACGTTCATGTACCACCCGCACTTCGACGAGATGACGCAGATCGCGCTCGGCATGACCGGCATGATCGTCGTGCATCCGCGTCGCGCCGCCGCGATGCCGGCCGGCGTGCGCCGCGTCCGCGACTACTCGCTCATGCTGCACGAGTGGAAGATCGTGCCGGGCGCGCGCCGCCCCGACCCGCTCGCCATGAACGACTTCAACCAGCTCGCCTTCAACGGCAAGAGCTACCCGGCGACGGCGCCGCTCGTCGCCGAGCGCGGCGACCTCGTGCGCCTGCGCATCGGCAACCTGGGCCCGATGGATCACCATCCCATCCACCTGCACGGCTACGCGTTCCGCGTGGTCGAGACCGACGGCGGCACCGTGCCGCCCTCGGCGCGCTGGCCCGACACGACGGTGCTCGTGCCGGTCGGCTCGGTGCGCGTCGTCGAGCTCGTCGCCGACGCGCTCGGTGACTGGCCGCTGCACTGCCACATGACGCATCACGTGATGAACCAGATGGGGCACGACGCGCCCAACCTGATCGGCGCCGACGTGCGCGGCATCGACGCGTCGATCGAGCGCCTCGCGCCGGGCTACATGACGATGGGCCACGACGGCATGGGCTCCATGTCGTCGATGGGCATGCCGCTGCCGCGCAACAGCATCTCCATGACGGGCTCACCGGGCCCGTTCGGCTCGATCGACATGGGCGGCATGTTCACGCTCCTCAAGGTGCGCGAGAAGCTCGACGGCACCGGCGACCCCGGCTGGTACACGCATCCCGCCGGCACCGTCGCGTCCGAGGCCTCCGCCGCGGAGCTCGCGCGCGACGGCATCACGCCGTAACCGCGGCCGCCCGCCGGCGTAAGCCGGGGGCATGTTCAGCACGAGCACGCTCGGCATCGCGTTTGTCGTCCTCGGCTTCGGGGCGATGTTCCTGATGTACCACCTGTGGGGCTACCCCTACGACAAGGCGACGCGGACGAGCGCGGCGCCGCGATGGGCGATGTACCTGCACCGCGCGCTCGGGTACCTGTTCGCGCTGACGTACGTGCTGCTCATGATCGAGATGGTGCCGCGCCTGTGGCAGTACCAGGTCGAGTTCCCGGCGCGCACGGTCGTGCACATGGTGGTCGGGTTCTCGATCGGCTTCTTGCTGCTCGTGAAGATCGCGATCATGCGATTCTTCCGCCACTTCGAGGAGTGGATGCCGTACCTCGGCACGGCGATCATGCTCGGGACGGTCGTGCTCCTCGGGCTGTCGCTGCCGTACGCGCTGCACGAGGAGGCGCTCGCGGCGAACGCGCCCGGCGGCGGGGCGTTCTCGAAGGCGAGCCAGGAGCGCGTCGCGCGGCTGCTGCCGTCCGCGGGGATGCCGAGCGACGCGAAACTCGACGAGCTGGCGACGGCCTCGAGCCTGCGCGCCGGGCGCGGCGTGCTGACCAAGAAGTGCGTCGTGTGCCACGACCTCAAGACCATCCTCGATCAGCCGCGCACGCCCGCGGGCTGGTACGGCGTGGTCGAGCGCATGGGCGAGAAGCCGACGCTGGTCACGGCCCTCACCGATCAGGACCTGGAGCGCGTGACCGCGTACCTCATCGCGATCACGCCCGACCTGCAGAAGTCACGGCGCCAGCGGCGCGACGAGGAGCTGGCGCGCGCCGAGGCGATGCGCGAAGCGGTCGCGGCGATGCCCGCGATGAACGCGATCGATCTCGCCAAGGCCAAGATGACCTACGAGGACGCGTGCTCGCAGTGCCACGAGCTCGCCGACGTCGACGCCGCTCCGCCCGCGAGCGCCGACGAGTCGACGTCCCTCATCCGCCGCATGATCACCGAGAACGAGGCCGAGCTCTCGAAGGATCAGATCGAGGAGTGCCACGCGTACCTGGTGGCGCACTTCATCGACAAGAAGATCTAGGGTGCGCCGAGCTCGCGCGCCAGCAAGACGATCATCAGGCGCGCGGCGACGCGGTGGTAGGCGGTGTCGACGGTGGCCGTCGTGTCGGTGGCCATGTGGTAGTGCGGCGTGGTGTCGCCCGAAACGTATTCCTCGGTGAGGCCGGCGGCGGCGAAGCCCTCGGCGCGAAAGGATTCGTGATCGGTCGTGTTCGTGCTGGTCTGCACGACCTGTGCGCCGACGGCGGTGGCGGCGGCCTGGTACTGCGCGAACAGGCCGGTCGACGGCCGCTCGATCTCGAAGCGCAGATCGTCGTCCATGTCCCAGCCGGCCTGGTCGATGGTGTGAGCGGCGACGATGTTGCGTCCCGCGTTCGCGGCCGCGCTCGCGTACGCCTGCGACCCGACCAGCCCGATCTCCTCCTGATCGAAGAACACGAACGCCACGTTGGTGTCGCGACACGATTGCGCCGCCAGCGCGCGCGCCGCCGCCAGCACGATCGCCACGCCGGTCGCGTTGTCGTTCGCCCCCGGGCTGCCGGTGACCGTATCGAAGTGCGCGCCGACCACGAGCCACGCCGTCGACGCGGTTGTCGCCGGCAGCTCGGCCACCACGTTCGCCCCGCCGCTGTACGTCGCCGTCATCGGCGCCAGCCCGAGGCTCGCCAGCTGCCCGGAGACGTACGCGCGCGCCGCGTTGCGCTGAGCCACCGTCGCGCGCGGCGCCGCGGCCAGCTGCTGCACGTGCCCGGCGAGATACGCGGCCAGCCACGGTGGCTCCGCGACCGGCGACACACACGTACCGCCGCCGCCGTCGCCATCGGGCAGCATCGCGTCGACCGCGTCGATGCCGCCGCCGTCGCCGTCGTCGCCCCCGCCATCATCGTCGTCGGCGCCGCCATCGTCCCCCGCGCACCCGGCGAGGCCGGCGGACGCGAAGGCGAACGCGCACGCGATCGCGAACCGACCCGCGGCCGCCGCGCGCGTCACGTCGCGGGTTTCCGCGGTATCGCCGCGGCCTTGGCCGTGTAGTCGACCCTCACCTCGAGGTGGAAGTGATCGTCGTGGCTCTGCGGATCGTTCCGCGGCGTCAGGATCGTGCGGAACCCGCCCGAGTCACCGAGCGTCTTCTCCACCTCGAGCAGCAGCCGATCGCCGAGCGGATAGTCGTCGAGCACCACCGCCTTGCGGCCGTCGGCGTCCACGAAGCTGCGCACGTCGATCGCCAGTCCGAGCGCGTGCCGCGACAGCGACGCCAGCTGTTTTCCGGCGACGCGCACCTTCGTGTACTCGTGGATGCGCGAGAAGTGCAGCTCGCGCACGCCGATCGCATGGAGCGCCGGCAGGTGATGCGCGAGCCCGAGCGCCAGCTCGCAGTCCATCACGTACGGGCCGCGGCGGTAGACCGACACCAGCTTCACGCCGGCGAGCTCCATCGCGTCGAGCGTGATCGGCGTGTTCACCTTGCGCTCGCGCTTCGCCGGCTTCCAGGCGATGCCGAGCGTGTCGAGCTCGTCGGTGCACGCCTTGCCGGCCTCGCCCATCACCTTCGACGGCGGCCACGCCCACCCGTTGGGCATGTTGTTGCGGCGCTTCTCGGTGACCTTCGCCTTCTTCGCGCGCTTCTTCTTCTTGCGCGTCCGCGCCTCGGCCGTGGATGCGCCCACCAGGGCGACCGCGACGGCCGTGACGAGCGCCACGCGCGAGGAAGACGACATCGAGGTCACCTTACTACCGCGCGAGGCCCCCGAGCGAGTCGAAGGGCGCGCCACTCCCGCAACCCGTCGAGATGCCTTGGATTACGCTCATTCGTAATGGATATCGAGCAGCTCGAGAGGCTGGCGCTCGGCGATGATCGTGCGGCCGCGCTCGCCGGCCTCGTCCCCGGCACCGAGGAACACGACTACTGGCAGGCCGTGCACATGCAGCACGCTGGTGCGCTCGCGCAGGTCGACGCGATGCTCGCGCGCTGGCGTTCACGCCACGGTGACACGACGCTGCGCGGGCGCCTCGATCGCCGCCAGCTGCTGCTGCACGCCGGTGTGGAGCTCGCCGCCGTCGCCGATCGGCTGCGCGACGAGACCGGCGCCGTGTTGCACCACGAGCCCGAGGTCGAGGCCGCCGCGGCGCGCCACCCCACGCGCTTCGAGGACGGCGGGCTCGACGAGGCGAAGCTGCTCGACCTCGCGCTCGGGCGCGGCCGTGGCCTCGACGAGATCACACCCGCCGGCCTGGTCGCGCTCGTCGGCCGCCCGCTCGACGCGCACCGCACGCGGCTCCTCCTCGAGCGCCTCGATCGCACGGGGCTCCGCGGCCTGGTCGCGCTCGTTGCCGTCGACCTCGACGAGAAGAGCTCGAAGGGCTTCGGCTCGGTCGCGATCCACCATCGCCTCACGAGCGCCGAGCTCCACGAGCTGGCGCGGTTGCGCCCCGCGCTCCGTCAGCACGAGGCGTGGGTCGAGGCCGTCGTCACGCGCCTGCGGCCGCCCGCGCACGTCGACTGGAACCTCGACCTCGCCGCGCGCGTCGCGTACCTCGACGAGCTCTGGGCCGCGGTCGCGGCGCTACCGCCGTCGTTCAACTCGCTCAAGGCGCACGTGCTGTATCACCGTCTCGCGTGCGACCTGCGCGCGGGCACGTTCGATCGCGCACGGCTGCTCGCGTACCTCGCGCTGCCGCGCCGCGGCAGCTACGTGCGCTCGACGTGGCTCGAGAAGCTCGAGAGGGGCATCGTCGCCGCGCTCGATCACGACTTCTCGCGCATCACCGGGCTCGCCACGGTCGCCACCGACGAGCCGCTGGTGCGCGCGTACCTCGCCCATTTCCTGCGCACCGAGGACGCCGCCGCGTTCGCCGAGCACGTCGAGGGCTGGTGGCTCGAGCAGCTGCGCGCCGAGACGCGCCTCCTCGCCGGGGACGTGGACGTCGACCGCTGGACCACGGTCCTCGGCGCCGGCGCGGCGACGGCGCTGCGCGATCGCGTCGAGCTCGACTTCGCGCCCACCAATCCGCCGCTCTTCGGGCGCGACACGCCGGTCGCCCTCGACGTCGACCTCAAGAACGCCGGCACGCTGCGCGTGAAGGTCTTTCGCATCGACGTGGCCGCGCACTTCCACGCGCGCGGCGCCGACGTCGACACCGCGCTCGATCTCGACGGGCTCGCCGCCGGCTGGGAGGAGCTCCGCACGTGGAGCGCGCCTGCCCTGCACCGCGTGCGCACGCGCTTCGACCTCGCGGCCTGCGAGCGGCCGGGCACGTACGTCGTCGAGCTCATCGCGGGCGGCAAGGCCAGCCGCGCGCTGGTGCGCAAGGGCGACCTCCGCTACACGACGCGGCCGAGCGCCGCGGGCGTCGCGCTCACCGTCCTGGACGAGGCGGGGCAGCCGCGCCCGGAGGCGACCCTGTGGATGGGCGGCCGCGAGTACCGGGCGTCGGAGCACGGCGACATCACGCTGCCGTTCTCGACGCGCGGCAGCCACACCCCGATCCTCCTCGTCGACGGCGATCTCGCCGTCGTGTCGTCGGTGCAGCTCCCGGCGGAGGGCTACGCGCTCGACGCCGAGATCCTGCTCGATCGCCAGGCCGTGCTGCCCGGGCGCGAGGCCACGGCGCTGGTGCGCGTGAACCTGACCGTCGCGGGTGTGCCGACCACGGTGACGCTCCTCGAGGAGCCATACGCGGAGATCACCGTCACCGATCGCGCCGGCGTGCCGGCGACGCGGCGGCAACCGCTCACGCTCGCCGACGGCGCCGAGCACGAGCTCGCCATCGCGGTGCCGGAGAACGCGGCGTCGCTCGCCGTCGTCGTCGGTGGGCGCGCGCGCGTGGTGTCCGAACAGCGGACGGTCGATCTCGTCGACGAGTCGACGCTCCAGATCGGCAGCATGCACGCCGTGCTCGCCACCGAGGCGCTCTACCTCGAGCGCGACGCCGACGGCTTCGCGCTGGCGCTCCTCGGCAAGAGCGGCGAGCCGCGCGCCGGACGCGCGGTGTCGCTGCAGCTTCGCCTGCGCGCCGTGACGTACCTCTGGGAGGTGACGCTCGCCACGGACGAGCGCGGGCGCATCGCGCTCGGGCGCTTGCCGGGCGTGACCGGCATCCACGCCACGACCACGACCGGGCTGGCGATGGACTTCGCGGTGACGGCGCCGGCGCCCCCGGTTCCGTCGACGATGACGGCGCGCGAGGGCGAGGACGTCCTCGTGCCCATCGCCGTCGACGAGCGAGGCGGACCGGCGCCGGACGTCACCGTGGTCGAGCTGCGCGGCGGCGCGGCCGCAGTCGAGCACGGCGCGCGTGCCGCGCTCGAGGCTGGCATGCTGCGCGTGCGCGATCTGCCGGCGGGTGAGCATGTGGTCAGCGTGCGCGGGCAAGAGGGCGTGCGCGTGACGGTGGTGCCGGCGGCGGCGCCGGTGGCGGCGAGCGGCTGGGCCACCGTGCCCGGCGCGCTGGTCGAGCTGCGCGCGCCCGCGACGGCGCTCGGCGCGGTCAGCGTCAGCCCCGAGTCCCTCGACGTGGCGGTGCTCGGCGCGACGCCGAACACGCGCGTGCACCTCGTGGCGACGTCCTTGTGGAGCGCGCCGGCGTGGTCGGGCGATCTCGCGGCGCCCGTGCGCGCGTCGCAGGTGCGGCGCCAGCCTGCCGCCGAGAGCCACTACGTGTCGGGGCGCGACATCGGCGACGAGTACCGCTACGTCCTCGATCGCCAGCACGCGCCGCGCCGCGCCGGCTTGCTGCTCGATAAACCGAGCCTCCTGCTCAACCCGTGGGCGCTACGCACGACGTCGACGGCGGTGCAGACCGCAGCGACCGGTGGTGCGTGGCAGCCGTCGCCGGCGCGACCGGCCCCCGGTGCGCCACCCGCGTCGCGCGCGGCGTACGCGCGGGCCGAGGAGGCGCAGGCGCGCATGGACGACGCCTACGCCTCGTACGACTTCCTCGCGGCGTCGCCGATCGTGCTCGCCAATTTGCGGCCCGATGCGGCCGGGCGCGTGCGCGTGCCGCGCGCGTCGCTCGGCGATGCAACCCTGGTGCGCGTCGTGCTGGTCGATCCCTCGGCCGCGGCGGCGCGCGTGGTGCCGTTGCCCGCGCGCGGGCTCGCGGTGCGGGACCTGCGGCTGGCGGCGTCGCTACCGGCCGAGCGACACTGGCGCGAGGACCGGCGGCTGCAAGCGCTCGCTGCGGGGGAGACGCTGCAGGTCGCCGATCGCGCGACGACGCGCGTCGAGCTGGTCGACACGGTCGACAAGCTGTATCGCGCGCTGTGTGCGCTGTCGGGCGACGACGATCTGGCGGCGTGGAGCTTCCTGCCGCGGTGGGCGACGCTCTCGCGCGAGGAGAAGCTCGCGCACTACTCGAAGCACGCGTGCCACGAGCTCGCGCTCTTCATCTACTTCAAGGATCGGCCGCTGTTCGAGGAGGCGCTGCGGCCGTACCTGGCCAGCAAGCTGCACAAGACCTTCGTCGATCACTGGCTCCTCGACGAGGATCTCTCGCCGTACCTGGTGTCGTGGCGGTTCGCGCGCCTGAACGCGCTCGAGCGCGCGCTCCTGGCGCGGCGCATGCCGGCGGTGCGCGATGCGATCGCGCGGTCGCTGGCCGACGCGGTCGACCTGATGCCGCCCGATCCGGAGGGCGACGATCGGCTGGTCGCTGCGTTCCTGGCCGGCGGACAGCTGTCCGGCGACGCGATCGACGTGGTGGGCGCAGCGCCCATGTCGGAGGTCGCCGAGGACGAGGAGGTCGCCGATCACGCGCCGAAGGCGAAGCGCGCGATGAGGCCGCAGGCGCCGCCGCCACCGCCCGCGCCGGCGGCGATGCCGATGATGGCGCAGGCCGTCGCGGTGGCGGGACCGTCGGGCTACGGCGGCGGTGACTTCGACGCGACGCGCCTGCGCGCGGATCTCGCGGCGCGCGAGAGCGCGGCGCCGCTCTATCGCGGCGCGGACAAGACGCAGGAGTGGGCCGAGCACAACTGGTGGCACACGCGGGTCGCCGAGGCGGGCGCCGAGCTCGTGCCGGTCGCGAAGCTGTGGCGCGATCTGGCGGCGCACGCGGGCGGCGCGGGGCCGTTCCTGTCGCCGCACGTCGCCGGTGTGGCGACGGGGTTCGCGTCGTGCGTCGGCGCGCTCGCGGTGATCGATCTGCCCTTCGCGGCGGCGTCGCACGCGATCGTCGCGAAGGGGGCGGGGGCCACGGTGACGGCGGGCTCGCACGCGCTGGCCGCGGTGGCGGCGCTCGACGACATCGCAGGGCCGCCGCTGCAGCAGGTGCTGGTCGGGCAGAGCTACTTCCGCGCCGACGATCGCTGGGAGTGGGACGGCGCCGAGCAGCGCGAGAAGTACGTCACCGGCGAGCTGCTGGTGGCCGTCGTGTACCAGTGTCAGGTGGTCGTCACGAATCCGACCAGCCGGCTGCAGCGGCTCGCCGTGCTGCTGCAGATCCCCGCGGGCGCGATGGCCGTGGGCGGCGGCGTCGCGACGCGCACGCATCGCGTGGAGCTATCGCCCTACGCGACGTCGTCGATCGAGTACGCGTTCTACTTCCCGGCGGCCGGCGTGTTCGCTCACTACGGCGCGCAGATCACGCGCGGCGACGAGCTCGTCGCGGCGGCGGTGGCACGCGAGCTCACCGTGGTGCGCGAGCCGACGACGGTGGACACGACGTCGTGGTCGCACGTCTCGCAGCGCGGGACGCTCGACGAGGTCGTGGCGTTCCTGACCACGCAGAACCTGGGGCGTATCGATCTGACGCGCGTGGCGTGGCGCATGAAGGAGAAGGCGGCGTTCGAGCGCGTGGTCGGCGCGCTGGCGGCGCGGCACGTGCACGATGCCGAGCTGTGGGCGTACGCGCTGGTGCACGGCGACCGCGCGCGCGTGGCGGAGTGGCTCGCGCACCAGCCGGAGTTCCTGGCCGCGGCGGGGCCGGAGCTCGACGCCGGGCTGGTGCCGCTCGAGCCGGTGGCGCGCGGGCTGTACCAGCACCTGGAGTACGCGCCGCTCCTGAACGCGCGCGCGCACCGCCTGGGCGAGCGGCGCCAGGTGCTCAACGACGGGCTGGCGGCGCAGTGGCGCGCGTTCCTCGAGCGCGTGGCCACGCGGAAGGTGCCAGGCACCGACGACTGGCTGGCGGCCGCGCATTACCTGTTCACGATGGACCGCCCCGACGACGCGACCCGCGTGCTCGGGCGCGCCGGCGCGGATGCGAGCGCCGGCGGTGCCGCGCTGCAGCGGGCGTATCTGTCCGCGTATGCGGCGGCAGCGCGCGGGGACCTCGCGGCCGCGCGCGCGCACGCGACGCCGCACGCCGGCCACGCGGTGGAGCGCTGGCGCCATCGCTTCGCGGCGCTGGTCGCGATGCTCGACGAGGTCGAGGGCCGCGCGGGCGCGGCGACGGCCGGGCCCGAGCTCGGCGCGCGGGATCACCGCGATCGAACCATGGACCGGCTGGCGGCGCAGCAGCCGAGCCTGGCCATCGCCGTCGAGAACGGCGACGTCGTCCTGACGCACGGGGTAGCGACACGGGCGCAGCTGCGCTTCTACCGCATGGACGTCGAGCTCCTGTTCTCGCGGCAGCCGTTCCTCAGCGCCGCGACCGACCGCTTCTCGTTCATCGCGCCGGGCGCGGCGCGCGACGTCGAGCTGGCGCCGTCGGGTCGCACGTCTGTCCGGATCCCGGACGACATGGCCCGCGCCAACCTCGTCATCGACGCGGTGAGCGGCGCGCTGCGTGCCACTGTCACGCACTTCGCCAACGACCTCGCCGTCTCGGTGATGGCGCCGTACGGCCAGCTCCAGGTCCGTCAGACGTCGACGGGGGTGGCCCTCGCCTCGACGTACGTGAAGACGTACGCGCGAATGCGCGGCGGCGCCGTGCAGTTCTTCAAGGACGGCTACACCGACCTGCGCGGCCGCTTCGACTACGCCACGCTCTCCACCTCCGACCTCGACAACGTCGAGCGCTTCGCGCTGCTGGTCCTGCACGACAGCGCCGGCGCCTCCGTCCTCGAGTCCGAGCCGCCCACCCGCTGATGGCCCGCCAGACGAAACGAGATCACGGCGCCGAGGTCGCCGCCCATGCGGTGGTGGTGCGCCACGTGGTCGACCGTGCCGCGGCGGCGGGCGCGCCGCGGTGCGAGATCGCGCTCGGTTCACTCGCGCTCCTGGAGAGCTGGCTACAGGGCGCCACCGTCACGAGCGCGCAGCTCCAGCAGGCGGCCCAGGCCGCGCACGACGCCTCGCGACCGTACTTCCGGGACCACACCACGCCGTTCGCCTTGTCGACTCACTGGAGCGCCAACGCGATCGGCAACCTGTGCTGGTTCGCGCGGAAGGAACGGGGATGGAAAGAGACGGTCGTCCTGGACGCCGCACGCTACACGCTGACGTCGCTCCTGCCGCGCACACGCGACGACAGCCAGGCCGTCGCGCTCGACCAGGAGCTGAAGGCGCTCTTCGCGCGTGCGCTCGCCGCGGCGGGCTCCTCGGGGCGGCCGCTCGCGAAGGCCCCCGCGCGCCCGCGGCTGCGCAAGCTCCCCGACGTCGAGAAGACGCTCGGACCTGTCGTCGCCGCGGCGCTGAAGCGCGGCAAGGCGCGCATCGATCCGACGCTGCGTGGCGACGAGCCGGCCGTGCGCGCGCGGCTCGCCGAGCATGGCTTCGTCGCACACGCCTCGGTGCTCGCGTTCGACGAGCGGTGGGGCGGCTTGATCGTGGCGCGCGGCCACGAAGGCGAGGACTGGACGTTCGGGGCGTTCACCTGCGTGGACGGGGGCGGGGACGGCGGTCCCGTCGGGAAGCGCAAGAAGCTGGTGCCGGTGGCGATGACGCCCAACGACGTCGTCTACTTCCTCGACGCGCGCGGCGCCGCGTGGGCGCAGGACACGATCGAGGAGCAAAGCGCCTCGCCCTTCGCCGACGACGCCGACACGATGGTCGCGCGTTGCCTCCTCTTCGACGCGATCTGGCTCGAGCGCCTGAAGGATCGCTTCGTCGAGCTCGACGGCGCGCACGGCACGCGCACGGCGCGCCTGCTGAAGCTGCCGCGCGTTCGCAGCGCGACCGACAGCCACGGCGGGTTCTGGAGCGACGGCAAGACCTACGTCTCCGAGTTTCGCGAGGGCCGGAAGACGACCACGATGGTGGCGGGCGCGGCGTGGCGTCGAGCGCGATCAGTGCGCGGGGCCTAGCGAGGCGGTGCCGGTGGGCGGCGTCGCCAGGACGCCGCGCGCCTCGTGGACGATCGCCATGCTCACAGCGGTCTCGACGTCGGGCGCGAACGCGAGGCGGCCGGGGATGCGCTTGATGCCGGCGCGATCGAACGTCTCGGCGACGGCGGGCTGCATGCCGCTGAGGATGGTCTTGCGCTGCGACCGCTTGAGGTTGTCGAGGATGCCCTCGAGCGCGACGAGGCCGGTCGCGTCGATGTCGGGCACCGCGCGCATGTCGAGGATGACCACCCGCGCGTCGTTGCCGATGCGCTCGAGCGTCGCGAGCGCGACGTTGGCGGCGCCGAAGAACATCGGGCCGGCGATCTCGTAGAGCCGCACGCCGGCCGGCATCTCGAGCTTCTCCGCCGTCGTCGTGTCGAGCGTCACGCGTGTCAGCACCGACATGCGCTTCATGAACAGGAGCGCCGCCAGCATCACGCCCACCGACACGGCCACCACCATGTCGAACAGCACGGTCAGCGTGAAGCAGGTGAGCAGCACGATCACGTCGCTGCGCGGCGCGATGCGCATCAGCCGCACGAAGTGCCGCGCCTCGCTCATGTTCTTGGCCACGATCAACAGCAGCGCCGCCAGCGCCGCCATCGGCAGGTACGCCACCAGCGGCGCCAGCGCGATCGTCGACGCCAGGATGAAGAACGCGTGCACCACCACCGACAGCGGTGACCGCGCCCCGGCGCGGATGTTGGTCGCCGTGCGCGCCAGCGCGCCCGTCGCCGCGATGCCTCCGAAGAACGGCACGACCATGTTCGCGATCCCGAGCGCGATGAGCTCGCTGTTGGGGTCGTGCTTCGTGCCCATCATGCCGTCGGCGATCACCGCCGCCATGAGCGACTCGATCGCACCCAGCATCGCGATCGCGAACGCCGCCGGCATGAGCTCGCGCACCAGCGCGAACGACAGCGTGAACTCGCCGCCGTCGGCGCCGCCCAGCTCCCACGGCCACACCGGCATCGGCGGTAGCGGCGGGATCCCGCGGATGGTCTCGCCGTCGAGCTCGACGTGGAACTTCGAGCCGATCGTGGCGACGTGGAAGTCGGTCACCAGGTGATCGCACAGCGCCGCGAGCACGGCGGCTGCCGCCAGCGCGATGAGGGGCGCCGGCACGCGCTTCACCCCCTTGGGGATGAGGAGCAGCATCCCGAGCGTCACGGCCGCCACGCTCACGTCCCATCCGTTGATCGACTGCCGCGCCTGCCACAGCGCGTCGAGGTACGCGACCACGCCCTCGGGGCGGCCGGCCGGTGTCACGCCGAACGCGTCCTTCAGCTGCAGGAGCGCGATCACGAGCCCGATGCCGGCGGTGAAGCCGGTCGTCACGGGATGCGGGATGAAGCTCATGAACCGCCCGAACCGCGCGATGCCCATCAGCACCAGGATCACGCCGGCCAGGAAGCCCGCGACGAGCAGGCCGCCGAGGCCGTGCTCGTGGACGATCGGCATGAGGATGACGACGAACGCCGCCGTCGGCCCCGTCACCTGCGCGCGCGTACCGCCGAGCAGCGCCACGATGATCCCGGCGACGATCGCGGTGTAGAGCCCGTGCTGCGGCGGCACGTCGACCGCCGTCGCCAGCGCCATCGAGAGCGGCAGCGCGACGATACCCACCACCAGCCCGGCGAGCGCGTCGGCGCGGAAATCGGCGCCGGTGTAGCCTTCCTTCAGCCGACTGCGCAGCCCGAATCCGAGGAGATCCTTGACGCCGTACGCGAGCGCGAGCTGCGCCTTCACAGCGTCAGTCAGCTCCTCGACATAACGCTTCACCGTGCACTCAACAGATACCAAGGCGTGACCGGCAAGTCACGAATTTCCCGTCGGAGCACCCATGGCCCATCGCGCCACCTTCACCGTCGACACGCGCGGCCGCGGCACGTACGACATCACCGCGCGCGTCGTCGCCGCCCTCGACGGTGCGCCGCGCACCGACGGGCTCGCGCACGTGTTCTGCCATCACACCAGCGCGTCGCTCATCCTGTGTGAGAACGCGGATCCGTCGGTGCGCCGCGACCTCGACGCCTTCTTTGCGCGGCTCGTGCCCGACGGCGACCCGCGCTACGAGCACGACGACGAGGGCGCCGACGACATGCCGGCGCATATCCGCACCGTGCTCACGCAGAGCGCGCTGCTCGTGCCGGT
>DATLEB010000011.1:0-25348 GCA_035525615.1 Kofleriaceae bacterium | reverse complement strand
CAGGCGATCGTGCGCGGTCAGGTCAGCGCGATGGTGAGCGCGACGCCAACACCGACTGGCCGCCTGTCGCGCGGCGTATGCACCGGCACCTCGCGATGTGCTTCCGGAATCTGGGGCGGTGTGATTTGCCCCAATCGGAGGCGGCCACGGTCCGGAAGCGGCCCTGCGCGCGAGCCGAGGGCGGCGAGAGCGGCTGGGGGTTCCGAAGGCCTTGTAAAGGTCACGGCCGGGTGGAGCGTGCGCCGGCCGGTCGTGGTGCGGCACTCCGCTCCATCATGACGGGTGGGCGGAACCCAAGGCCGGAGGGACCCCCTGCCGCTCCGTCGCCCGAGAGCGCGCCGCGCTGGGGCCGCCTCCGGACCGCGGCCGCATCACGTCAGCGCGATCGTGAGCGCGACGCCGACACCGACTAGCAGGATCGCGACCAGCGCCCAGATCCAGCTTCGATCGGCTGGACGCGGCACGGCGGCCGTCATCGGCCCCGCCGGGCCACCGCGCTGCAGCTGCGGGGGCGGCGTGTTCAGCGACGGTGGCGGCGTGTGGAGCGGGATGTCGGGGATCGCGCCACCGTTGAGGACCGCGACCGCGTCCTGCAGCGATCCGAGACGCTGATCACGATCCTTCACCAGCATGCGATCGATCAGCTGGATCACGGGTGGCGGCAGCTGGGGCGGCAGGCGATCGAGCGGCGTCGGCTGCGTCAGGTGCGCCTGCATCTGCTCGAACAGGTTGCGGCCACCGAACGGCGGCTTGCCCGTGAGCATCTCGAAGAAGAGGCAGCCGACCGCGTAGATGTCGGCGCGGTGATCGACGAGCTTGGCGCTGCGGAACTGCTCGGGCGCCATGTACGTGGCCGTGCCCATCTGCGCCGTGGTCGCGGTCTTCACGTTCTCGGCGTCCATCACCTTCGCGATGCCGAAGTCGAGCACCTTGAGGCGCGTACCGAGCGCGTCCTGGACGACGAAGATGTTCTCCGGCTTGAGGTCGCGATGGACGATGCGGTGCGCGTGCGCCGCGGCGAGCGTGTCGGCGAGCTGCAGCATGAGCGGCATCGCCTCGTGCACCGCGTAGGGGCCGCTCTTCCACAGCTGCTCGCGCAGCGTCTGGCCGTGGAGCAGCTCCATGATGATGCAGAGCTCGCCGGTCGGAGCCATCGTCACGTCGAACACGTCGATGACACCGGGGTGCTGGATGCGCCCCATCGCCTTGGCCTCGTTCATGAAGCGCTCGAGGATCGACTTGTGCTGGCTGTACTCGGGAAGGAGCGCCTTGATCGCGACCTGCCGGCCCACCGTCGTGTCGTCGGCGACGAACACCCGCGCCATGCCGCCCTCGCCGAGGAGCCGAAGCACCCGGTAGCGGCCGACCATGGTGCCGACGAGGCTCATGGCACTACGTCGGCGGGACCAGCGTGAGGAGCGCGCGCACCGCCTCGCGGGCGCGCTCGATGTCCTCGGCGGCCTGCGAGAGCGCCGTCGAGACCACCTCGACCGGCCCGCTCTGCTCCATCATCGCGGTCTCGTCGTTGGCCGTGCGCATCTGCTGGCGCAGCGAGCCGAGGCTGTCGTTCAGTACGCCGAGGTGCGTGCTGGCCTCCGCGAGCGAGCCGGCCGGTGGCGCCGCGGCGCCGTTGCCCCCCGCGCTCTCGAGCTTGTCCTGCAGCAGGGCGACCTGCTGCTCGGCGAGGGCGCGCTTGGCCTTCTCGGTCTCGAGCTCCTCGTGCGCGGCCCGCGTCTCCTCGGACTGCCCCTCGAGGCGGCCGCGCAGGCGCTCGACCTCGATGGTGAGCTCCTCGGCCTTGGCGCCGGCGTCGGTGACGTCGGCGAGCTGGCGGCGGAGCTGGTTGAGCTCGTCGGAGAGATCGGCGACGCGCGACTCGGCGGCGCTGGCGCGGCGCTCCGCGTCCTCGGCGCTCGTCGCGGTCTCGCCGGCGGTGGCGAGCTCGCGCCGCAACGTCGACGCTTCCTCGGCGAGATCGGTGACGCGTGACTCGGCGGCGCTCGCGCGACGCTCCAGGTCAGCGGCCTGCGCCTCGAGATCGGCGGCGCGTGCGCGCTCGGCCGCGGCCGCGGCCTCGAGGTGCTCGACGCGCTGCTTCTCGGTGGCGAGGCCCTGCGCACCGGCGTGCTCGGCCTCGGCGACGCGCGACTCGAGCTGCGCGGCGCGGCCCTCGAGATCGGCGGCGGCCTGCTCGAGCTTGGCGGCGCGCGTGCGCTCGGCCTCGGCGGCCTGCTCGAGCTCCGCGGCGCGCTTGCGCTCCGCGGCGATGGTCTTCTCGAGCTCGGCGAGCACCTTGCGATCGGCCTCGCGCTCGGCGGCGATCGCGGCCGCACGGTCGCGCTCGGCGGCGGCGCCGGCGGCACCGGCCGCGCCCGCGGCGTGCGCGTCGGCCAGCTTGGCCTCGAGGTCGGCGGTCATGCGCTGCACGTCGGCGAGCTTGGCCTCGACGGCGGAGCGGGCGTGGTCGGCGGCGGCCCGCGCCTGATCGGCGGCGTTCAGCTTCGCGGCGGCATCGCTCGACGCGGCGGCGACCTTGCCGGCGGCGTCGCGTTCGAGCGCTGTGATGCGCTGAACGGAGTCGGCGAGCTTCTGCTCCGCGGCGATGGCCTTCTGCTCCGCGGCACCGGCCCGCTTCTCGGCGTCGGCGAGCGCGGCCGCGAGGGCGGCGGCCTTCTTCTCGGCGTCGGCGACCTTCTGGTCGGCGACGTTTGCGGCGGCGCCACCGGCCGAGGCCCTGGCGTCGGCGTCGGCGGCCTTCTGCGCCGCCTCGATCGCCTTCTGCTCGGCGGCCGCGGTGCGCTTCTGGGCATCGGCGACCTGCTGTTCGGCCGCCGCGACGGCCGCGAGGGCCGCGAGCGCCTGCTGCTCGGCGTCGGCGACCTTCTGGGCCGCGACCGTCGTCGCGGCGCCGCCGGCGGACGCCTTGGCCTCGGCGTCGGCGACCTTCTGCGCCGCCTCGATCGCCTTCTGCTCCGCGGCCGCGACCGCGGCGCTGGCCGCCGCCGCCTTCTGCTCCGCGTCGCGAGCACGCTTCTCGGCGTCGGCGAGCTTCTGCTCGGCGGCGGTGGCGCGCTCGATCAGCCCCTGCTCGGCGGCGCCCTTGTTGTCGGCGCTCTTGGCCTCGCGGTCGCGCGCCTTGGCGAGATCCTGCTCGGCGAAGGCGAGCTTCTGCAGCGCACCATCGAGCTGACCGCGCAGGGCGTTCGCCTTGCCGATCGCGAGATCCGCCTGCTCGGCCTTGGCCGACAGCGACGCGATGAGATCCTCGGCCTCCGAGAGCTGCGCCTTCACCGGCGCGACGCGCGCCTCGGCGTCCTTCTCCGCGGCCGCGCTCGCAGCCGCTGCGGCCGCCACGCCGGACTTCTCCGCGTCGGCCGCGCGCTTCTCCGCCGCGGCGAACTTCTGCTCGAGCTCGGCGAACTTCTTCCCGAGCTCCTCGGCCCGGATCTCGGCGAGCTTCACCTGCTTCTGCGACGCCGCGAGCTGCTTCTCGAGGTCGCTCTGCTTGTCGTTGGCGGCGCCGGCCATCACGGCCTGCGCCTCGAGCTCGGCGACGCGCGCCTCGGCGTCGAGCGCGCGCTTGAGGCTCGCCGCGCCGCGGGTGTCGGTCTCGGCGGCGAGCTTTCCGCCCTCGACGGCGAGCTGCTCCGCCTGGTCGAGCCGCGCGCGGGTTTCGGCGAGCCGCTGCTCGAGCTCCTTGCCGTGCGCGTCGGCGGCGTCGAGCTGCTGCTTCAGCTCGGCGAGCTTGCCGGCGTCGGCGCTCGCGCCGGCCTGGTGCTTCTTCAGCTGCGCCAGCTCGGCCTCGATCGTCTTCACCTTGCGGTCGGCGGCGGCGAGCTTCTCGGCCGCGATCACGCCGGCCTGCGTCTCGGCGACGAGGAGATCCTCGGTCACCGACGCGAGCTCGCGACGCAGCTCGCTGATCTGATCCTCGTACACCGCCTTCTGCTCGGCGATCACGCGATCGACCTCGGCGGTGCTCGCCGTGATCATCATGTCGCGCTCGCGGCGAACGGCCTCGATCTTCTTGGTCAGCTCGGCGACGTCGCCGCCGCCCGCGTTGACCTGCTCGCGCAGGCGATCGCGCTCGCTCGACGCCTCGGCGAAGCGATCCTCGGCTTCCTTCGCCGCCGCTTCGACCTGCGCCAGCCGCTCCTGCGCCCGCGCCAGCTCGTCGCGCAGGACCGAGTCGTCAGCCGCGACGGCCGGCGCTGCCTGCGCCTGCACGGCCTCATCCTGGACCTGCTTGAGCGCCTCCTCGAGACGCTCGGCGCGGCCCATCGCCTCGTCGCGCTGCAGCAGCACCGCGGTGAGCTCGTTGGACGCGGCGCGCGCCTGCGTGTTCATCTCCTCGTGCAGCTCGCCGAGGCGCCGGGCCAGCGCGCCACGCTCGTCCTCGATACCGGCGCGCGACTTGCGCTCCATCGCCAGCCAGTGCGAGAGCTGCGCGTGCACGCCACCCGTCGGCGGCAGCGGGCCCTGCGGCCCGAGCACCTGCACCAGGATGCTGCCCACGAGCGCGACCTCGCCCGGCGGCACCGCCGCGCGGCTCACGCGATCGCGGCCGACGAAGACGCCGTTGGCGCTGCCCAGATCCTCGATCCAGCACTGCTGCCCGTCGAAGAACATGCGCGCGTGCTGCCGCGACATTCGCGGGTCGTCGCTGCGGATGGCGCAGTCGGTGGCACGTCCGATCGTGACCGGATGCGGTCCGAGCTCGAAGGTGCGATCCACGCCGTCGACGTCGCAATAGAGCAGGGTGGGCATGCCCGTCCCGCGAGAATATGCCCGGGCCCGCGCCGGTGCCTGGGCCCGTGTCCGGTTTTTTGGGCTGCGATATCATCGCCCTATGGGCCACCGCCGCCGCCTTTCGTGCGTGTGCGCCGTGGCGCTCGTGGCCGCCTGCGGCGACAACCTCGAGACCCGCACGGCGAGCGGGTCCCGGCTCCGGCTGTCCTGGCTCGAGTACGAGGACGGCACGCGCCACGTCATCGAGAACGACCTCTGGGACGACGCGCGCGGGGAGGAGTGCCGTCCGCAGCGGTGGAACGACGGCGTCACCTACTGCTCGCCGAGCGACCGCGTCGGGCTCTACCCGTACTACACCGACGCGGCGTGCACGAACGCGGAGTACCTCGCGGAGGTCGCGACCGAGCCGGCGTACGTGGCGCGCTTCGCGGACGTGACGGAGGGGGAGCAGTCGCTCCTGGCGCGGCCGGTGCCGGCGACGCTCGACCAGTTCTGGATCGTCGACGGCGAGCTGTGCAGCGGCCCGTACGCGGGCGCGGGTCACACGTTCTTCGGCCCCGGCGCGGAGGTGTCGCGTTCGGCGCTGGCGCGTCTGCGCACCGTCGAATCGACGGGAGAGGGCCGTGTCCGCGTGGTCGCGGCAGCGAGCGACGACGGCCTCTACATGCCGCTCGACTTCGTCGACCGCAACCTGCACGACCCGTGCGTGCTGGGGCCGCTCACCGCGACCTCGGCCGTGTGCCTGCCGCGGCTCTCGGGGGAGGTGCAATATCGCGACGCCGGCTGCCGCGAGCCCGTGCTGGTCGCGCGCGACCTCGACGGCGACGGTAGCGTGGACGTGCCCGGCGCCGTGCTCGACGGCACGAGCTGCGCGCCACGGGTCTACTCGGTCGGCGTCGAGACCGCGGACGGCGCGGCGTTCCGGCGCGACGGCGAGACCTGCGCTCCGTCCATGGACGTCGGCCTGACCTGGTTCGAGCTGCACGAACATCCGGCGGCCGAGGTGTCGCGCGCGCGGGTGCCGGCGCCGGGACGGCGGCTCGAGCCGATCTACATGAACGTCGACGGTGTCCAGGTGATGGCGCGCCAGCTCTACGACACCGAGGTCGGCGAGGAGTGCATTCGCGCCACATCGTCGCGCGAGCCCGACGCGTCGCGATGCGTGCCGCGCGATGCGGGGGTCATCGTCGACGCGTTCGGCGACGCCGCGTGCACGATCCCGATCGAGGTCGCGGTCGCGAGCGCGAGCGGGAGCCGCGGGGTATGCGACGCCACGACCGCGCCGCGCTTCGCGCGCGACTTCTCCGGCGCGACGATCATGCGCAGCGTCGGGGCGCTGCGCACTGCACCGATCTACGACCGCGTCGGTGGCGTGTGCCAGCTCGAGGCGGATTCGCGGTTCGTGTTCCACGACCTCGGGGACGCCATCCCCGACACGCGGTGGGCGCGCGCGACGCGAGTGCGCGATTAGGTGGCGAGCTGCGCGACCAGCTCCTCGGCGGTGCGGAGCGCGCGCTCGGTATCGTCGTCGAGGAGGACGACGTGGCCCATCTTGCGGCCGGGCGCGGGCGTGAGCTTGCCGTAGAGGTGGAGGCGCGCCTCGGGGCGCGCGAGCACGTGCTGCCACGGCGGCTCGCCGTTGGCCCACAGATCGCCGATGAGGTTGACCATCACGGCGCCGGTGAAGGCGCGCGCATCGCCGAGCGGCAGGCCGCACACCGCGCGCACGTGCTGCTCGAACTGCGTGGTCGCGCACGCGCCGTAGGTGTAGTGGCCGCTGTTGTGCGTGCGCGGCGCGATCTCGTTGATGAGGAGGTCGCCGCCGGGCAGCTCGAACATCTCGACCGCCATCACGCCGACGTGATCGAGCGCGGTCGCGACCTGGGTCGCCAGCGCCTCGGCGCGGCGGCGACCCTCGTCGGACATCGGCGCGGGCGCGCGCGTGGTGTGCAGGATGTGGCGGCGGTGCTCGTTCTCGGCGAGCGGATAGATGCGGATCTCGCCGTCCATCGCGCGCGCGAGGATGACCGAGACCTCGCGCGCGAACGGGACCAGCGCCTCGAGCACCGCCGGCTGATCGCCGATCGCGTGCCACGACGCGCGCGGGTCGCCGCCCGGCTCGAGGCGAGCCTGGCCCTTGCCGTCGTAGCCGGCGCGCCGCGCCTTGAGGATCGACGGGCGGCCGATGGTCGCGATGGCGGCGGCGAGCTCCTCGGGCGTGCCGACCGGCGCCCACTTCGCCTGCGGGAGGCCCTGCGCGTCGAGGAAGCGCTTCTGCACCGCGCGATCCTGGATGGTGGCGAGCACCGATGGACCGGGACGAACGGGGCAGATCGGCGCGATCGCCTCGAGCACGTCGGCGGGCACGTGCTCGGTGTCGAGGGTGACGACGTGCGATCGCTCGGCGACGGTGCGCGCGGCGTCGACATCGTCGAGCGTGCCGACCACGACGTCGTCGGCGACCTGCCCCGTGGGACAGCGCGCATCGCGATCGAGCACGCAGATGCGGTAGCCCATGCGCCGCGCGGCGAGCGCCATCATGCGGCCGAGCTGGCCGCCGCCGAGCACGCCGATGGTGGCGCCCGGAAGGAGCGGAGGCGTGCGATTCATTGTGCTCCGTTCGCGCCGGCTCGGGCGCAGACGCCCGCCTGCGGCGCGCCCGGCATGCGTCGTTCAGGCGCTTCGTCGTGGGCGCTACCGCTCACAGGGGATCCTCGAGCACCTTCTGGGTCTGCGCCGCGCGATAGGCGGCGAGCCTGGCGCGCACGGCGGTGTCCTTGCGCGCGACGATCGCGGCGGCGAGGAGCCCCGCGTTGACCGCGCCGGCGTCGCCGATGGCGAGCGTGCCGACGGGAATGCCCTTCGGCATCTGCACGATCGACAGGAGCGAGTCGAGGCCGCTGAGCGCCTTCGACTGCACCGGCACGCCGAGGACGGGCAGCGCGCACTTGCTGGCGCACATGCCGGGCAGGTGGGCCGCGCCGCCGGCGCCGGCGATGATCACGTCGAGGCCGCGCTCCTCGGCGGTCGATGCGTACTCGAAGAGGAGGTCGGGCGTGCGATGCGCCGAAACGACCTTGCACTCGTGCGGCACGCCGAGCTCGGTGAGGATCTTGCTGGCGTGCTCCATCGTCGCCCAGTCGCTCTTCGAGCCCATGATGATGCCGACGAGCGGCGCGGCAGTCTGCTTGGTGTCAGCCATGGTCGTCCTCCACGGTGCGCGGGCCGGCGGCGCGGCGCAGGCGATCGGCGACGGCGGCGCCGAGGCCGGCGTCGGGTGGAAGCGCTGCGACGATCGTCGCCAGGCCGCGGCCGTCGAGATCGCGGAGCGCGCCGTAGAGCTCGTGCGCCATCGCGCGGGCGTCGTCGGGCAGCGCGAGCGCGGTGACGCCGTCGGGCAAGGGGCCGGACGCCGTGATCTTCGCGAGCACCGCGGCAGGCGCGAGCACCGCGGTGGGTCGCTCGGCGTCCCGCACGGCGGCGGCGAGGTCCGCGGCATCGACCGCGATGACGCGCGCGTGCGGTGCGTAGTGCGACGGTAGCGTTCCGGGGGCCGGTGTCGCCGAACCCACGACGAGCGAGTGGCCGAGCACGGCCTCGATCGCCTCGCGCGCGACGCCGCCGGGACGCAGGAGCGCGGGGACCGCGCCCGAGATGTCGACGATCGTCGACTCGACGCCGACGTCGCACGCGCCGCCGTCGAGGATGTAGTCGACGTCGCTGCCGAGGTCGGCGACGACGTGCGCCGCCGTCGTGGGCGACACCGCGCCGAAGCGATTGGCGCTCGGCGCCGCGACGCCATCGCCGAACGCGGCGAGCAGGCGCTGCGCCATGGGGTGGCTCGGCACGCGCAACCCGACCGTGGGCGCGCCACCCGTGACGTCGTCGAGGACGTGCGAGGCGCGGCGCGCGATGAGCGTGAGCGGGCCGGGCCAGAACGCGGCGGCGAGCGCGCGCGCGGCCTCGCCCGGCGACTCGCACCACGCGTCGAGCTGCTCGGCGGCGGCCAGGTGCACGATGAGCGGGTGCGCGCGCGGCCGCCCCTTCACGGCGAAGATGCGCGACACCGCGGCGCTCGAGGACGCGTCGGCGCCGAGGCCGTACACGGTCTCGGTCGGGAACGCGACCAGCCCGCCGCCGCGCAGGATGCCTGCGGCGTGGGCGACGTCTGTGCCGAGCGTGGGGGCCACCGGGAAGGGCCGAGTTTGGCCGCGGGGAGCGGGAGAAAACAAGGATGTGAAGCCGGATCGGGCGCGGGATCAGATGGCCAGCACGGGCACGGGCACGGGCACGGGTACAGAACAGCCGTAGAGTCGGGGGATGGACAGCACGAAGCGCGTCGCGGTCGGGGAGATGAAGGGGCTCCCGGTGGTGGGGAACTTTCTGGAGTTCCGGCGCGACCGGCTCGCGCTCCAGCTGCGCGCCGCGACCACCGCCGACATCACGCGGCTGCGCATGTTCTGGCGCACCGTCTGGCTCATCGGCAGCCACGAGCTGGCGCAGCAGGTGCTCGTCGCCGACGAGGACTGCTTCATCAAGGGACCGGCGCTCTCGGAGGTGGCCAAGCCGCTCCTCGGCACCGGCCTGCTCACCGCCGAGAAGGAGCAGCATCGCCGCCAGCGCAAGTTGATGGCGCCGGCGTTCACGCCCAAGCGCATCGCGGGGTACGGCCAGGTCATGGCGGCGCGCGCCGCGGTCGCCGCCGACGGCCTGCGCCCGCACGCGATGATCGACATCGCGTCGGCGATGATGACGACCACGCTCGACATCGTCGGGCGCACGCTCTTCGACGTCGATCTGCTCACCGACGCGCGCGTGGTCGGCGAGGCGCTCACCGAGGCGATGGAGTACATGGTCACCGCCGGCATGTGGCTGGTGCCGGCCAACCTGCCGCTGCCGCGCAACCGCCGCATCCAGCGCGCGATGGGACGCCTCGACGAGACCGTCCTGCGCATCATCGCGGAGCGGCGCGCCGGGATCGCGCGCGGCACCGGCGACCGCGGCGACGTGCTCAGCATCCTGCTCGAGGCGCGCGACGACGAGGGCGCCGGGCTCACCGATCGTCAGCTGCGTGACGAGATCATGGTGCTGATGCTCGCCGGGCACGAGACCACGGCGAACATGCTGGCGTGGGCGTGGTACCTGCTCGCCACGCACCCCGACGTGCGCACCAGGCTCGAGGCCGAGCTCGACGCGGTGCTCGACGGGCGCGCGCCGACCTTCGAGGATCTGCCGCGGCTCACGTACACCGCGCAGCTCCTCGACGAGGTGTTGCGGCTCTATCCGCCGGCGTACGTCGTCGGCCGCATGGCGCAGCGCACGGTGCAGCTCGGCGGCGCGACGGTGGCGCCCGGCGATATCGTGCTCATCGCGATCCGCGGGATGCACCACTCGCCGGCGTACTGGGACGCGCCCGAGGAGTTCCGCCCCGAGCGGTTCGCCGACAAGAAGACGCGGCTCGCGCCCGGCTACCTGCCGTTCAGCGCGGGGCCGCGCGTCTGCATCGGTAATCACTTCGCGCTCGTCGAGGCGCAGCTCATCCTCGCGACGTGGGCGCAGCGCTTCCGCTTCCGGCTGGCGCAGCCGGCGCCGATCGAGCCCGAGCCGCTGGTGACGTTGCGGCCGCGCGGCGGCGTCTGGGTCGAGGTCGAGCCGCGCTCCTAGATCGCGCGGCGGGTCCGTGCGTACATCGTCGTGATGGGACGCGCACTGCTCGGGGTCTGCCTGGCGCTCGTCGCGGGATGCCAGCTCTTCGCGCGTCCCTTGCGCGCGCCGAGCAACGACCAGGCGACGGTCCTGCTGATCAGCGGCGGGCTGGGACGGCCGATCGAGAAGATCGCGCGCCACCCGTGGTTCGCCGTGCGCGAGGCCGGCGCGACGTCGTGGACGATCTGGGAGGTCGGCGGCGGCGGTGAGAGCGAGAACCCATTCGACAACTCGCCGTACCTCGAGCCGGTGCTGCACGGCGTCTGGCGCGGCGCCGTGGCCGAGCGCGCGATCGCGTGCCTCGCGCGCGAGGCGCCGCCGTGGAAGGGCGCGCTGCGCTACCGCGCGTGGCCGGGACCGAACAGCAACACGTTCGGCGACGTGATGCTGCGGCGGTGCGGGCTGCACGCCAGCCTGCCGGCCACGTCGATCGGCAAGGATTATCGCGGCAAGGTCGGGGTCTCGAAGACGTCGGAGGGCACCGGGTTCCAGATCGAGACCTGGATCCTCGGCCTGCGCCTCGGCCTGAAGGAAGGCATCGAGGTGCACGTGATCGGGCTCGCGTTCGGTGTCGACCTGTGGCCGCCGGCGCTCATCATTCCCATCGGCTCGGGCCGGCTCGGGTTCGGTGACCGATGAAGGGCACCGCGATGCGCGCGATGAAGCGCGCGGCGATCATCGCGCTCGCCCTCGCGGCGACGACGAGCGTCGCGACCGCCGGTCCCGACGACTGGAAGGGCGGCGCGTGGCTGCACTACGAGGCGTCGTACGTGCACCGCCGCGACGACGCGTCGATGGCGCCGGCCGCCGGTGACGGCCTCGGCATGGCGGGGCTGCGGTTGCGCGGGTTCGTCAGCCGGAAGCTGCCGATCGGCTACCTCGTGGGCGTCGACCTGCACGCGGGCTCCACCAACCCCGGCGGCTTCGCGTATCAGGTCGACCTGTACGTCGCGGGCATGGGCCTGCGGCTGGGCAGCGTCGGCACCGCCGGGCTCGCCGCCGGCGTCGGCGCGTCGGGCGCGGTCGGTACGCTCGACGACGGCGTCGAGCTGCCGGTCGAGGCGTTCCTCGAGCTCGGCCTCGGCTCACGCCTGCGTCTGCTCGGTCGCGCGCGCGCCGTGTGGCTCGGTGCCGCGAGCGGCCGCGCCGACGGCTCGCGCACGTTCGCGTGGACCGACGAGGTCGACGCGACGCTCGGCATCCGCCTCGGCCGCCGCTATCGCGAGTGGGGCTTCCCGTCGGGAAATGGCTACTTCGTCGGCGTGTCGTACCGCGAGTCCGAAGGCGCGCGCATGGTGGGCGGCGTCGTCGGATACTCCGTGGATGTCGGCTCGCGTTAGGACGCGACGGGTCGCGTGTCGGCGAGGCTCGGGCGCTCGCGATGCTGCGCGCGCAGCGTGCCGAAGATGTCGTCGTGCCGCGTCGTCGGATACACCTCGCGGAAGTCCATCCAGTCGAGCGCGCACAGGAGCGACAGCTCGGGCAGCCCGAGGCCCTCGCCGAAGCCGTCGGTGCCGAGCTCGGCGCCCAGCCACGTGAAGACCGCGTGCATGCGCTCGACCTGGCGCTGGCCGAACGGCAGCGCCATCGCGTCCACGCCTTCGCGGCGCAGGTAGAACAGCTGGATGCCCGACTCGAGCGCGCCGTCGATCGCGTTCACGAGGTTGGCCTCGCGCCACTTGTCGCGCGGTGGCCGCATCTCGCCCCAGCCGCGAAACGTGGTCAGCCAGTCGATGATGACGCGCGAGTCGTAGATGATGCGCTCGCCGAGCTCCGCGACCGGCACCTTCCAGATCGGCGACACCGCCCGCAGCGCGGCCTGGCCCTCGTCGGGCGCGGTGTTCACGAGCTCGTACGGCGCGGCCACCTCCGCGGCCACCACACGCACGCGCCGTACGAAGGGGCTGGTCGTCGTTCCGTAGAGCTTCATGGCGCCACTCTACCGCCGCACGGAATGGGATCTAGAGGGGGTGGCCCTGAACAGGGACAGCCCCTAGAGTGCGGCGGTGCGCAGCCTGGAAGAGCTCGTCGATGTCGCCGACCCGTCGTTCCCCCTGATCGAGGAGTGGATCGACGACGCGTCCACCGAAGTCACCGTGTTGCCCGTCGAGCGCGCGGCCGCAGAGGCCACGCTCCTCGCGCTGCAGGTGACGACGCGCTCGTGCCTGGGCGGCCTCGCGTACAACACCGGCGGGATCCTCGTGGACGACGGCTGGCTGCGCATCCTCGGCGGCGGCTCGCCGCAGCTGCCGCGCTCGCTCGCGTCGTGGAACAAGATCGGCGAGCCCGAGGTGCGGATCCCCGGCGCGATGCTCGTCGGTGACGACGTGCTCGGCGGGTTCTTCGCGGTCGACGGCGGCGCGTTCGGCAAGCGCGACGGGAAGGTCTGGTACCTCTCGCCCGACACGCTCGCGTGGGAATGCCTCGATCTCGGCCATACCGACTGGCTGAACTGGGCCATCACGGGCGGCATCGAGGGCTTCTACGAGAAGATGCGCTGGCCGGGCTGGGAGAAGGAGGTCGCGGCCCTCGGCCCCGACCAGGTGATCCTCTCGTATCCGTTCCTCTGGGCCGACGGCCCACCCATCGCGGAGCGTAGCCGCAAGGCCGTGCCGCTCGACGAGATCTGGACGATGCAGCTCGATCTCAAGCGGCAGCTCGTGCAGCCGCAGGGCGCGCCGTCGTGAGCGGTGTCGGCCTCGACGCGGCTAGCCGCGCGGGATGATCATGCAGCACGTGGTGCCGTGCGCGAGCAGCTTGCCCTTCGCGTCGGTGAGCTTGCCCTCGGCGGTGACGAGGCGGCCGCCGCGGTGGATGACCTTGCCGTCGGCGAAGATCTCGCCGACATCGGCGAGGATCGGGCGCACCAGCGAGATCGAGAGCTGCGTCGTGGTGTACGCGCTCTCGGCGTCGAGCGTGGACATCACGGCCGCGCCCATGCACGAGTCGAGCAGCGTCGCCGCGACGCCGCCGTGCACGGTGCCCTGCGGGTTGTAGAGGAACTCGCCGGGCACGCAGCGGAAGCGCGTCTCGCCCTGGCTCGCCGCCACCAGCGCGAAGCTCATCGTCTCGCTGATGGGCGCCTGCGGCAGCGCGCCGGACACGATGCCCTGGAGCAGCTCGAGGCCGGGTTTGCCGGCGAACGCGTCGAGCAGGATGCGCGGATCGGACCAGGCGGTGGTGCGGGTGCGGGTGGCGTCGGCGGGATTGGCGCTGGACATGGCGCCCAGTGTACCGTCGCCGCGATGCGGTACGCCCCCACCTGGATCCTGCTCCTCGCCGTCGCCGGGTGCGGCACGGAGACCGACGATCGTCCGGCGACGTTCAGCTACATCCACCAGGCCATCGTCGTGCCCTCGTGCGCGACAGCGGCGTGCCACAGCTCGCAGAATCACATCGCCGACAAGGATCTTCAGGATCGCGAAGTGGCGTACCGGACGTTCGTCCAGTCCGGCATCACGGATCGCAGTCAGTCGGCCATCTACCAGACCATCGGGGGCGAGGCCGCGCCGGACTTCAACCCTTACGCGGCTGCCGGTCGCATGCCGCTCGATTCACCGCTTCCTGAAGCCGACATTCTGCTCATCGGTGAGTGGATCGATCTCGGGCAGGAGGACAACTGATGCGCGCCGCGATCCTTGTCGGAGCGCTCGTGCTCACCGCATCGGCTGGCACCGCGCTCGCGTACCCGCAGTACCAGATCTCCAAGGAGCAGACCTGCGCGGCCTGTCACGTGTCGCCGGTCGGCGGCGGCCTGCTCAACGACTACGGCGAGCTCACCGCCGAGGAAGAATCGCAGTGGGGCGGCAACCCCGGCTTCCTCCACGGCGTGATCGAGCTTCCCGAGATCCTGCGCCTCGGCGGCGACCTCCGCGGCGCCGGCGGTGCCCACACGCGCGGCGACGGCCTCACCAGCGCCATCTTCCCGATGCAGAGCGAGCTCTACGCATACGTCGAGAAGAGCAACGTCGGCCTGTACGCGATCGGCGGCGCGACGATCGAGGGCGGCGCCATGGACTCGCGCGCGCTCGTGCCATTCTCGCGCGAGCACTGGGTGACCTGGAAGCAGGGCGAGGGTGAGGGCCTCTACGTCCGCGCCGGCCGCTTCATGCCCGTGCAGGGCCTTCGCCAGCCCGAGCACGTCTACTACACGCGCCGCTTCGGCGGCACGCCGCTGTTCTCGGAGGCGTACGGCGCCAACATCGGATACCTGAAGCCGGACCTCGAGGCGCACGTGACGCTCTTCGTCGCCGATCCGCTGATCGACAGCATCGAGCGCGGCGACGGCGGGGCCATGTACGTGGAGAAGCGGCTGAAGGAAGGCACGCTGGCGGTCGGCCTCCTCGATCGCTTCACGACCAGCGACACCGACACCAGGTTTCACGGCGGCGTCACCGGCAAGTACTGGATGCCCGACCAGAAGCTCCTCCTCTCCACGGAGCTCCAGGTGGTGCGCCAGAACTTCAAGCTCGACGCGCCGACGCGCTTCCAGCTGGTCGGCAACCTGTTCGCCACGTACTTCGTGAAGCCCGGGCTCTTCGTGAACCTGGGCCTCGGCCACTACGACGAGGATCTGTCGGTCGCGAAGGTCGACCGCGACGCGATCGACCTGAACGTGCACTTCTTCGCGATCTCGCACCTCGAGCTGATCCTCATGAACCGGTACCAGATGATCGGGCTCGGCTCGGGCGGCGACAGCAGCGGCTACAGCATGCTGCAGCTGCACTACCGCATCTGACGGCGCGCTCGCGGGACGTGTGACGCGCAGCCGCGTGAGCCGGACACGCTCTCTGGGGCGCGGTCCTGGCGGAGCTTCAGATGATCCCGCCGGTGTTGGCGGTGACCAGCTTGATGAACTCCTCGCGCGTGGCCAGCTCGAGGAACACACCGCGCACCGCGCTCGTCACCAGCCGTGCCTCGTGCGCGCCGACGCCGCGCGCCGCCATGCACATGTGGAGACCCTCGACGTAGACGGCCGAGCCCTGGCTGTCGAGCTGCTCGTGCAGGATCATGGCGAGCTCGTGGGTCAGGTCCTCCTGCAGCCGCGGGCCGCGCGCCATGAGGCGGGCGAGGCGCGACAGCTTGGAGAGCCCGAGCACCTTGCGCGTCGGGATGTACGCCAGCGAGATGCGATAGACCACGGGGAGCAGGTGATGCGGGCACACCCCGAACGTGGTGTTGTGCTTCGAGATCACCATCTCGCCGTACTTGGCCGGGAAGGTCTTGGCGAGGAGCGCCTCGATCTCCGTGCGCACGAAGGTCTCGCCGAGCACCAGCTCGTGGAAGCCCTTCGCGGCGCGTGCGCCGGTGTCGACGAAGTTCTCGTCGTCGATCTTGTAGCCGAGGACGCCGAGACCCTGGAGGATCTTGTCGTAGCCTTCGCGGAACAGCGCCAGCGCCTTGGGATCGAGCTCCATATCAACTCCGTCGGTAAGAGGGTGGCTTCTAGCGCTTTCGTGAAGTCTTGCCAAGCGCGAGGAGCGCGCTGGTCGCCGAGGAAACGCCCAGCTCGGCGGCTGCGACGGTGGGCGAGCACCAGCGTATCGCGGTGTAGCCGTCGACGACGCGTGGCGTGCCCACGACGGTCGCGCGTGCGAGCGCGATTCGCAAGCGCCGATGCGACAGCACCTGGCGGTGCTCGCCGAGCGCCTGCGCCTTGCCGCGCAGCTTCACGCCGACGCGGCGCGCGGCGATGCCGGCATCGTCGCCCTGCGGCAGCTCCCACAGCCCGCCGTAGAGCCCGCCGGCGGGGCGTCGCGCGAACAGGAGCGCGCCACGACGTTCGATCCACAAGGCGACGCTGGCCAGCTCGCGCAGGTCGGCGGCGGCCTTGCGGGCGGGTACGCGCGGCAGCTCGTCCTGTCGTCCCTCGGCGCGCGCGACACATTGTCCGGAAAGCGGACACGTCACGCAGGTGGGCGCGGTCGGGGTGCACACCGTCGCGCCCAGCTCCATCACGCCCTGGTTGAGATCGCCCGGCGCCAGCTCCGGTGGCAGCGCGGCCATGAGCTCGCCGGCCAGCGCCCAGATCTGCTTCTGCCCGACGGTCGACTTCACGTCGCTGTCCACGCCGCACACGCGCGCCAGGACGCGTGCCACGTTGCCGTCGACCAGCGGCGCGCGCTCGCCGTGCGCGATCGACGCGATGGCCCCCGCCGTGTACGGCCCGATGCCGGGCACGGCGCGTAGATCGCCGGCGGTGCGCGGTAGCTCGCCGGCGCGTTCGGCGGCGACCCAGCGCGCGCCGGCGTGCAGGTTGCGCGCGCGCGAGTAGTAGCCGAGGCCGGCCCACGCGGCGAGCACGTCGTCGAGCGGCGCGGCGGCGAGGGCGCCGACGCTCGGGAAGCGCGCCATCCACCGCTCCCAGTACGGGATGACCGTGGCCACCCGCGTCTGCTGGAGCATGATCTCGCTCACCCAGATCGCGTACGGGTCGCTCGTGTGCCGCCATGGCAGATCGCGCCGCTGCCGCCGGTAGAACTCCACGATCCGGCTGGCGATCGATCGCACGGGTGCGATTGGTATCATGGCGTCACACTCGGCGCGGTCGGGACTCCACCTGAGCACCGATGACGACGCCGCCCGCCGAGCTCGAGGCCGCCTGGCAACGCTTCCTGTGCGCCGACATCCCGGTCGCAACCGTGCTCGCGCTCGAGGACGCCGACGTCGACAACGACGAGCTGACCCGACTGCAGCTCGCGATGCAGGCCGGCACGCCGGCGCAGAAGGGCAACGCCGCCGACCTCCTGCGGGCGCTGCTCGTCGACGTGAAGAACGCGCTCGTGCTCGACGGCCTCGTCGCCGCCGGGCTCGACGCCGCCGAGCGCCACGCCGACGCGCTCCTCGTGCGCACCGAGGCGCTCGCCGTCGCGGCGCGATGGCATCTGGTCGAGGCGGGGCGCCTGGTCGGCAACATCGCGCATGATCTCCTGAAGCTCGGGCGCCTCGACGAGGCGCGCGCCTGGTACGAGCGCGCGCTGGCGTGGGACCCGGCCAACCCGTTCGTCGTCGTCGGCCTCGCCGAGGTGCACCTGGCGCGCGGCGAGCTCGACTACGCGTTCGCGTACCGCGAGCACCTCGCCGACGAAGGCTACCCCGCGTCGCACACCGCCGACTTCGACGCGGCGGTCGCTCGCCTCGGCGTGCGCCACCAGCGCGGCCCGGTGTACGTGCCGGATCTCGGCAGCCTGTTCGCGCTCGACGAGGCCGGCTACGCGCGGCAGTGCGCGGCGTTCCAGTTCGATCGCAACGCCACCGCCAAGGAGTCGCTGCGCGCCCACGCGCTGGCGTGCCTCATGCGCGGTCACGCCGATCGCGCGCTGTGGACGGCGAGCCTCGCAGCGGCGACGCCGTGGAACGGCGACCACGGCGAGCGCGGCGCGACCGAGACCGCCTGGTGTCACGCCGTGCTGCGCGCGATGACCGCGCGCCTCGCGCCGTCCGGCGTGCCGTCGCAGGTGGTGGCGCGCATCGGCACGCTCTTCACCAACCCCGACGAGCCGCACGACGACGAGGCGCAGCTCGAGACGCGCCTCGCCACGCTCGAGGAGCTGGCGCGTCGCGGCGACCACGGCTCGCTGGCCAGCGCGCTCTTCGATCCTCATCCGGGGCTGCGTCTGGCGGCGGCGAGCGGCTTGACCGCGGCCGGCGATCCGCGCGCGCGCGTGTTCCTGCACGAGCTCGCCACGTACGAACGCGTGCGCGGCCTCGACAGCGCCCGGCCCGAGCTGGCGCCGAGCGCGTCGCGCCTGCGCTGGCTCGAGGAGCGGCGGCGCGCGCTCGCCGGGCGCGCACCGCTGATCGTGCCCGAGGAGGGCATCGAGCATCCGTCGCTGGCCGTGCTCGAACCGGGCCAGCTCCTGTCGGTGATGATGACGTTCGTCGATCCGCTCGACGACGATCGGCTCGACCGTATCCGGGCCGTGGTGGTCGGCGTGCTCGATCGCGTCGACTGGGATCATTTCGGCGGCGCCTGCGAGCTGGTGGTCGAGCACGACGACGTGTCGCTGCACGTCGCGTTCGTCAAGCACGCGGTCAAGAAGCTGGCGCGCCGTACGCAGCCCGGCGACCTGCGGCCGGTCGTGCGCGACGTGCTCGCGGCTGCGTCGAGCGCGTCGCCGTTCGCCGAGGTGTTGCTGTCGCGCCAGGAGCTGCCGCGGAAGGGTAGCCACGTCCTCCAGCCCGTCGACGATCCGCGCGACACCGACCCGGTGAGCGAGCCCGAGGGTGGCCTCTTCATGATGTTCCCGTCGCCGGCCGGGCACGTGCCGGAGCGCCGCAACGCGCGTCTGTGGCTCCAGGATCTGCGCATCTGCTACGGCCTGCCCGCCGTCGACTACCGCGAGCCCGACGCGCGCTGCACGCAGGTCGAGGCGGCGGTGACGACGGCGTTCGAGCGCGTCTTCCGCGGCTTGCCGCCGCGCTTCCGCGATCGCCACGGCGCCGTCGGGCGCGTCAACGCGCTCGTGAAGGACGGGCGGCGTGGCTACGGCATCTTCGTCGACGGCATGGACCCGCGCTTCCTGATGCACTACCCGAGCGCGTCGCGCTTCCGCGAGTACGAGCTGTTCCAGGCCGTGCGCGAGGTGTGCGGCGCCGTCGGGCTACGCCCGGTCGTGCACTGGTACCGCGAGGGCGGCACGTACCTCGTGAACGTGTGGGAGTGGGACGCCGGCGCCGCAACGCGCGCCGCGTGACCGGTACGACGATCAGAGCGGCGTGACGTAGAACGTGCCGAGGCACATCTCGTCGGTCGTGCCTTCGCCCCAGAACACGTCCTGCGGCACGCGCGGCTGACCGCCCACCATCGGCTGGTTCGACGGCGAGTTGTCGAAGTGACACTCGACGCGCAGCTTGTCGCCGCGGTTGAACACCGGCGGCCGGCGGAGCCCGTACGACCCCTGCCAGTGAAAGTTCCAGTCGTCGATCTGGAGGAGGCACTCGTTGGTGCCGTCAGCGCGCACGATGCTCGCCGTCGCCCGCTGACCGAGCGTGTGCATGTGCAGGCCCGTCGACCAGACCGTGAACGGACCGCCGACGGGCAGCGTCGCGTCGAACTCGAACTGGTGCATCACGTCGGCCTCGCCGGCGGGGATGCGCATCTCCTGCGAGTCGAGCCAGTTCGGGTTCGCCCACGGCTGGATGATCGCGGTCTTCGCGACCGAGTCGTCGAGCTTCACCTCGACCGTCGTGAGGTCGGGCTCGGGGCCGGCGGCGAGGACGTTGTAGTGAACCTGCATGATGATGGCGCTACCGGGCTCGACGCGGATGCCCGTGCCGGCCGGCGTGTCGCTGCCGAGGCTGCCCGGCGCCCAACCGCCGACCCACGTGCGCGACGGACCGCCGCTGCCACCGAAGCACGTGTAACCGGCGCCCGCCTCGCCGTCGTCGAGCGCCTGGTACGCGGCGAGCTGATCGGGCGCCGCGTAGAACGCGATCACGTGGTGCACGACCTTGGGATTGCCGGGCACGGCGCGGAAGCCGGTGACGTACTTCGTCGCCGCCTCCGTCCACGGGATGACGAAGCAGCGATAGTCGTCGGGGTTGTCGGTCGTCGTCTGCGGCGTGTACGCCACCGGCATGGCGAGCGTCTTGTCGACGCGCGACAGCCGCACCTGCTCGGTCTCGAGCGGCGGCGCCGCGCTCCCCGGATCGCCCATCAGCCGCCCGCCCTCGACCCAAGCCTTGAACAGCTCGATCTGATCGTCCGAGAGCGATCGATCCCCGAAGTACTCGTTGCAATCCGGGTTCGGCGGCCACGGCGGCATCGTCTTGTTCTCGACGTTCACGAGCGCCACCCCCGCCATCTCGTTCAGCTCGTCATACGTCGTCAACGCAAACGGCGCGATGCCCGCGTCGCTGTGACACCCCACGCACTTCGCGTCGATGAGCGGCTTCACGTCCTGGAAGTACGTGACCCCATCGCCCGTCCCGTCACCGCCATCATCTCCGCCGCACGCCCCACCCGCGATCGCGAGACCCGCTCCGACGGCGGCAACGACTAGACGACGGCTCGTGTGCATGTCGACGCATCATGCCGTGTTGTTGACCTGAAGTCAATAGAGCGCTGCGGGGCCTCACCGATCTCGGGTGATGGAAGAATCTCGCAGCGTTTGCCACCATCCGAGTCGGGGGTTCGCGCCGCGTTGGCGGCTGCGACTGCGCACGCACACATCTCGATTGGGGGGCACATGATCATCTTGCCGGTCTCGTCAGCACCGCAGGGGACGACGCGCGCACAGGCATTGCTTCGCGAGGTGGCCGATCAGCGCGTCCGATGCACGGTCCTCGTCTTCGGAGACTCGAACGATTCACGAGAGATTGCCTCGCGCGCCGATGTGCGCGCGCATGGCCACGCGTTCCGCCAGGTTGTCTGGGTGCCGGACATCGCCGTCGTGAACGGAGTCCCTCGTTACCGCTGGCTCACCGAGGCCCACGGTGATGGGTGGGACGCCGTGGCAGCGACGATCCGGTTCGAGACGTCGTCGCGTCTGCGGAGGCCCGACGCCCTTCGCTTCTACCTTCTCGAGAAGGCGTTTGCCGATGCGCTCGCGGGAACGGTGATCCCATGACCGGGCGCAGAACGCTGGGTGTGCTTTCGATCCTGTTGTTGCTGGCGTTCGGCGCGTGTGGTGGATCCAAGGGCGCGTCGACGTGGCAGCCGCAGCTGGCCGGGACCGTGACACTTGTCGAGGTGGGAGAAGACGGCGATACGCACGAGATCGCCGCGGGCGGGAGCGCTGAGGTCGATGTGAACAGCCGCATCGAGCTCCGAGTGAACCCATCGGCCGTGGCCAAGGCCATCGCCGGTCGAGTCGCGCTGTCGGACAAGATCGACGCGGCGACGAAGCGGCTGACGACACTCACCAAGCTCACCGAAGACCAGAAAGCTGTCATCAAGGAGCACGACGTGCTCGTGACACGACAGTCGACGCTCGAGAGGTCTGCCTTCGTTGCGAAGCAGCAGGCGCTGGGCACGCTCGAGAGCAAGCTCGCCGACGATGTGAAGGCGTACGTCGAGTCGCAGGGCTACGAGGAGGCGCGGCTGGAGGCGTTTTACGCCGCGCCGGGTGCGCAAGGGGTTTACGAGATGCTGGACTCCGAGCGACAGGACGCGGTGGCGGAGGCCAAGGAGCTGCTCGATCGCCTGGCGGATCTCCGCTGGCGCATGCAGGCGACGCTCTCGTCGAGTGACAAGTCCGTCGCCATTCACCTCGACGGCTACGACGACTACGAGAGTGGTCCGTACCAGCGGATCAACAAGCTGATACCGAACACCGAGAAGCTGCCGGAGCAGCTCCAGCAGGCGAATCAGGTGACCGGCGACCTCGCGAGTGTTCGCGACAAGCTGCTCGAGAAGCTGCGGAAGCAGGTGAAGGAGACCGTCGATCTGGTACGCGAGGCGATCCTCGCGGACGTGCAACGGCTCGAGGCGTTTCCCGATCGCGTCGCGACCATCGTAAAGGGCGTCGATGGCGTCAAGGAGTTGGTCGCCGCCGTCAAGGCGCTCGCGGCCCAGGCGCGTGTGATCGAGGCAGCCTGCCGTCCGGTGCTGACCGCCGTGGCGCAAGCACGTCTTCGCGACATCGGTCTCGACGATGCACTCATCTGCGGCAAGGCGATCCACGCCGCAGTCCCCGAGATCGAGAAGCAAGCCGGCGCCGTGAAGGCGGCGATCGTGCGGATTCGCGCGGCAACGCCTGCCGCCACGGCAGCGGTTCGTGCCGAGCTCGACAAGCTCGCGGCGGACCTCGACGCGTTCGACACGATCGAAGGGGTGGTCACGAGGGCGAAGGACAAGTGGCTCGCGATCGTGGCCGTACTCCAGGGGCACCGCGCGGAGGCGACCGCGCCGGTGTGGCGCGACGACAAGCAGCTCGATCGCGTGGTGACCGATCTCGTCGATACTGCGATCGATCTGCCGCGCACCGGGCGCAAAGACGGCGACCGAGTCGAGTTCCGCGGCGTCGTGGTGGACAAGGGCGTCGCTGTGGTCATGGGGAGCTCGACCGTGATGCACGTGGTGCGGACCGGTCTCTACATCGACGTGAGCGCCGCCGTGCTCTTCCTCGAGCCTGTCGATGACAAAGACGACGAGCTCGAAGCGGCGCCCGCGATCGTGGCGGCCGCGCACTACCGTCTTCGCGAACGCGGATCGTGCGTGCGTCTCCGTCGCTTCCTGAATTTCGTGCAACCCGGCATCGGCTTGCACTTCGGGAGCCCCGATCTCGGAACGTCCGACCCGATGGCAATGACGGAGGACCCTGCCCTCGAAATGGGCGTGGGCGGCAACCTCCTGCTGTTCGGTGACCTTCTGCAGGTAGGCGTTGGCTACGACCTGCAAGTCGGAACCGAATACGCGTTTGTCGGCTTTGGACTCAACACGCTGGGAAAGCTTGGCGTGCGCGTGCCGCTGTAGCCGCGTCGCACGAGCGCTACGCCGCGCGTTTGCGCAGGTAGGCGACGCTGCCTGGGAGGTCGCGGATGAGGCGAAGCAGGATGTCCATCGCACCGTTCTGGACGTGTCGGCCGGTCTCCCAGCGCGAGATCGTATTTGCGCCGAGGCGGAGGAGATGGGAGAGGTCGGCTTGGGTCAGATCGAGGTCTTCTCGAATCGCTCGGATGTCGGTGGCCGATAGGAGTCCGTGGCGCGGGCGGTACGTCGAGATCGCTCCTTGCTCGAGCATTCTCGCGTCCCGTCGTCGGAGCACGACCTCGCCGCACTTCGGACACTTGAGGTGCGGCACGGATGGCACGGCGTTGCTTCCGCCATAGAGGGCGCGACGAAGCGCGCCTCGCGTCTCCTTCATCGTCGTCTTGCACGAGACGCAAGCGTTGGCACGAAGGTCTTGGCTGCGTCGGGAAGACGCGGTCGTCCGGCTACCCATCGCTCTGGCTCGTTTCGTCTTCATGGAACGACACCACGAAACACTCTGAGCTGGTGCCTGAGGTTGAGCGGCAACCCGACGTTCGAGTGAGCCCGCACGGTCCGTCGCTGTGGCTCACCACGAAGTCGAGCTGATGGTACGCGTCTTTCATACGTAGTCATGTAGTCGCTAGTCGCTCCAAGAATGGACGCGGTTCCGCGGTCGACTCCACCACCTCCTCGACCTGGTGCCCAAGTCGGTGCCCACGGAGTGGTAGAGCTGGATTCTTCCCCTCAACCGTAGATGGTTCGTTGCAACGGCATGATCGTGGGATTCTCGCTATTCTTCGCAAGAATCCAGGTCTCTCGCCGCGAATGACACCAATCTGGTTCGTTCCTATGCCATCTATCGAAATCTACGCGACCCGTGACGATACTCTTGAGGTGCTTGCTGCCGTCGAGTCGACGATGGCACTGGCATACGTCCCCATGGGGCAGTTCTCGCAGCCAGATGTCAAGCTCTTCACCTCCGCGATCTCAATTCCTGATGTTGGGGTCGCCGAATATGGAATCTCGGTCCAAGAGAAGACGTACTTGCTCATCAGACAAGGCCATCAGCCTCAGTTTCGCGTCATACAACGCAGCGACGGAAGGCTGGCGTATTCGCTGGATCAGGCGATGAATTCTCATAGCGCTACGCTTAGACCCGGTGGTGGATACAAGAATGCCGTGATTGCAGGGCAGGTCGCGACCGTCTCCAGTTCTGAACAAGGGAAGGCACTCTACTCAATTGTGGCGCGCCACATGAGAAACGCGTTCTCGCGCTACGGGGCATATTGGGTGGGTAAGGGCGCGCTCGAATGCGCTCGCTCAGGCGCTCGGCTCACGCCATCCATTGGTGCTTCACGCATCTATGATCTTGTCATTGACGCTCGGACGTAACGGCTTTCCTGCAGACGGTGTGGTGCCAAGCGAGGGTGTGAGTGCGGTGCGCGTGCTCGTGGAGCGTTCGCCCGAACCGGTGGTGCGCCCCAGCCGACTCGGGCCGGACCCCCGCAGACCTCGGTTGACGCCAGGTTTGCCCAAGATTCTCGTACGCAGTGCCTTTTCGTTGATTCCTGAGCTTATTCGTTGAAGTGGAGCTCTGGCCAACGTTCGATTCCTATCGCCCCGACTGCTCCGACGCGATCGCGGCCGTTCATCGGCGGACTCATCGCAGCGGCGGGGACACTCGCCTCTACGGCAACTTTCTTGGAACCCTGATCCCGTACGCGAGCGCGGCGTTCACGCAGACGCTCGCGCTCATCCTCGAGCACGAGCTCGTGCCGGCGATACCGCTGCTTCGCGGCACGCACCACGACGCGGCGACGCTCGCGGCGGCAGACCTCGCCGCAATACACCTGGCCGCGATCGCAGCGTCGGCACTCGGTCGCGAAGCAAGACCTTTAGGTAGAGGCGCACGCCAGCCGGCGAAGGCTTGAAGACGTACATTCACTCGGCCGTGTCCTTGGAGAGGAATCGAACGTCGAAGTCCGCGACCGTGAGGCTCGCGAGTAGGCTCTCGACGTCCTCCGAAGAGAGGCGCAGCGCACGTGCTTCCCCTTGCGCCTTCGTGGTCACGTGCACCGACCCGTCGGCGCTCTTCGCGTGGATGCGCGCCAGGACGCGTGTGAGCCAGCGAGGCACGGCTAGCCGTGGTCACCATACGCACAATCGTGCATATGGTCAGTCGCGGGGCGAGGGCAGTGTGATGGGCGGGATGCGGGAGAGGGGCGGGACGGCCGTGAACTTGCGGGGGTCGACGGAGGGGTCGTAGTCGAGGACGCGGTAGCTGGCGGCGAGGGTGATGTCGTCGGTGTCGATGAGGTCGCGGCCCGCGAGGTCGATGGCGGTGCGGGCCACCTTGATGATGCGGTCGATGGCCCGCGCGCTCAGGCCGTCGTGACGCTCGACGATGGTGGCGAGGGTGGTCTCGGCTGCGGATGTGAGGATGCAGGTCGCGCGCGTGACGGCGGGCGTCATCTCCGC
>DATLEB010000138.1:0-4479 GCA_035525615.1 Kofleriaceae bacterium | reverse complement strand
AACTTCGCGTCGCACGAGGCGCGCGAGCTGCGCGCGCCGCTCGAGCGATCGACCGAGGTGGTGCGGCGGCTCATCGAGGCCAAGAAGGCGCTCTACCACCAGGCGGCGCGGACGGTGGCGCACGCGGCCGACCCGGCGGCGGAGCTGGCGCGCGTCGAGGAGGCGGTGCCGGAGCTGCTGCGCGGCGAGGTCCGCGACGGGGCGGGCAACGCGATGGCGAAGGTGGAGCGTGCGCCGGGCGCGCCCGGCATCCCGCCGCAGTTCCGCGAGCTGCCGGTCGAGGAGCCGGTGCCGGGCGAGGGCGGGCGCTCCGTGCTGGTGGTGTTCGCCGCCGACCAGTCGCTGCTCGAGTGGCACGAGGAGCTGGGGCGCACGCTCGACACGATCCGCCGCATCGACAGCGTGCGCGGCGAGCTGCCGCGCGGCTACCGGCTGGCGTTCCTGATCCTGGTCGGCGGCGTGGTGGTGGCGGCCACCTTCACCGGCGTCCTGCTGGCGCGGCGCTACACGCGGCGCATCGCGGCGCTGGTCTCCGGCACGCGCGCGGTCGCCGACGGCGACCTCGAGGCGCGCGTGGCGATCCGCGGGCGCGACGAGCTGGGCGAGCTGGCGACGGCGTTCAACCGCATGGTCGAGGACATCGAGCGCGACCGCGAGCAGATCCTCTACCTCCAGCGCATCGGCGCCTGGCAGGACGTGGCGCGACGCCTGGCGCACGAGATCAAGAACCCGCTCACGCCGATCCAGCTGGCGGTGCAGCAGCTGGTCTCGAGCTACGCCGGCGACGACCCGCGCCACAAGAAGATGCTCGCCGACGCCGACGAGATCGTCGGCGAGGAGATCGCGTCGTTGCGCCGGCTGGTCGACGCCTTCAGCGCGCTCGGGCGCCTGCCGCCGGCCGAGCCGAAGCCGCTCGACCTCGTGGTGGTGGCCGACGACCTCGCGCGCGACCCGTCCCTCGCCGCGCACCTCGAGGTGGTGCCGCCGGATCGGGCAGTCACGGTGGCGGGCGATCGGCTGCTGCTGCGGCGATTGCTCGCCAACCTGGTCGAGAACGGCGTCCAGGCCGGCGGCGGCGGCGCGGTGCGCCTGGCGTGGGAAGCGGGCGACGGGGTCGCGCGCGTCACCGTCGACGACGCCGGCCCGGGTGTCCCGGCGGCCGACCGCGAGCGCATCTTCGAGCCGTACGTGACCAGCAAGGAGACCGGCACCGGCCTCGGCCTCGCCATCGCGAAGAAGATCGCCATCGATCACGGCGGTGACCTCGAGGTCGCCGCGGAGGCGTCGCCGCTGGGTGGCGCGCGGTTCGTGCTGACCGTCCCGCTGGCGTAGTCGCGGAGGCAGCGGAGGAGGCCGCACGTCCGGGGCGGCCGCCGGCAACTGGATTTGAATCTCTCGATCGGTCACTTCTTTTGACCTGCGATCGCAGACGTGATCTGACACCGCACGTGCGACCCAAGTACGTGAATCAGATCGGTGTGATACGCGAGTTCGGAGGCGTCGAGCTCGGTGATGCGCGGCGCCGGAAACGGCTGATGAAGATCGTCACGAAGCTGGACCAAAAACCGGACGACTCCTTTCCGCAGGCGCTGGCGACAGAAGGAGACCTCGAGGCCTTCTATCGCTTCGTGCGCAACCGCGCCGTGGGGTTCGACGCGCTGTTCGCGGGACACCGTTCCGCGACGGTCGACCGAGCCAGGACGCACGACGAGGTTCTAGCCTTACACGACACGACGGAGTTCAGCTTCGGCGGGACACGCGCCGGGATGGGACGGCTGAAGAAGGGCGGCCATGGTTTCTTGGGTCACTTCACGCAGATCGTGTCGGCGGATGAGGCGCACGCGCCGCTGGGCACTATCGCAGTCGAGAGTTGGGCCCGAAGCGGGCCGACGCCGACGGCGTTGCGGCAGCAGAAAAAGATCACCTACGCACAGATGCACGCGATGCCGAGCGAGCAGGACCGCTGGCTCCGCGGGGTGGACGCAGCCGAGGCCGCGGTCGGCGGTCGCACCAGTCTCATTCACGTGATGGACAGCGAGGCAGACGACTATTGCTTGATGGCGGCGCTCGCCGAATCCAGGCGCCGATGGGTAATCCGTCTTTGCTACGACCGGAAGCTGGCGGAGGGCGAGATCGGACAGCCGACGAAGACAAGAGAACTTGTCGCGCAGCGCGACGTCGCTTGTACCCGCGAGGTCAAGGTGTCGCGTCGGCGCAAGCAGCCGGGTAGTGACACACACCGACGGCGCGCTGTCCGACCCCACCGGACGGCGACGCTCGCCATCAGCGCGACGCCCGCGACATTTCAGGCGCCACCGTACGTCACCGGTCACGCGAAGTCGCTCGGCGTCCATATCGTCGCAGCACGCGAAGTGGATCCGCCCGCCGACCACGAGCCGATCGAGTGGCTGCTCATCACCACAGAACCCATCGACACCGACGAGCAAATCCTGAAGGTGGTCGACACATATCGAGGGCGCTGGGTCATCGAGGAGTTCTTCAAGGCGCTGAAGACGGGCTGCGCCTTCGAAGCGCGCGAGCTCGAGAGCTGGCACACGATCCAGAACGCGCTGGGCTTGCTGGTGCCGGTTGCTTGGCGCCTGCTCGATCTGCGGACGCGGTCGCGAGACGATCGCGGCGATGAACCCGCACGGCGCGTCCTCACCGAGCTCGAAATCCAGGTATTACGGCGCGCGGCCGAGAAGCCCCTGCCGGCGGCGCCCACCGTGAGAGACGTCCTCCTGGCGATTGCTCGCCTCGGTGGCCACCTTCGGTCGAACGGCGAACCGGGCTGGAGAGTGCTCGGTCGCGGGTACCAGGACCTGCTCATGATGGTCGCCGGCTTCAAGCTCGCCCGGGCCGCGAACATGTGATCAATCGAGAGATCCAGGTCCAGTTCGGGTGCGGGTGGTGTGCTGCAACGTCCATGGTTCCTCTCCCCAGGGGGGCCCGCCGCCTCGCCGGGGCGGGCGCCGGTTGGTTCTCACCGCGCGCGCCCCGGGCGCGAAAAACATGCCCGCGCCGAAAGCGGATCCGCCGGTCCGTGCGCGGGCGGGTTTTTCGCGACCGCGGGCGCGAAGGTGAACCAACCGGCGACCGCTCCGGCGCGCGGCCTTCGGCGCTCAGCCGCGACGAAAACGACGACGCAGGCCGACCAGCGCCACGAGCATCATCGCCACGGCGCCACCACCACCACCACCGCCGCCGGCCGCACAGCCACCGACGAGGCCGCCGCCGCCATCGTCGTCCCCGCCGTCGTCGTCGGGCGGGTCCTCGCCGCCGCCGCCCTCCACGCAGGGGCCGTCGGCCGTCGTGAGCTCGATGTCGTCGCCGTAGTAGAAGCGCAGGATGTCGTCGTAGCCTCGCCCGGCATCCGACAGGCAGTCGGCGCCGTTCTGCGACTGGCAGCCACGGTTCTCGTGGTTGCTCGGGTCGACCCACCCGAGCGTCGTCTGGTGGATGCCGTCCCCCGCGAGCCCCTCGTTGTAGGTGACGAAGTGCTCGGTGCCGGTCGGGTCGTCGGTGCCACCGGTGCAGCCCGGGCCGCTCTGGTGCGCGCCGGCCACGTAGAACGCCGCGATGATCGATCCCTGGTACATGAGGATCTCGCCCGAGGTCTCCATCGCCGCCTGGCGGTGGATGTCGCCCGCCTGGTTGCCGCAGGTGTAGACCTGGTCCCCCTGCCCGTCGCCGATCGAGCCCTCGCGCGACAGCTTGTAATAGAGGTAGGAGCGCGCCGACACCGCCTGCGCCTTGAGCGCCTCCAGGCTGGCGCCGCCGTTCTCGCACGCCACCACCTGCGGCAGGTAGACGTTCTCGACGTCGAGCAGCCCGCTGCCCGCCACCTCGGCGTCGCAGTAGGCCTCGAGCGCCAGCTCCGTCTCGCCGATGTCGAGCTCGCCGGGCGCCGCGCAGGCGGCCGCCAGGAAGGCCGGCGCGAGCAGGAGGTGGCGTGGTGCGGTCACGGGCCAGCGAGGCTAGCGAACCCCAGCGTCCCGGTGAAGCAAAAAAACTGTGCTAGCGTGCGCCGGTGGGCGGCTCCTACGACGGGCAACGAGATCGCGGGGATGGGCTGGACATGCTGGCGCGATCGCACCGGCGCCTGGAGGAGCGGCTGATCGAGCTCCGCCGGGCGGTCGAGGGGATCGTCCACGAGCGGACCGACTCCGACGACCTCGAGGTGGTGGATTCCGTGCTCGATTTCCTCGAGCGCTCGGCGCTCCGCCACGAGCTCGACGAGGAGGAGTCGCTCTTCCCGCGCCTGCGCACCAACCGCGACCTCACCGCGCTGCTGCACGACCTGCAGATCGACCACGAGGAGCACCGCCGCCTGGTCGCGCATCTGCAGTCGCTGCGCAACGGCTGGGGCCCCGGCGGCCCGGACGCCGGCGCCGGTGCCGCCATGGCGATCGCGGTCAATGATCTCTCGCGCGCCTATCGCGCCCACATCGAGCGCGAGGACCGCGAGCTCCTGCCGGC
>DATLEB010000116.1:0-11278 GCA_035525615.1 Kofleriaceae bacterium | reverse complement strand
GTGTTGGTGGGTTGCACCCGATTGGTTTAGCCAATTGGCTAAACCAATCGGGTGCCACCCACCAACGATCAGGCGGCGAGGGCTTCGCGGGCGGCGACCTTGGCGCGGTGAGCGCGCGTCTTCACGGTGGCGAGGGAGAGGCCGAGGTTCCTGGCGATCTCGGTCTCGGAGAAGCCGTCGCGGTAGCGCATGTAGAAGACCGGGCCGTACTTCGGGCCGAGGCGATCGACGCGGCGTGCGGCGCGCGCGACGAGCTCGTGATCGGCCAGCGCGTCGTCGGAGCGGCGCGCCTGTGCGGGCAGGTTGTCCAGCCACGAGCCGGCGCCGTCGTCGCGATCCGCCGACGCGGGCACCTCGCGCGAAAGGCGCCGCTGACGGCGCAGGTACATCAGCGCGGCAGTGGTGGTGACGCGGTAGAGCCACGTCGAGAATGCGGAGTCTCCGCGGAAGCTCCCCATGTGGCGGTGCGCCAGCAACATCGCCTCCTGGGCGACATCGTCGGCGGCGTCATCGTCCTTCACGAAGCGCAGCGCAATCGCGCGTGCGTAGTGTCGGGCGCGGGCATCGAGGCAGCGGTCGGCGAGGGCGAATCGCGGCACCTGGTTCCTCCTGGGTTTCTCTTGTCACTCTGCTGTCGCAAACGGCGTTCCATGCCGCTGGACAAGAGTTTCCAGGTGGTTACAGAGGTTCCGCCGGCCCGATGTGTCCAACTGTCTAGACACCGTCTAGACTGCTGGACGTGGCTCGTGTGCTCGTCGTGGACGACGACCCGCTGGCGGCGCGGCAGGTCGCGCAGGTGCTGGGGGAGGAGCTAGCGCACGTGGTCGATGTGGTCACCTCCGCGGCCGCCGCGCGTGGAGCTGCGGCCGACACGCGTTTCGATGCGGCGGTGCTCGGCTTCCGCCTGGGGGGAGTTGACGCAGGTGAGCTGGCGACGGCGCTACGCGCCAATCAACCGCACCTCGCGATCATCGTGACGACCGCGGCGGCGGATGACGACGGCGTGCAGCGCGCCCGCGAGGCGTTCGGCGTGCTCCATCACGTCGCGCGTCCGGTGAGCGCGGAGGAGCTGTTGCCGCGCCTCGAGGCGGCGCTCGAGCGCGCGCGGCTCGACGAGCGCGTCGCGAAGCTCGAGCGCGAGGTGGAGAGCCGCGAGCGCGCGCTCACCTCGACGTCGACCGAGCTCGCGACCGCGACCGAGCGTCTCGTCGTCGCCGAGCAGCTCGCCGCGGTCGGGCGCGTGGTCGGCGGCATCGCGCACGAGCTCGGGCAGCAGCTCGCCCTGGTCGGCTATGCCGAGGCGCTGAAGAGCAAGCTGGCGAGCGACCCCGAGCTGGTCGAGCTCGCCGACGTGATCGTGAACGCGCAGAAGCGTCTGCTCGCGACGGTCGACGCGATCCGCGACTTCTCGGGCGGCGACAGCGGACGGCCGCTGGTGCGCGAGCCGGCGGATCTCGCGGCGGTCGTCGACGAGGCGCTCGCCATCATCGCGTACGACCGCGAGGTGCGGCGGAGCGCGGTCGTGCGACGCTTCGCGGCCCATCCGCTCTGTCGGCTACACCACGACAAGATCACGCAGGTCGTGATCAACCTCGTGCACAACGCGGCGCTGGCCAGCGCCGACGGCGGCGAGATCGAGGTCGCCGTCGACGAGCGTGAGCCGGGCACGGCGGTGCTCACGGTCACCGACAAGGGCGCGGGCATGCCGCCCGACGTGCTGGCGCGTCTGGGCGAGCCGTTCTTCACGACGCGGGGCGATCGCGGCTCGGGGCTGGGCGTCGGCATCTGTCGCCGCATCGTCGAGGAGCACGGCGGCACCCTCACGTTCTCGTCCGCGGTCGGCAAGGGCACCACGGCGCGCGTGACATTGCCGACGATCGAGATCGCGTCATGACGCAGCCGGCGCGGCAGGTGCTCGTCGTCGACGCGGAGCCGCACATCCCACGGCTCATCGCCCTCTTGCTCGGCGAGGGCCACGTCGTCGACGCCGCGCCCGATGCGGCGCGCGCGCTCGAGCGCCTGCAGGCCGTGCCGTACGACGTCGTGCTGGTCGACCTCGAGCTGCCCGACGGCGGCGCCGCGGCGGTCGAGCGTCTGCGCAGCGCCGCCCCCGATCTCACCGTCGTCGCGCTCGCGGCAGCCCCGACGCTGCAGTCGGCCGTGGCGGCCATGCGGCACGGCGCCTTCGATGTCCTCCGCAAGACCGTCGGCGGCGACGAGCTACGCGCGGCGATCGAGCGCGCGATGCGCCATGGTGCCCTGGCCCGCGAGGTGCGCCGCTTGCGCATCGAGGTCGATCGCGCGCGCGGCCTCGGCGAGATCGTCGGCGAGTCGGCGCCGATGCGGCAGCTGCTCGCGCTGGTCGAGCGCGTCGCCGCCACCGACGCCACCGTCCTCATCCTCGGCGAGAGCGGCACGGGCAAGGAGCTGCTCGCGCGCACGCTCCATCGCCTCGGCCCGCGGGCCGAGCGGCCGTTCGTCGCGTTCGACTGCTCGGCGCTGACGCCGTCGCTCCTCGAGGCCGAGCTGTTCGGCCACGAGAAGGGCGCGTTCACGGGCGCCGGGCGCGCGCGCCGCGGCCTCTTCCGCGAGGCGCACGAGGGCACGATCTTCCTCGACGAGATCGGCGACATCGCGCCGAGCGTGCAGAACAAGCTCCTGCGCGTGCTCCAGGAGCGCGAGATCAAGCCCGTCGGCGCCGACCACGTCGTCTCGATCGACGTGCGCGTCGTCGCCGCGACGAACAAGGACCTGAAGGCGCTCGTCGCGTCAGGCGAGTTCCGTGAGGACCTCTACTGGCGCCTCGCCGTGGTGCCGATCCAGGTGCCGCCGCTGCGCGAGCGCCGCGAGGACATCCCGCTCCTCGCCGGCCACATCCTCGCGCGTCGCCGCGGCGCCGCGAAGTCGAAAGGCGTCGGCGCCGCCGCGCGCTATCCCACGCAGCTCACGCACGACGCGCTCGCGCGCCTCCTCGCGTACCACTGGCCCGGCAACATCCGCGAGCTCGAGAACGTGCTCTCGCGCGCCGCGATCCTCTGCGACGGCGAGAAGATTCGCGCGCAGGATCTCGACCTCGCCGGCCTCTCGCCGAGCGCGCCGCGCGCCGCCGCCGGCTCCACCGACTCCGCCGTCGCGCTGCGCGGCCTCGGCGACCACCGCACCCTCAAGGACGTCGTCGACGACGCCGTCCACACCGTCGAGAAAGCCGCGCTGTCGCAAGCGCTCGACGAGAGCGGCGGCTCGCCCGCCCGCGCCGCCAAGCTCCTCGGGATCAGCCGCGCCTCCATCTACAACAAGATGAAGGAGTACGGCCTCAGCAGCGGCGACTAGAGGCGACTCGGAGGCGACTCAGAGGTCGAGGCCGTTGAGCGGATCGCTGGCGTGGGTGTCGGAGCGGCGGGTATTGCCGGAGCGCTTGGGGGCGCCGTGGCGCTTGCGATCGTTGCGGCCCGGTGGGAGCGCGCCCTTCGCGAGCGCGGTGCGGATTTCGGTGATGCGGTCGGGCTCGACGGTCTTGTCGTGGGTGCGGTCGACGAGCGCGACGAGCTGGGCGTAGACGTCCTTGGCGTCGGCCTTCTGGCCGAGCATGAGGAGCGCGTCCGCGCGTGCGAGGAGGCCGGTGGCGCTCTGCGGCTCGAGGGAGACCACGCGATTGGCGGCGGCGAGCGCGTCCGCACCCTGCTTCTTCTCGAGCGCGCGCTCGGCGAGCATCAGGTGCACGGCGACCATGTCGGGATCCTTGGCCAGCGCGTCGTGCGCATAGCGCTCGGCCTCGGTGTCGAGGCGCGTCGCGTGATAGACGAGCGCGAGCTCGGCGAGCAGGATCGGCTCCTCGGGTGCGAGGAGCAGCGCACGCCGGTACTGCTCGGTGGCGCGGTCGTACGCCTTGGCGCGACGGTGCGCGCGCGCCTCGGCGGCGACGGTCATCCACCACTTCGGCGCGACGCGCTGCGCCGCGTGCGCGGCTTCGATGGCGCCGTCGAGCTGCTCGAGGCCGGAGAGCGCGCCCGAGAGGCCGAGGTGCGGAATGGCCCAGGTCGCGTCGAGCGTGATCGCCTCGTCGAAGAGCGCGCGACCGGTGGCGAGCTCGTCGGCGTGCACGGCGGCGAAGCCGCGACACGTCTTTGCGGCCGACGCCCACCGCACCGGCGCGCCCGGCTGCTTCGCCGCCTGCTCGAAGTCGGCGGCCGCCGACTCCCACGCGCCCGCCGACTGGTACGCCGTCATCTTCGAGCCGCTCACGGTCTCGTACGCGGCGAGGAAGTCGAGGCCGAACGTCGGCGGCGTGAGCGTCGCGGCGTCGATCACCGCACCCGGGATGGCACCGGTCGCCGCGCCGGTCGCCGCGCCGGTCGCACCACTCGCGCCCGCGCCGCCGCCCGCCGCCGACACGCCGCTACCGCTCGAGCTCGCGCCGCTTCCCGCGGCGAGCACGATCGCCACGGCAGCCGCGCCGACGAGCAGCACGCCGCCGAGCGCGACGGGCCACCACGTTCGGCCACCGGGCACCGCCGCGGCCGTCGCCGCTTCGCGCGCCTCGCCGGCGGCGCCGCCGAGCGTCGTCGGCACCGGGCGATAGGACTCGCTGTGCGATCCCGTCGACGCCGCGATCGTCGGATCGGTCGGCAGCGCCGGATCGGTGCGCGGCGCGAGCGACGGCTCGGTCGCGCCGCCCGTGCTGAACGCCGCCATTGCCACCGCCTGCGACGCACCCGGCGCGCCCGGCGCAGTCGAGCTCAGCGGTCGCCCCATCGCCGCGTCCAGCGCGTTGCACACCGCGCGCGCGGTCGCGAACCGCTTCACCGGCTCCTTCTCGAGCAAGCACAGCGTGATGCCCTCGATCGGCTCCGGCACCGAGGGGACGACCGAGCGCGGCGGCACCGGCTTGTCGAACATGTGCATCGACAGCAGCTCGCCCAGGCCCGACGCCAGGAACGGCACGCGCCCGCACAGCATCTGGTAGAGGATGATCCCGAGCGCGTACAGATCCGCGCGGTGATCGACGGCGACACCGCCGCGGCACTGCTCGGGCGCCATGTAGACCGGCGTCCCGAAGAGCGCGCCGGTCTGCGTCACTGGCGCATCCGCCGCGAGCTCGCCGTGCAGCTTCGCGATCCCGAAATCGAGCAGCTTCACGCGCTCGCCCGCCGTGGTCTCCGGATCGGGCACGAGGAAGATGTTGTCGGGCTTGAGGTCGCGATGGACGATGCCGCGTTCGTGCGCCGCCGCGAGGGCGCTCGCGATCTGCCGCGCCAGCCGCGCCGCCGTCTCCGGCGCCTGCGCCCCGGTGCGCCGTAGCCGCGTCGCCAGCGATTCGCCCTCGAGCAGCTCCATCACGAGGTACGCCGTGCCGTCCCCCGTCTGGCCCATGTCGAACACGTCGACGATGCCTGGCGACTCGATCGCCGCCGCCGCGCGCGCCTCGTTGAAGAAGCGCTGCACGGTCTCGGGCTGCTTGGTCATCTCGCCCTTCAGCACCTTCACGGCGCCGCGCCGCCCCATCACGGTGTGCCGCGCGGCGTACACGGTGCCCATGCCGCCTTCGCCGAGGCGGTCCTCGATCTTCCACGCGCCGACGACCGTGCCGATCACCGCGTGAGCGTACCAGACCTCACGCCATCGGCGGCGGAGCGGTCTCGCGGCGGCGCTTCATCTCGGCCTCTTCGCGCTCGAGCTCCGCGAACGGATCGGGCGCGTTCTCGAACTTCAGGATGCCGAGCTCCTCGAAGCGCACGCGCTGGCGCTCGCTCAGGAGATCCATCTTCTTGATGGCCGGGACGATCTTCGCGAACAGGATCTGCCGGAACAGGATCTGACCCTGGTTGTTGAGCGCGATGTCCATGCACTGCTTCGCCGGCAGCCCCATCTTCTCCCACACCTCCTGGAACAGGAACCGATCGCGCATGAGGCGCGCCGCCTCGTAGACGAAGTCTTCGCGCTCGGCCTTCACGCTCTGCGGCTGATCCCGGTAGTAGTCGCGCAACGACAGGACGCCGAACGCGACGTGGCGCGCCTCGTCGCCCATGACGTACGCGGTGAGATCGCGCAACAGCGGCTCCTGCGTGTTCATGCGGATCATGCCGAACGCGGAGAGCGCGAGGCCCTCGACCATGATCTGCATGCCGAGGAACTTCATGTCCCAGCGCGAATCCTTGAGCACCATGTCGAGCAGCGTCTTCAGGTGCGGATTGCACGGGTACGAGAAGCCGATCTTCTCGTGCAGGTACCGGTTGTAGACGTCGACGTGGCGCGCCTCGTCGACGACCTGCGTCGCGCCGTAGAGCTTCGAGTCGAGGTCGGGCACCGAGTCGACGAGCTGCGCGGTCGCGAGCAGCGCGCCCTGCTCACCGTGGAGGAACTGCGAGAGCGTCCACGATGACGTCTCGGCGTTGAGCTGGCGCTTCTCGCGCTCGGTCAGCTTCGCGTAGATATCGGAGCCGTAGAGCGGCAAGAGATGCTCGGGGCCCATCGGCTTCTCGAGATCCGGCTGGTGGTGCCACGGCAGCACGTCCTCGGGGATCCACTGCCCGTGCTTCGCCTTCTGGTAGAGGCCGCGCAATTGCTCGCGCGTCTCGGTGTAGCCCCACGTGTACGTCACGTTGAGGATGGTCTCGAGCGTTTCGATCGATGGACCGGACGTGTCCTCGGCGGCGGTCGCGGTGGCGGCCATGTGCTCCTCCCCAAAAGTGAAATGCATTTCAACTTTGAGCTTTCCTCGCGGCCCGGTCAAGAGGAAACTGTAGAGGTGCGTTCAGCGTCACCACCGATCGAGGCCCTGCTGGTGGACCAGCGCGCGCGCACCTTTGCGCAGGATCGCGCACGCCGGACGTACGAGGCGCTGGTCGAGGCCGCCGCCGAAGCCTTCATGGAGAACGGCTACGACGCGACCGGCTCACCCGACATCGCGGCGCGCGCGGGTGTCGCCGTCGGCACGTTCTATCGCTACTTCGACGACAAGAAGCAGGCGTTCCTCGAGGTGTGCCGGCGCAACCTCGCGCTCGGCTACGAGCGGATCCTGCATCGGCTGACGCCCGAGCGTTTCGGCGGGAAGGCGCGTCACGCCACGATCACCGACGCGATCGACATCCTCCTCGAGCACGTGTCGATGTATCCGCGCATGCACCGCGTCTTCGTCGAGATGGCGATGCGCGACGACGACGTGGCGCAGCTGCGCCAGGCGTTCGACGACGCATCGCGCGCGCGCTTGACCAAGCTGTGCGAGCTCATCTCGACGCGTCAGGCGGTGCCCGATCCCGAGGCGACGGCGTGGGTCATCTACACGGCGGCCGTCGAGTGTGCGAGCGCGGTCGCGGGTCTGCACGGACCGATGACGATCGATGTGACGCGCGCCAAAGAGGCGCTTTCCCGCGTGATCGAGCGAGCGTTGTTCGATGGGTAGTCGTATGGTCCAGGCATGCGTTTTGCCAGCCTGTTGTTGCTGTCACTCGGCCTGATGGTTGCCGGTTGCGGCAAGAAGTCGTCCACCACGCCGCAGCCGGTCGCGAACACCGAGCCGGCGCCGCCGCCCGAGCCCGTGCAGCCGGCCGAGCCGACAACGAAGACGCCGAAGGCGACGCCGAGCGACGCCGAGCTCGAGGTGCTCTTCGCGCGCACGCTCGACTTCCTCGATCAGTTCGCCGATGCGATCGCCGCCAACGAGAGCAACTGCCCCAAGATGGCGACGGCGATGACGGGCGTGTTCGACGCGCACAAGGAGCTGCTCGCCCAGGCCAAGTCGTTCGAGGGCAACGAGGACGTCGACGCCAAGGTCGACGCGTACATGGAGACCCACAAGCCGCGCGTCGAGGCGGCGATGGGCAAGATGATGAAGGGCATGCAGACGTGCGCCGGCGATCCCGACGTGCAGAAGGCGATGGAGGGCTTCGATGCGATGTGAGCTACTCGCCATCACCTTCGCGCTCGCCCTCGTCGGCTGCGAGAAGAAGGCCGCCGACAACAAGAGCAAGGCCCCGCCGCCCGCCGCGCCCACCGTGCAGTCCGATGGCACGCGCTCGATCCCGATCAACGTGAACGACGAGGGCTTCGACCCGTCGAAGATCACGGCCAAGCCCGGCGAGAAGCTCGAGCTCGTGTTCACGCGCCGCACCAAGAGCGAGTGCGGCTCTCAGGTGAAGGTCGCCGACGGCGCGGTCACCGACCTGCCCATCGATCAGCCCACCAAGATCGCCATCACCGCCCCGCCGTCCGGCCAGCTCTCCTTTGCCTGCGGCATGGACATGATGTCCGGCGTCGTCGTCGTCAATTGACGTTGACCTCGACCTGAACCTGAACCTGAACGTTGACCTTGACCTTGACCTTGACCTGAACCTGAACCTGAACCCTACCGTTGACCTTGACGTTGACGTCAAACCTCGCGGGCGGGCGCGTCAAGGTTGAAGGTCAAGGTCAACGTCAACGGTGGGGTTCAAGTTCACGTTCAGGTCAACGTCAACGTTCAGGTCAACGTCAACGTCAACGTCAACGTCAACGTTCAGGTCAACGTCAACGTTGACGTCAACGTCAACGTCAACGTTCACGAGTCACTTGAGCGTGAAGCTGTTCACGAAGCAGGCCGGGACGGCTTTGCCGTCGATCTTGTGGGTCGTGTAGCGCCACGACTTGATGGCGGCGGCGAGCGAGGTCGCGGCCTCGCCGGTGAGCTTGAAGACCTGGACGTTGGTGACGGCGCCGCCAGCGTCGATGCAGATCTTGGCGGAGATGCTGCCCTTCGGCATCTCCTGGCCGGGGCGCAGGATGGTGCTGAGCTTGGGTAGCTCGCCCGACGTGCGCTTGACGGCGTTGGGCGGGACGACGACCGGCGCGATGGCGGTGTTGGGCTTGGTGATCTGCGGCTTCGCGATCGCGGCGCTGCCGCTGGCGGAGCCGGTGCCGGCGGGCGGCGTCGTGATCTTCGCGCTGCCGCTCCCGGCGGGCGGCGTCGTCACGCCACTACCGCCAGCGGGCGGGGTCGTGATCTTGGCGCTGCCGCTGCCGGCCGGTGGCGTGGTCGCGCTGCCGCTGCCGGCGGGCGGCGAGCCGGAACCTGGATTGATTCCGCTACCGGCGCCGAGCGGCGGCGGCGTGATCGCGCTCGAGCCCGGACCCGGAGGCGGCGTGACGGTGCCCGGACCGGGCGGCGGCTCACGATTCACGGGCGGACGCACGACGGCGCGCTCGTGCTGCACCGACGGCGTGGTCGCCGCGACGCGCTCGCGCTCCTGCTTGGCGCGAATCTCGGCCATCGACGGCTTGAACTCGTAGAGCGTGCTCGCTTCGGCCTGGAAGCTGTGACGCCACATGACCTCGCCGTTCTGGCGAACCACGACGCTGTGCATGCCCGGTGGCACCGGCATCTTCACCGGCGTCTTCTGGTTCAGCTCCTGGCCGTCGAGCAAGACGGTGAGACCGTCGGGATCCGACACGAGCGACAGCGTCGCCATGTTGGCGTCGCCCTCGGCGGCGCCGAGCGACACGCGTACGGTCTTGGTCTGCCCCGAGGTGAGCTCGACCGACGTCTCCCACGACTGGTGGCCTTCGCGGCTCACCTTGATCTGCACCACGCCGGGATCGAGCGGCACCACCCACGGCGTACCGTCGCCGGTGTGGGGCGCCATGCCGGCGATCTTGATGATCGCGTCGGTGGGCTCGACGATGAACTTGAGCGTCGCGGGCTGGTTGGGATCGACCGCCGGCGCGGCGGCCGCCGCCTTGCCGTTCGATTTGCCGCCGCCGCGACCGAACGCGATGAAGAGGCCGCCGCCGATGACCAGCGCGGCGATCGCGCCGATGATCACGAGCTTGCTGCTCGACTTCGAGCGCTGCGCGGTGAAATGGGCGCCGAACGCGGGGCCGTCATCCTGGAGCGGGTTGGGCGTGGTGACGTCGCCGAGCGCAGGCCCCGACGGCGCGTCGGCGACCGGCTGCGCCGTGCCCATGCCGCGGGTGGTACGGCGCGGCGCGACGGCGTCGTTGCTCGAGCCGTGCGGCCACGACGACGGCGGGTTCGCGCGCTGCGGCGGCGCGCCGAGCCCGACCATCGTCGACGCCGACGCCGGATCGTGCGCGCTGAACGTGCCCGAGTCGGTCGCCGCGTTCGCCATCAGCGTGGGCGCGCCGGGACCGACTCGGCCCGGCGGGTTGCGAGATGGCGCGCCAGGCCCGTGGGCCGGAGTTACCTGCGACGGCGTGTGCCCGCCGGTGATCGAGTGCGAGCCCGAGTGATCGCGGACGTCGTCGAGCAGCACCGGCTGACCCGACTCGTGCGGATCGCCGCCGCCCCACGCGACATCGGCGTCTTCCTCGTCGTGATGCGCGCTGTGCGCCGGCGTCGAGCCCGCGGCCGCAGCCCTCGCCGCCAGATTGCCGGGGTGGCTGGGCGCGCGCGCGCGAACCGCACCCGAGCCCTGCGGCGGCTGCATCTGCGGAACCGGCGTGTTCGACTCTGACGGCGCGCGCAGCGGCAGCGGCGTCTTGATCGGCGAGCGCGACGCCGCGCCGAACGAGTCGGTCACCGCCGGGCCGCTGAAGTTTCCGCCGGGCGCCTCGAGCGAGAACGCCCATTCGCTCCACGTCTGCACCTCGCGGTTGGTCGCCGAGAGGTTGTAGCGGATGCGGACGCCGTGCAGGTCGTCGCGCATCTGCGCGGCGTGGTGGTAGCGCTCGTCGGGATCACGCGACAGCGCCTTGTGGACGATCGCGTCGAGCTCCGGCGGCACGGCCTGGTTGAACGCCGACGGCGACAGGATGTCCGAGCGCTGGACGTTGATGAGCGTCTGGTACTCGTTCTTCGACGCGAACAGCGGCCGCGCGGTGAGGAGCTCGTGCGCGATGACGCCGGCGGAGAAGATGTCCGAGCGGCAGTCGAGCTCTTTGCCGGAGATCGCCTCGGGCGCCATATACGCGAGCTTGCCCTTCACGCGTCCGGTCTGCGTGCGGAGCTGCTGCGACTGCGCCTTCGCGATACCGAAGTCGATCACCTTCAAGTGACCGCTCTTGGTGACGAGCAAGTTCGACGGCGACACGTCGCGGTGAACGAGCCCGAGCGGCTCGCCGTGCTCGTCGACGCGGCTGTGCGCGTACTCGAGCGCGTCGCACAGCTGCAGCAGCAGCCCGACGGTGACGTGGATCGGCGGTGGGCCGGACACCTTGCGCGCGTGGCGGAGGATGCGACGGATATCGCGTCCGTCGATGTACTCCATCGAGATGAAGTACTCGCTCGCGACGCGGCCGAGCTCGAAGATCTGAACGATGTTGACGTGGTTCAGGTACGACGCGAGCT
>DATLEB010000345.1:0-41277 GCA_035525615.1 Kofleriaceae bacterium | reverse complement strand
CGCCTCCCTCGGCACCGTGCGCTCGCTCGTTCGCTATCCCGTCAAGTCGATGGGCGGCGAGAGCATGTCGCGGTGTGCGGTCGACAAGGACGGCATCGCCGGCGATCGCCGGTTCGGCGTGGTCGAGGTCGACGGCGGGCGTGTGGCGAGCGGCAAGCAGCCGCGGCGCTGGGCGGGATTGCTGGGGATGCGTGCGGCGTACGCTGCGGGCGCGGCGGGTGCGGGCGCGGGCGCGAGTGCGAGTGCGAGCGCGGGGTGGCGCGAGGCGCTGCGCGTGACGCTCGCCGACGGCCGCGAGCTGCGCGGCGACGATCCCGCGCTCGTGGCGGAGCTCGCCGCAATGGCCGGCAGGGTCGTGCGCCTCGCGGAGGTCCCGATCGTGCCGCCCGGCGCCAGCGCCGCGCGGTTGGGCGCGGTGGTCATCGAGCGCCTCGAGACCGAGTTCGACAAGCACCCCGGCGTCGAGGGCGACCTTCCGATCGGCCTGGCCAGCCCGCCGGGTTCGCTCTTCGATCTCGCGCCGCTCCATCTCGTCACGCAGGCCACGCTCGATGCGCTCGGCGACGTACGCCGCTTCCGCCCGAATCTCGTGATCGAGGCCGACGCGCCGGCGTTCAGCGAGAACGCGTGGATTGGACGCCGCCTCCGCATCGGCGCATCGCTCACCGTGATGATCCTGAAGGCGACCTCGCGCTGCGTGATCCCCACCCTCGCGCAAGGCGATCTGCCCCCCGACCCGACCATGCTGAAGCGCATCAACTCCGCCAACCGCGTCGACGATCCGGTCGTGGGCGCCGCGCCGTGCGTCGGCGTCTACGCCGTCGTCGTCGCCCCCGGCGAGGTGACCATCGGCGATTCGCTCACCGCCGTCTGACCCGCGAGCTCTCGCCGCAGCGAACCGCGCGATGTCGCCCCAACGACCCGCGCAATGTCGTCGCAACGAACCCGCGCTCTGGCCCGACAAACGCGTCATGCCGAAATCGGCCCAGTACCCCGGCCAAGGTGGTCGAGCGCGAGCGTGGTGGACTCATGCGACGCCGCCGCCGGCTGACTCCAGGACCGTGACGCGGCGCTTCGTGTGCTCGCGGCGATGAGATGCTCGCGGCGCACGGGTTGCTCGCGGCGACGAGATGCTCGCGGCGATGGGTTGCTCGCGGCGACGAGATGCTCGCGGCGATGAGCTGATCGCGGCGCACGGGTTGCTCGCGGCGACGACATGATCGCGGCGATGGGTTGCTCGACCACGGCCGGCGCGAGGAGAACTCCGTCGAGGATTCGTCGCGAGCGCGGTGCGGATCGCACGAATGTGCTTGACGACCTCGCGCGCGACGCGAGGCACGCGTCGGACAAACGCGCGCTGATCACGTGCCTGCGCGCGCAGGATGCGACGTGCGCGACGACGAAGCGTGTCGGGTCGATTTGCGATCTTGAAGCGGTCCTCGTCGGTCTGGGCGCGTTCTGAGAGGTCGTTTTTCGTCGTGTTGTGTGGAGTCATGCCCACGTACACGCTCACCCACGTCGCTGATGAGAAGCTGCTCGCCGACCTCGCCGCGCTGGTGTCTGCGGATCGGCAGACGACGGCCCTGTTGATCGCGCATATCGCGGAGGTCGATGCGCGCGAGCTGTTCAAGCCCGCAGCGTGCTCCTCGATGCACGCGTACTGCAGGCGCGTGCTGCGCCTGTCGGCGGACGCCGCGTTCACGCGGATCCGAGCCGCACGCGCCGGCCGCGAATTCCCGCAGATCTTCGACGCGATCGCCGACGGGCGCCTGCACCTCAGCGGCGTGGTGCTGCTCGCGCCGCATCTGCGCGGCGACAACGTCGACCGGCTGATCGACGAGGCGACGCACAAGAGCAAGCTCGAGATCGAGATGCTCGTCGCCCGCGTCGCACCGCGCCCAGATGTGCCGACGACGATCACCGCCATTGTTCCGCCGGCGGAACCACCGTCCAGCCTGGAGCTAGCCCCGGGGCCAGTTGCGAACCCGGCCGCCACGCCGTTCACGCTCGTGAAGCCGCTCGCGCCGGAGCGATACGCGCTCCAGACCACGATCGGCCAGGCGACGCGCGACAAGCTCGAACGGGCGAAGGCGCTCATGAGTCACCGGAATCCCTCGGGCGACCTCGCCGTCGTGCTCGACGCGGCGCTCGATGCTTTGATCGAGAGGCTCGAGAAGCAGAAGTTCGCGAAGACCACCCAGCCGCGGGCCGCCAGGCCGCGCGAAGCCGGCGCAGACCCGACCTACATCCCGGCGGAGGTTCGCCGCGCGGTGTACGAGCGCGACGCAGGACAGTGCACGTTCACCAGCGACGACGGAATGCGCTGCGACGAGCGTCGCTTCCTGGAGCTCGATCACATCACGATGGTCTGTCGCGGCGGGCAGCCGACGGTCGACGGCCTGCGCCTCCGCTGCAAGCCGCACAACCAGCACGCCGCCGAGGAGGCGCTCGGCGTGAACGTCATGCGCGCGAAGCGCGAGGCGGCGGCCCGCGACCGCGACGTCACGCGCGCCTTGCGCGACATGGGATTCAAGGCGGACGAGACCGATCGCGCCATGAGCAACACCGCCGACGTCCCCGCATCGACACCGGAGGAGCGCCTCCGCGTCGCGCTGGCCGAGCTCACGCGGATGCGCGGCAACCGCTGCTCGGACGGCGCGTTCGACGCATCTATGTTCACTGCGCCCGGAACGGGAACCACCGAGCTCGCGCCCCCGAGCTACGCACGCCCGTGAGTTTCTCCACCGCCGTGAATCGTTTCGCCGCGAACGCGCACCCGTCCCGCGCCACGATCGCGAGTCAGCCGGCGCGGGCGTACGGCGAATGCAGCAGGTCACCTCTCGCGCAACCACCGCGGTGGGGCGTGATGCGAGCCTCGTTCGAGCGACCACGAGCGACGGCGCGATGGCTGCCTACGCGCGGTCAGCGGCCCGCTTCGTAACGCGTCTCGTACCAGTGCTCGCCCCAGCGGCGATCGTCGAGCTCGGCGCGGATGCGCGCGGGGAGTGCGGCGCCGTCGGCGGCGCCGAGGGCGGCCGCGAGATGCGGGATGGTGCGGACGCCGACGGTGGCGGCGGTGATGCCGGCGGTGTCGAGGATGTAGCGCAGGGCGAGATCGGCCACGGTCGTGGCGGTGAGGTCGTCGCCGCGCTTCATCTGCTCGAGCACGGAGCGGCCCTCGACGCTCGACGAGGCAGCGGGTGGGGTGTGCGACGCGAACGCAGCCAGCCGGGCCAGCTCGGGCACGATCGACGCGAGGCGTGCCTCGCTCCACGATCTCCGCTCGTCCTCGGGCGGGAAACGCACGGTCGGGCCGAGCTCGCCGCCGAGCGCGCCACGCGCCAGCGGTTCGCGCGCGATCACGGCGACGCCGGCTTTCGCGGCGGCGGGCACGAGCGCGCCACCGTCACCGGCGCCGCCATCCGCGACATTCGCGGTGCGATCGAACAGCGAGAAGCGCGCGCTCACCGCGGCGACCCACGGCTCGGCGACGGCACGCAGCGCGTCACCGGGCGCATCGTCGGGCGCGGCCACACCCCACGCGAGCACCTTGCCCTCGCGCATCAGGCGCATGAGCGTCCCGTGCAGCTCGGGCCACACCTTCTCGTCGAGCCACGCGTCGCGCCAGCCGCCGAGCCACGCCAGCGAGAGCGCGTCGACCTTCAGCGCGCGCAGCGCGTCCTCGACGGTCTTCTGCACGTAGCCGATCGGCTGCGCGCGTGCCGCCATCAGGGCCGCCGACTTCTTCTTCGACACCGGAATGATGAGCGCGCTGCTCGGCGTCGCCGCCGCGATCGCGCCGGCGAGCGACGAGCGCGCCGACAGCGGCGGCACGGCACACGCCACGCACACGCGATCTCGCGCGCGCAAGGCGCGCACCGCGTCACCCACGACGCGCAGCGAGTCGGGCCACGCCGGCGACACGTCGACCAGCGTCACGCCCATCTCGATCGCGGCCGGCACCACGCGTGCGACGTCTTCTGGCTCCATGCCGCGCAGGCCGCCGCCCAGCCCGCGGGTGCCCAGCCCGACGATTGTCACGTCGCGGCCGGCGCGGGAGATGGCTCTCGTGATCATCGGCGCCGACTCTACACGGAGCGGCGCCGACCGCGGGTTACCATCGCGCCGTGAGAATCGCTGTACTCGCCGCGGCCGCGGCCGCAGCCTCCGCGCTCGCCCTCGCCGCCGCCACCACCGCCTGCGGCGATAACGAACGTCCGACGCCCATCACGATCTTCGTGCCCACCAGCGACGCGCAGCTGCTCGCGGCGGTCGAGGACATGGCGGCGTACAGCGGGTACGCCACCATCGAGGTCGTCGGGACGGACGCCATGACGCCGGACCAGCTCGGGGCCGTTGCGACGCCGGAGCGAGTGGCCGTCACCATCGACGCCGCGCTGTGCGCCGAGTGCTACGCGCTCGATCCCATCACCGGCGGTGACTTCCCGTTCCAGCCGGTTCGCGCCGGCGGCCTCCTCGGCGCGCAGTACGGCGTCGCGGCGGCGCTCGAGAACTTCGGCTTCCGCTTCCGCAGTCCGTTCGAGACGTACATCCCGCCGCGCATCCACCCCGTGGCGTTCGACACGTTCTTCCGCGGCCTGCTCCCCGCCGTCGGCGACGGTCTCCACGCCCCGCAGATCCGCGTGCGCGGCTTCCAGCTGCACACGCTGCACCCGATCGAGTCGTACTTCTCGTTCTGGGAACCCGGCGAATTCAACCTCGAGAACGCGCGCCGCATCATCGACTGGACCGTCAAGAACCGCGGCAACTACATCCAGTGGGTCGGGCTCGACGATATCAACGACCCCGCGCGCCACGCACCGTGGAAGGCGCACACGCAGGCCATCCTCGACTACGCGCACGCGCGCGGCCTCCGCGTCGGCATGAACATCCAGCTCTACGGCCAGTCCAATCTACAGAAGGCCTTCGACCTGTGGGACGACCGCACCGGCGAGATCACGCTCGCGGAGTCGCTGGAGCTCCAGCTCCCGCTCATCACCGACGGGCTCGACTTCGACGTCTTCCACATCAGCTTCGGCGAGTTCTTCTCGAGCGACCCGGCGCAGTTCATCTCCGACCTCAACGCGGCGGCCACCGCCCTCCGCGCCCACGAGCCCGGCGTCGAGGTCCACGGCTTCGTGCACGTCGGCGACGAGGAGCGCGTCGACTACATGGGCATGAACCTCATCTACTACTTCCTCGTGAGGTTCGCCGACCCGTCGATCATCCCCGACATCCACACGGTCATGTTCTACGACCTCTACGAGGACGCGGGCGGCGCCTATCACCACGACAACTTCGACGAGCACCGCGCCTATCTGCTCGAGCGCATCGCCGCGAACCAGCCGGTCGCGTACATCCCCGAGACCGGGTACTGGGTCAGCTTCGACAACTCGGTCCCCAACTACTTCCCGCTCTACGTGCGCAACCGCCTGCTCGATCTCGAGCGACTGCGCGACGACCCCGCCGCGAGCGGCAACCCGCTCGACCAGCACGTCATCTTCTCGACGGGCTGGGAGTGGGGCTTCTGGCTCAACGACTACGCCGCGCTGCGCGGCAGCTACGAGCTGGGCTCGCCCGACGAGCTCATCGCCCATGCCTTCGGCGACGACCTCGCCGCCGCCGCGCCCGTCGTGCACGATCTCATCGCCGCGCAGAAGACCGCGCTCATGGACCAGCGTCTGGTCGCGTACATGGCCGGCCGCGATCAGTCGTTCGAGCTCGGCGTCGCGCTCGGCATCGTCTCGCAGCCCGACCGCGTGACGTTCGCCGAGCTGATCGACGCCGACGAGCCGACCCGCGCCCGCGTGCGCGACGACATCGCGCGTCTCGACGCGCACGCCGCCGAGCTCCACCGCCTCGCCGACGACGCCGACGCGCTCACCCTCCCCGACTCGCGCTGGACGCGCGAGCTGCGCGACGGGATGCGCGTGACTGCGCTGCGCGCCGAGTTCGCGCGCGACACGTACCACGCGATGTTCGCGTTCCTCGACGGCGACACCGCCGCGCTGGCTGCGAATCACGCCGAGGCGGTCGAGCTCGTCGATCGGGCTCGCGCCATCGTCGCGCGCCGCCACGGCGACCTCCACTTCAAGAGCTCGAAGATCGTCGCACGCGAGGCCAACCGCACGTTCTACGCCTACGGCTACCTGCACATGGCCGACACCCTCTGCTTCTGGATGCGCGAGCTGCGCCAGGTGGAGACGCTCGCCGGTCTGCCGTCGGACGCCATCCCCGATTGCATCCTCTGATTCTGGTAACGTCCGCCGGATGTCCGTAGGAAAGAGCGTGCCGCGTGTCGACGGTGTCGCGAAGGTCACCGGCACCGCCCGCTATCTCGACGATCTCGATCTCCCCGCCGGCGCCCAGCACGGCGTGACGGTGCGCTCGACGATCGCGCACGGCACGTTCGACGGCCTCGAGCTCGACCCCGCGTTCGACTGGACCGGCATCACGGTCGTCACCGCCGACAAGCTCGGCTGGGGCAAGGGCCTGGCCGCCGGTGGCTTCGGCGAGAACTACATCGCCATGCTCGACACCGATCAGCCGGCGCTGGTCCCGCCCGGCGGTCGCATCATGCACGTCGACGAGCCGCTCGCGCTCATCGCCGCGCCGACGCGCGCCCGCGCCCTGGCCGCGCGCGCCGCGTGCAAGCCGCGCCAGACCGCGAAGCCGTCGGTGCTCACCGTCGACGACGCGCTGCGCGCCGACACCAAGCTCTACAAGGACGACAACATCTTCAAGTCGTTCCTCATCCGCAAGGGCCACGTCGACGACGACGAGTTCGACATCGCGATGGCCGGCGCGACGCAGATCATCGAAGGCACCTACGAGACCGGCGCGCAGGAGCAGATGTACATCGAGCCCCAGGCGATGGCGGCGTGGATGGACGACGGCCCGAGCGGCAAGACGATGCGCATCTCGGGCTCGATGCAGTGCCCGTACTACGTACACAAGGCGATGAAGGTGCTGCTCGGCTGCGGGCCCGACGAGGTCGCGGTGGCGCAGACGGTCACGGGCGGCGGTTTCGGCGGCAAGGAGGAGTACCCGTCGATGATCGCGGCGCACTGCGCGATGCTCGCGTCGGCGGTCGGCGGTCCCGTCAAGATGACGTACGACCGCGACGAGGACATCGCCGCGACCACCAAGCGCCACCCGGCGCGCGTGCACCATCGCATCGGCCTGCGCACCGACGGATCGATCGCCGCGATCGACGTCGACGTGATCATGGACGGCGGCGCCTATCTCACGCTGTCGCCGGTCGTGCTCTCGCGCGGCGTGCTCCACGCCGCCGGCCCGTACAAGTGCGACGTCACGCGCGTGCGCGGCCGCGCGGTCGCGACCAATCATCCGCCGCACGGCGCGTTCCGCGGTTTCGGCGCGCCGCAGACCACGTTCGCGTACGAGCGCCAGATGGACAAGGCGGCCCGCGCCGAGGGCGTCGCGCCGTGGGAGTACCGCGATCGCAACGCGCTGCGCGCCGGCGACACCACGGCGACCGGCCAGGAGCTGAACGCGTCGGTCGGCACCGACGACATCATCCGCGCGATCCGCGACGCCGCCGGCCCGGCGCCGGCGCGCGACGGCACCAACCGCCACGGCGCGCCGGTGAAGCGCGGCCGCGGCTTCGCCTTCTACTTCCACGGTGCCGGGTTCACCGGCTCGGGCGAGCAACGCCTCGCCGGCCGCGCCACCGTCGTCGCGCGCGCCGACGGGATCTTCGAGGTGCGCGCCAGCTCGACCGACATGGGCCAGGGCGCGATCACGATCTTCACGCAGATCGCCGCCGACGCCCTCGGCGTGCCGGCGTCGCAGGTGCGCGTGCCCGATCCCGCCACCGACGAGGTCCCCGACAGCGGGCCGACGGTCGCCAGCCGCACCTGCATGGTGGTGGGCGGGCTCGTCGAGCGCGCCGCACGCGCGCTGCGCAAGCGCATCGAGGCCGAGCCGAACCACGGCGAGCTCTCCGAGACCGTGCAGTACGAGCCGCCGCCAGGCATCCACTGGGACGACACGACGTACACCGGCCAGGCGTATCCCTGCTACGGCTGGGCCGGCTGCATGGTCGACGTCGAGGTTGACCTCGACACGCGCGAGGTCGCGCTCACGCGCTGCGTGCACGCCGTCGACGTCGGCAAGGCGATCAACCCGGTCATCGTGAAGGGCCAGATCGAGGGTGGCACCGTGCAGGCGCTGGGCTGGGCGGTGCTCGAGAGCATCGTGTACAAGGACGGCAAGGTCGCCAACGCCAACATGACCAACTGCATCGTGCCGACGTTCGCCGACATCCCCGAGCTCGAGACCGTGATCGTCGAGTGCCCGTATCCGTTCGGCCCCTCGGGGGCGAAGGGCGTGGGCGAGATCCCGATGGACGGGCCGGCGGCCGCCGTCGCCAACGCGCTCCAAGACGCGCTCGGCGTCGCGTTCGATCGCATCCCGGTGTTGCCCGAGGACATCGCGCGCGCGCTCCGCGGTGCGGGGGGTGCCTCGTGAGCGCCACCACGAGCTTCACGATCGGCGTGAACGGCGAGGTCCGCACCGTCGAGACGTCGCCGTGGAAGCGGCTGCTCGACGTGCTGCGCGAGGATCTGCGCCTCACCGGGACGAAGGAAGGCTGCGGCGAAGGCGAGTGCGGCGCGTGCACCGTGCTGCTCGACGGTGTGCCCGTCAATTCGTGTCTCGTCGCCGCCGGTCAGTGCGACGGCCGCGCGGTCACCACGGTCGAGGGCCTCGCCAGGCGCGGCGTCGACGGCGCCAGCGTGCTGCACGCGGTGCAGCGCGAGCTCGTCGAACGCGGCGGCGCGCAGTGCGGCATCTGCACGCCCGGCATCGCGGTGTGCGCCGCGCACCTGTGCGACTCGGGCGCGCTCGCCGGCGCCGCCGACCCGCGCGCCAAGGTGCGCGAGCTGCTCGCCGGCAACATCTGCCGCTGCACCGGATACCAGCTCATCGTCGACGCGGTCGTCGCTGCGGCGGGCACTGGCGGCGGAGGTGCGCCATGACGGAATACCTGCGCCCGACCACGCTGGCCGACGCCATCGCCGCGCGTGCCGCGCATCCCGACTGGATGGTGCTGGCCGGGGGCACCGACCTCATGGTGAACGCCACGCATCGCCCGGAGCCCGTCGGCATCGTCGATCTGTGGGGCTGTGCCGAGCTCCGCGGCGTGACGCGTGACCGCGGCGCGCACCCCGATCGCATCCGCATCGGTGCCGGCACGCCGTGGCTCGACGTCATCGCCAGCGCCGACGTGGTCACCGGCCTGCCCATCCTGGCCGCCGCGGCGCGCGAGATCGGGGCCCTCCAGATCCAGGCGCGCGGCACGATCGGCGGCAACATCGTCACGTCCTCTCCGGTCGGCGACAGCCTCCCGGTGCTGCTCGCGCTCGACGCATCGCTCGAGCTCGCCTCGCCGCGCGGCCGTCGCACCGTCGCGTACCGCGACTTCTGCACCGGGTACCGCACCACGCTCCTCGCCGCCGACGAGCTGGTCGCCGCCGTCGTCATCCCGGTGCCGGATCCGGCGACGCGCCTGTCGTGGCGCAAGGTCGGGACGCGCGCCGCGCAGTCGATCTCGAAGGTGATGGCCGCGGCCGCGATCCACGTCGAGAACGGCGCCATCGTGTGGGCGCGCTTCGGCCTCGGTGCCGTCGCCGCGCGCCCGATCCGTCCCGCCGCCGCCGAGGCCGCCGCGACCGGCCGCGCGCCCGACGCGACCACCGCGCGCGCCGTCGCCGACGCGCTCGCCGGCGAGATCAAGCCGATCAGCGATGTGCGCTCGGCCGCAGACTACCGGCTCGAGGTCGCCCAGCGTCTGCTCATGCGCTTCGTCATCAACGCGGGCAAGCCGTGAAGCTCGTCCTCGCGGCGCTCGTGCTCGTGTTCACCGGCTGCGGCAGCAGCTGCAACCAGCAGATCCCGCAGTCCGACATCTGCGAGCTCGCACCTGGCGCGCCGCGTCCGACGGTGGACGCCGTGCGCATCGTGCGCAGGGTCGGCGAAGGCTACGAACCGATCGTCGAGGACAGCACCGTCGACACCGTGGTCGGCGGCCAGGGCTCCGACATGTTCGTGGTCTCCCTCCAGCTCGTGGGCACCGGGATCCCGGAGTGCATCGCCCAGGAGACCTTCCTCGAGGACGTCGGTGGCGAGCTCATCTCGAGCGAGCAAGCGCCGCTGATCGCAGATACCAACGGCACGGGCGCCACGACCGGCGACATCCTCCTGCCCTACTACGGCCCGTACGGCGGACACGTTCGCATCCGCGCGGAGGTGCAAGGCGCGACCGCGTCGGTCAGCTTCTGGGCGAACGAGATGGGCACGATCGACGCGTCCTCCATCGACGCGGGCCCGGACGCCTGAAGTCCGCAGGTTTTCGCGCATACTCAGGCCGTGCCCGAAGACGATCCTCCGAAGCCGGTCGACCCACCGGCCGACGAGCCGGCCGCGAAACCGGAGCCGTCACCGGCCGCGTCCGCGTCGGGCTCGGTCGACGTCCGCTTCACGGACCCCGAGGGCAAACCGTCCGCGCCGCCGGCGGTCGCCAAGCGCAAGCGCGCCCACACCATCCCCGTCGCCATCGCCGTCAAGGTCGGCGAGAGGGTCGTCCACTCCGCCGACGTCATCGGCGACAAGGTGGTCCAGGCCAGCGACAGCCTGACCGCCCGGGTCGGCGAGTCGCTCACCGCGCTCCCCCTCGTCCCGCACACGCGTCGCGGCCGCGTGATGGCGCGCAACGTGATCCTGAGCTTTCTGCTGGTGTTCTCGTGGATCGCCGTCATCGTCGGCCTCCAGCTCCGCCACGCGCGCCCGCCCGACTTCCGCCCGCTCGCCGAGCACATCCTCATCGCGATCCGCGATGGCCAGTCGCGCGAGGTCTACCGCGACTCGTCGATCCGCTTCCAGGAGGTCGTGCTCGAGGAGACGTTCGTCGAGCAGATGGCCGACATGAACCGCACGCTCGGCGCGTTCAAGGAGATCAGCGCCGTGCTCGACACCGAGATCAATCGCGGCCCGGGCGGCCGCACCGGCCGCGTCGACGCGCGCCTCGAGTACACCAGCGGCGCGACCAAGGGCTCGATGGCGTTCCGCTGGGAAGGCGGCAAGTGGAAGATGCTCGGCATCTTCGTCGACGTGCCGAAGGATGTAGCGCCCGCTACACAAGCACAGCGCGAGGCGCGCGTGAAGGGCCCGCAGGACGAGCTCCGCGCGGTGGCTCAGCGAATCCTGGAGCAGTCGGCGCGCGGCGAGATCGACGTGATCTGGAACCAGGCCGCGCTCGGCTTCCAGCAGTCGATCGCGCTCCCAAACTTCCGCGAGATCGAGGCCGATCGCCGCAAGGTTCTCGGGCCCTTCCGCCGCATCCTGGACGTCACCACCGCCCGCCAGAACCCGAGCCGCACCGGCGCCTCCCTCCAGCTCCTCATCGAATTCGAGAAGGCCACCATCACGGGTAGCTTCGAGTTCACCAAGATCGACGACGCCTGGAAGCTCACCTTCTTCAAGCTGGTGCTGCCACTCCCCCGCGTCCCGGAGTAGACTCGACCATTCAAGGGGGTCCCATGCAGTCCTATGCCCGTGCTGCGCTGTTCACGCTCGTCCTCGCCGCGTGCGACGAGGAGAACCCGGACTTCGCCGACGCGGGTCGCGACGCGAGCATCGACGCGGCGCCGGCGCCGATCGGCATGTTGCCGGCGTCGGTGCCGCTCGCGATCACCGATTGCGGCGCCACCAATCAGACCACCTTCCAGGTCGTGAACACCGGCACCGCCGACCTCACGTACGCGCTCGCGTTCTCGGACGCGGCGTTCACCGTGACCCCGGCGTCGGGCACGATCGTCTCGGGCGCGTCGACGACGTTCACCGTGATGGCGACGGTTCCGCAGGACGCCACCGCCGGTCAGACGCTGACCGCGATGCTGACCGCGACCACCAACCTGCCCGGCTCGCCGCACACCGTGCCGGTCACGGTCATGCCGCGCGGCGCTCACATCACGATCACCCCGCCCAGCGTCGGCTTCGGTCAGGTCGAGGCCGGCACCACGTCGACGCCGTCGAACGCGTTGATTGCCAACACCGGCAACGCGCCGGCGATGGTCACGGTCGCGTCGCCCGGCGGCGAGTTCACGCGCATCTTCGGGACGACGGGCACGCTCACGCTGGCCGGAAGTCAGTCGGCGGACGCGAGCTTCGCGTACCACCCGACGGCGGTCGGCGCCGACACCGGCTCGGCGGCGGTCACCGTCACGGGCGTGCACTGCGGCACCACGCCGACGACGATCGGGCTCACCGGCAGCGGCGCCGTCACCGGCGGCGTGCTGGTGCAGGGTACGCCGGTCGACTTCGGGACGGTCGCGTGCGGCGCGAGCTCCGACACCGACACCATCACGCTCATGAACACCGCCGAGATCCCGGCGGCGTACACCGCCACGTTCCCGACCGATCCCGAGGGCGATCACGCGCGTTACTCGGTCGCGCCGACCAGCGGCACGATCCCCGCCAACAGCTCCGTGACGCTCACCATCACGCGCAACGCGATCACGTTGCCGTTCCAGCCGCGCGCGGTCGGGGCGAACCTGCGCATCCACGTCGACATCCCCACCGGCACGGACACCGACGTCGCGGTGTCGCAGACGCTCACCGGTCCGTTCCTCGGTGCGACGCCGACGACGCAGAACTTCGGCTTCGCGAACGTGGGCGGCACGCGTAGCGGCCCGGTGACGATCAACAACACCGGCAACGCCGCGGCGACGCTGCAGACCACGATGAGCGCGCCGTTCACGCTGGCGCTGCCGTCGATGGTGGCCGGCACCGGCAGTGGCAGCGGCACGATGACGTACGCGCCGACCGCGCTCGGCACCGTCAATTCGACGGCGACCGTGACCGCGCCCGGCATCTGCTCGGGTCCCGTGACGTTCAACTTCACCGCCGGTGATGGCCCGCTCGCCGGCATCAGCGCGTCCAGCGCCTCGGTGACGTGCCCTGCGCCGTCGACGTTCGACGGTTTCATCAACGTGTCGAACGGCGGCAACCAGCAGCTCAGCGTCACGTGCGTCGACGTCAATGCCGGCAGCAACAACCTCGCCGCGGCGTTCGATCCGTCACCGCTGACGGTGAACACGAGCGGCTACTCGCAGATCCGCGTGACGGTGGCGTCGCCCACGCCGGTGCGCGCGGGCGCGACGAGCACGACGCTGCGCTGCACGACCAACGAGCCGCTGGGCGGCACCTACGACCTCAGCTTCACGCGCACGCTCAGCGGCACCGATCTCGCGCTCGCGGCGCCCGCCGAGCTCGACTTCGTCTGCGGCATCCCGGCGCGGTTGCCGTACACGGTCACCAGCGCGGCGACGTCGAACCTGCCCGCCTTCATCAACCCGCAGGAGCTGCTCGTGATGCCACCGTTCGGCCACGAGTTCACGCAGGTCCAGCTCCTCGCGAACGGCGTCATGACGAACAACGTGACGCTGCACGGCGGTGGGTCGGGGACGGGCGGGACCGCGGTCGGGAACGTGCCCATCTTCCACGGCATCCCGGATCCGTGTAGCGGCTCCGCGAACCCCGGGGACCTCGTGTTCACCGGCGACGTTCACGTCGCGTCGGGATCGAGCAGCAACATCTGCTCGGTCACGCCGGCGTCACTGCCGGTCGAGCTGCGGATGGGCGCTCCAGCGGCGCAGTAGCCGCTCGACGAGCCAGCCCGCGAGCATCGCCAGCGGCACGCACAGCCAGAGCAGCCACTGCCACAGGGGACGCTCGAAGCGCAGCACGGCGGTGTGCTCGCCGGGCTGGAGGTCGAGCGCCATCATGTCGGGGGTGACGCGGCGGATCTTCGCCGCCTTGCCGTCCACAGTGGCGACCCAGCGCGGGTGCCATCCCTCGCGCACGAGGTACGTCGTCGGCTTGCGGACGGACGCCTTGAACGTGATCTGCGAGCGGCCGCGCTTCACCTCGAGCACGTCGCCGTCGGGCGGCGGGCCCGCGATGCCGGAGCCCGGCCACGCCAGCAGCTGCTCGTGCATCGGCTGATCGGTGCGCTGCCACCGCAGCACGACCTCGCGCATCTGCTTGCGCGGGCCCGGGGGAATCTCGCCGACGATCTGCGCCGCCGAGACCAGCCCCGGCGACGGGAGCTCGCGAAGCTCGAAGTGCTCGGTCGACGCGAGCAGCGTGCCGCCGATGTCGGGGCCGCGCTGGTGGTTGGTGAGGACGAGCGGCGCGTCGTACATCCACGCCGAGCGGATCGGGCCCGGCGTCTCCCAGAGGTAGACGAAGTTGGTCGACGACTGCAGGCCCGCGGCGCCGTACGTGACGAGCTGATGGCGGCCGACGTACGCGCTGGGCAGGATGATGAACCAGTGGTTCTCGACGCCCGGCGCCTCGTCGGTGGTGCCGCCGCGGTTCTGGATCCGACCCGGGCCGGCGGCGCGCATCGCCGGGAGGAGCTGGTCGAGCTCCTTGCGATGGATGCGCGGATAATCCTCTGCGACCTTGATGCGGGCGTGGTGCTGACCGGCCGCGGTCGCGACGACGCTGACCAGGGCGAGCCCGACGAGGAACGCGAGCGCGCCCTGCGCCAGGAGCACCACCCAGCGCGGGCGCACGTCGGCGCGATCGAGCGCGCGCACGCCGGCGACGACGCCCGACACGCAGCCCGCGCCGATCACCATGGTGAGCGCGAGCTGGAGCGGCCCGAGCACGCGCACCGCCGGGAAGAGATCGTCGGCGGTCTTGAGCGATCGGCCGCCGGCGATGATGTACGCGAAGGCGAACGCGGACAGCCACAGCGCCGCGAGGTAGCGCCACCGTCGCAGGTAGAAGAGGAAGAGCGAGAGCACGAGGCTCGGCACCATGAGGGCCGTGAGCACGCGCGGCGTCTCCGGTCGCTCGTGGTCCAGGAAGTGACCGTTGCGCAGCCACACCTGGAGCCCCTCGAAGCCCGGCCCGTCCTCGCCCTTGACGCGATGCGGGAAGCCGCCGAACGCCTCGTAGTCGACGATGACCTGCACCCACGCCGACGCCGAGCCGACGACGTAGAGGAGTCCGAGCACGCCGAGCCGGACGCACGGCCACAGGTAACGCATGTGGATGTCGCGCTGCTGCTGCTCGACGAGCGCGACCGGCAGCATGGCGGCGAGCGCGAGCCCGGCGCCCACACCGGCGACGGGATGTGACAGCCCGACGAAGAGCCCCCAGCCGACGGCAGGGACCGCGCTCTTGTTCTCCGTGATCCAGCGATAGCCGTAGCCGACGGCGAGCGGGTACGCGCACATCGCGACGCCCTGCGTGTAGAGGCCGACCCAGAACACGCCCTCGGCGCCGGCGCCCCACTTCTCGCCGGACAGGAAGAAACACGACGCCACGGCGCCGCCGAACGCGGCCCACGGGTCGGCGCCCATCATGCGGAGGCCGCGATAGGTCGCCGCCGGGACGAGCACCATCGAGAGGAAGACCGTGAGCTCGAAGAAGAAGAGGACGTGCCCGAAGAGCGCGGCGAGGAGGCCGGGGATCGCGGCGGGGACGAGCTGGTAGTAGTACCCGCTCGGAAAGCCACCGTTGGCGGACGGGTTCCAGAGATCGAAGTCGCCGTGCGAGAAGGCGTCGGCGAGGAAGGCGGCCTCGGCGAAGTGATAGGTGTTGTCGTCGCCGCAGATCTCGCCCGCGAAGATGTGGTTGTAGACGACGCACAAGACGCCGGTGAGGGCGGCGAGCGCGACGAGCGGGAGGTACTCGAGCCACGGATCGCGCGGGCGTGGTGGAGCCACGCGCTGCGTGGAGCTGTCGCTCACGCGTCCTCCACGAGCGCGCGACCGTCGAGGATGGGCGTCGCGCCGCGCACGGCGGCGACGCGCGCGGCGACGGCGGCGGCGAGGCGGCCGATGCGCGGCCACGGCCAGCCGAGGAGGAGGCCGTGCACCATACCGGCGACGTAGGCGTCGCCGCAGCCCACGTTGTCACCGCCGGGGGCGGCGCCGACCGCGGCGACGTCGAGGGGGCCGTACTGCATCGAGGGTGGTGCGTACCACGTGCTGCCCGCCGCACCGTGCGTGACGGCCACCAACCGTGCGCCGCGCGCGAGCAGCCATTCGGTCGGTGAGGCGTGGCCGAGGCGCGCTCGGATCATCTCGACCTCGCGCTCGTTGATCTTCACCACGTCGGCGGCGGCGAGCGCCTGCGCGAGCGCGGCGTCGTCGCCCGGCGCGGGAGAGCTCGGCCGCAGGTTGGGATCGCAGACGCGCGCGACGCGCGGCGAGGCGGCGGCGAGCGCGGCGCCGAACGTCGCGAGGCCCTCGGGCGTGCGCTGCGAGAGCGTGCCGTAGACCAGCGCGCGCGCGCCGGCGAGGCGTACGGCGACCTCCGGCGTGAAGTCGATGCGCTCCCACGAGCAGCCGGGTTGCAGGCGATAGCGCGGCTCGCCGTGCTCGACGGTGACGTTGACCTCGCCGGTGCGACGCTCGGCGTCGATCTGCACCAGCGACGTGTCGACGCCGATCGCCGCCATCTGCGCGATCGCCGCGTGGCCGAGCTCGTCGTCCCCGACCCGCGTGATCAGCGCGACCGGCGTGCCGAGCTGCGCCAGGTGGAAGGCGACGTTGGCGGGCGCACCGCCGAGCCGATCACCGTCGGGGAACCGATCCCAGAGCAGCTCTCCCCAGACCAGAACTGCCGTCACGGACCGCCTTGACATCGACGCACTTCGTGTACAATGTACACCATATGGGCGGCCACCAGACTCGGGGCGAGGTTACAACATGAGCCAGCTCAAGGACCTCTACCGGTCATCTTTGGCGCTGCTCACCGACCTGTACCAGCTGACGATGGCGTACGGGTACTGGAAGGCCGGCGTCGCCGAGCGCGAGAGCGTCTTCCATCTCCACTTCCGCCGTCATCCGTTCGGCGGCGGCTACGCCATCGCGGCGGGGCTCGATCAGGCGCTCGACTACCTCGAGGAGCTGCGCTTCGACGCGAGCGACTGCGAGTACCTCGCGACCCTCCGCGGCTCCGACGGCAAGCCGCTCTTCGAGCAGGGCTTCATCGATCACCTCGCGAACCTGCGCTTCACCGGCACCGTCGACGCCATCCCCGAGGGACGGCTGTGCTTCGCGCACGAGCCGTTGATTCGCGTGCGCGCGCCGATCCTGCAGGCGGGCCTGGTCGAGACGCCGCTCCTCACGATGGTGAACTTCGGGACGCTCATCGCGACCAAGGCGGCGCGCGTGGTGCAGGCGGCGCGCGGCGAGCCGGTGCTCGAGTTCGGGCTGCGGCGCGCGCAGGGCATCGACGGCGGGCTGTCGGCAAGCCGCGCGGCATGGATCGGCGGCGTGTCCGCGTCGTCGAACGTGCTGGCCGGCAAGATGTACGGCATCCCGGTGAAGGGCACACACGCGCACTCGTGGGTGATGTTCTGGGGCGACGAGGAGCGGTCGTTCCGCGAGTACGCGGCGGCGATGCCGGCGAACACGACGTTCCTCGTCGACACCTTCGACACGCTCGACGGCGTCGACCGCGCCATCACGATCGGCAAGGAGCTGCGCGCGCGCGGCTACGAGCTCCAGGGCGTGCGCCTCGACTCGGGCGACCTCGCGCACCTGTCGATCGAGGCCCGCAAGAAGCTCGACGCGGCAGGATTCCCGAAGGCGCGCATCACGGCGTCGAACGATCTCGACGAGCACCTGATGTCGAGCTTGTGGGAACAGGGCGCCAAGATCGACACGTGGGGCGTGGGCACCAAGCTGGTCACCGCGTACGACCAGCCGGCGCTGGGCGGCGTCTACAAGATCGGCGCGGTGAACGTCGACGGCGCGTGGGACTACCCGATCAAGCTGAGCGAGCAGCCGATCAAGATCTCGACGCCCGGCATCCAGGCGGTCCGCCGGTTCACGCGAGACGGGGTGCTGGTCGGCGACGCCATCCACGACGCGCTCCGCGGCCCGCCTGCGGGTCCGACGCGCGCGTGGAGCATCGACGATCCCACGAACAGCTACCTGCTCGACGGCGAGGGCGAGGACGTGCTCGTGAACGTCATCAAGGACGGCGTCCGCACTCACGCCGAGGGCGACCTCTCCGCGGCGCGCGCTCGCGTGGTCGCCGACCTCGGTGCGCTGTCGCCGCGCACGCGCCGCTTCCTGAACCCGCAGCCGTATCCGGTCGGGTTGGACCCCGTGCTCCACGAGCGCAAGGTCGCGCTGGTTGCGCGCGCGCGCGGAGGAGGTATCAAGCCGTGACGCCGATCGTTATTTCCACCAAGACGTACGAGTACCTGGCCGAGCGCGTCGCCATGCAGGCCGGCTGGCCGCGCGGCGAGATCGTCCGCAAGGAGTTCCCGGACGGCGAGCGCTACCAGCGCGTCGCCACCGAGCTCGCCGACCGCGACGTGATCATCGTCGGCGGCACGATCGACGACGCCAACACGCTCGAGCTCTACGACCTCGCGACCACCGCGGTGCGCGCCGGCGCGTACCGGCTCACCCTGGTCATCCCGTACTTCGGTTACTCGACGATGGAGCGCGCGGTGCGTCCCGGCGAGGCGGTCACCGCCAAGACGCGCGCGCGCCTGCTCTCCTCGATCCCCGAGGCGAGCCGCGGCAACCAGGTGTTCCTGCTCGACCTGCACGTCGCGACGATCGCGCACTACTTCGAGGGCGCGATCCGCCCCGTGCACGTCTACGGCAAGCCCATCGTCATGGCGGCGGCGCGCCGTCTCGGCGGCGAGGGCCTCGTGCTCGCGTGCACGGACGCGGGCCGCGCCAAGTGGGTCGAGAGCCTGGCCAACGACATGGGCGTGCAGGCCGCGTTCGTCTACAAGCGCCGCCTCGACGGCGCGACCACCGAGGTGAGCGGCGTGTCGGCGCAGGTCGCCGGCAAGCGCGTCGTCATCTACGACGACATGATCCGCACCGGCGGCTCGCTCATCAACGCGGCGCGCGCCTACAAGGACGCCGGCGCGAGCGCGATCGACGCGATCGCGACGCACGGCGTCTTCCCGGCGGATTCGATCGCCAAGATCCAGGCGACCGGCCTCTTCGGCAAGGTCGTCGTCACCGACAGCCACCCCCGCGCGCACGCGCAGGCATCGGACTTCCTCGAGGTCCAGAGCGTCGCTCCGCTCCTGGTCGAGCATCTCAGGGAGAACCATTAGCCAGTGAGGGCCAGCCCATGAAGCTCATCAAGGTCGCAGCCGCCTGCCTCAACCAGACCCCGTTCGACTGGGAACGGAACCTCGGCAACATCCGCGAGGCAATCCGCCGCGCGCGCGCCGAGGAGGCCACCATCCTCTGCCTGCCCGAGCTGTGCATCACCGGCTATGGCTGCGAGGACGCGTTCTTCGCGCCCGGCCTGCAGGAGCAGGCGTTCGCCGCCCTCGAGAGCCTCCTGCCCGACACCAAGGGCATGGTGGTCTCGTTCGGGTTGCCGCTCTACTACGAGAAGGCGCTCTACAACGCGGCCGCGCTCGTCGTCGACGGCGCCATCGCCGGGTTCGTGGCCAAGCGCTTCCTCGCCGGCGACGGCATCCACTACGAGCCGCGCTGGTTCAAGGAGTGGCCGGCGGGCGAGCGCGAGCACGTCGAGCGCGGCGACGCCAAGTTCCCGCTCGGCGACTGGCTGTTCGACGTCGACAACGTGCGCATCGGGTTCGAGATCTGCGAGGACGCGTGGGTGGCCAATCGCCCCGGCGCGGACCTCGCGCTGCGCGGCGTCGACCTCATCCTCAATCCGTCGGCGAGCCACTTCGGCTTCGGCAAGTTCGCCGTGCGGCAACGCTTCGTCGTCGAGGGCTCGCGCGCGTTCGGCGTGGGTTACCTCTACGCCAACCTCCTCGGCAACGAGGCCGGGCGCGTGATCTACGACGGCGGCGGCATCATCGCGACCGGCGGCGAGCTGGTCGCGCGCGGACGGCGCTTCGGGTTCGCCGACGTCGAGCTGGCGACCGCCGTGATCGACATCGAGGCCAACCGGCGCGAGCAGGCGCGACGCGGCAGCCACCGCCCGCGTCACGACGCCGACGGCGGCGTGGTCGAGGTGAGGTTCGAGTGGCCGGCGCGCAAGCCGTCGGCGCCCGCGGTGATCGAGAAGACGTGGGAGGACGGCGAGCACGTGAAGGACGAGGAGTTCGCGCGCGCGGTCTCGCTCGGCCTCTGGGACTACATGCGCAAGAGCCGGTCGCACGGCTACGTCGTGTCGATCAGCGGTGGCGCCGACTCGGCGGCGTGCGCGGTGCTGGTCGCGACCGCGCTCGAGCTGGCGGTGGCGGAGCACGGCCTCGACGGCGCCAAGGAGCGCCTGAAGTACGTGCCGCAGATCGGCGTGGTGCAGAACGTCGCCGAGCTGACGCAACGGCTCTTGCTGACGGCGTACCAGGCGACGGAGAACTCGGGCGACGTCACGCGCACCGCGGCGCGCGAGGTGTCGAAGGCGGTGAACGCCGAGTTCCACCTGCTCGACGTGGATCCGCTGTTCAAGGGCTACGTCGGTGCGATCGAGCAGGCGATCGGGCGGAAGATGGCGTGGCCCGGCGACGACGTGGCGCTGCAGAACATCCAGGCGCGCGTGCGGTCGCCGTCGATCTGGCTGCTCGCCAACCTGCGCAACTCGCTGCTCCTGACGACGTCGAACCGCAGCGAGGCCGCGGTCGGCTACGCCACGATGGACGGCGACACGTCGGGCGGCCTCGCGCCCATCGGCGGCATCGACAAGACGTACCTGCGCGCGTGGCTGCGCTGGATGGAGGTCGCGGGGCCGTCGGGGCTGCACGGCATCCCGGCGCTCTCGTACATCAACCGGCAGCAGCCGACCGCCGAGCTGCGTCCGCCCGGCGAGGCGCAGACCGACGAGAAGGACCTCATGCCGTACGACGTGCTCGAGGCCGTCGAGGACTCGGCGATCCGCGACAAGCGGATGCCGCTCGAGGTCCTGCAGGAGCTCGAGCCGCGTTTCCCGAGCTACGCGCAGGCCGACCTGGCGGTGTGGATCGAGCGCTTCTTCAAGCTGTGGTGTCGCAACCAGTGGAAGCGCGAGCGGCTCGCGCCGAGCTTCCACCTCGACGACAAGAACCTCGACCCGAAGTCGTGGTGCCGCTTCCCGATCCTGTCGGGCGGCTACGACCGCGAGCTGGCCGAGATGCGCGCCTACGTCGCGGCGGGTGCGGAGAAGAAGTGATGCCGGCGGCGGAAAAGAAGAACGGCGAGGCGTGGACGCCGCCGCCACCGGGGCGCCACGTCTACGACTACCCGCGGCCGGCGGTCACCGTCGACTGCGTCGTGCTCGGGCTCGACTCGGACGATCTCAAGGTGCTGCTGGTGCAGCGCGGCGTCGATCCGTTCAAGCACGCGTGGGCGCTCCCCGGGGGGTTCGTGAAGGACACCGAGGAGCTCGACGTGGCGGCGCGGCGCGAGCTGCGCGAGGAGACCAACATCGAGGAGGTGTTCCTCGAGCAGCTCTACACGTTCGGGACGCCGGGACGCGATCCGCGCGGCCGCGTCATCACCGTCGCGTACTACGCGCTGGCGAAGCTATCGGACTACCGCGTGAAGGCGGCCACCGACGCCGAGAACGTCGGCTGGTTCGCGCTCGACAAGCTGCCGCCGCTCGCGTTCGACCACCCCGAGATCATCACGCGCGCGGTCGAGCGGTTGCGCGGCAAGGTGCGCTACGCGCCGATCGGGTTCGAGCTCTTGCCGCCGCGCTTCTCGCTGACGCAGCTGCAGCGCCTGTACGAGATCGTGCTCGAGCGGCAGCTCGACAAGCGCAACTTCCGCAAGAAGATCCTGTCGCTCGGCCTGGTCGTCGAGACCGACGAGGTCGAGACCGGCGTACGCCACCGCGCCGCGCGCCTCTTCCGCTTCGACAAGAAGAAGTACGAGCGCCTGCTCAAGCAGGGCTTCGAGTTCGCGATCTAGCCAGCCCCGACCGGGGACACCTTCCCCAACTGGCCTCTTCTCGAGACCTTCGCACCGTCGGCGTCAGCACGTGGCGAGGGCGATGACGAGCGCGATGGCGATGCCGCCGAGAGCGGCGCCGAAGAGAATCGCGGCGGCCCGGCGGTGAAGCCGCGGCTCGGGCGCGGCCGCTTCGGGCGGCGGTGGGGGTAGCGGCAAGGGGCGGCGCACGAACGGATCCGACGCGACGGGTGACGCGATCGCCGGCGCGATCGCCGGCGCGATGACGAGCGCGGCGTCGGCCGGGCGAACGGGCGGCGGCGGCGCGGCACCGGTGAACGTGGTCAGCGACACCGACGGAAAGCCCACGGGGCGAAGGGGCGCGAGCGGTGTGCGCGCGCCGGGCCGCAGTGTACCGACGGCGAGCGCGGGATGCGGCGACGGCGGCGGCGGCGGCGGCTCGCTCGCCGCGCGTTGACGCGCCGGAGGCGGCGCGCTGGCCGCGACCCGGCGGCGCGTGGGCCGCGCGTCGTCGCCGTCGGTGTCGCGCGCGCGGCTGTCGCGCGCCAGCGCGAACGGCGATGGTGGGCCCGACGGCAGGAACGGCGCGGGCGTGCGGTCGGTGGCGTCGTGCTCGCCGTCAGTGTCGGCGTGGGCGGCGTCGGCGCCGTCGGCACCGTCGCCCGAGGCCGAGCGCATCGGACGCGTCGCGCGCGTGCGCGGCTCGAGCGCCGACATGGCGAGGTCGATCGCGTCGGCGTCGGGGTCGGTCGGCTCGTCGTCGATGAACGAGCGCTCGAACGCCGACACGCGCACGACCGCGGTGTCGCCCTGGCGCACCTGCTCGAGGGCGTGCCACGGCTCCGGGCAGTCGCCGAACAGCGAGTGCATCGCGTCGACGACAGCGATGGGTCCGGTCGCGATGCCGAGCTGGTGCGCCAGCGCGGCGAGGTCGGCCTGGAAGTCGGCGGCGGTGTTGTAGCGGTGCGCGCGGTTCTTCTCGAGCGCGCGCATGATGATGGGGTCGAGCGCGGGCGGCAGCTGGCGGCGGACCTGCGACGGCGGCGCGGGGTGCTCGCTCACGATCGCGTGCATGGTCTCGTACTCGCTCCGGCGCCGGAACAGGCGCGTGCGCGTGACCAGCTCGTACGCGACGATGCCGAGCGCGAACACGTCGCAGCGGCGATCGAGCTGGCTCATCGTGCATTGCTCGGGCGCGAGGTAGCCGGTCTTGCCCTTCACCACGCCGGAGCGCGTCTCGCTCACGTGATCGATGGCGTGCGCCACGCCGAAGTCGACGATCTTCACGCCGCCGTCGAAGCCGACCATCACGTTCGACGGCGAGACGTCGCGATGGACGATCTCGAGCGAGCGCCCGTTGCGATCGCGCTGCTCGTGCGCGGCGTGAAGACCGGCGGCGGCGGCGACGAGCACGCTCAGCGTGGCGTCGAGCGGGAAGAACCGGCGCACCTCGACCAGGTGCTCGAGCACCTCGCGCAGGTTGCGGCCGTGCACGTACTCCATCGTGTAGAAGTACGAGTGCCCGGCGCGGCCGACGTCGAGCACGCGCGCGATGTTGGGGTGATGGAGGCGCGACGAGAGCCGCGCCTCGTCGAGGAACATCGACACGAGCTCGCTGCGCCGCGCCTGCTCGGGAAGGATACGCTTGAGGACGACGTAGGGTCCGGTGCGATCGGGCGCGCGCGCGAGGAAGAGCTCCGCCATCCCACCCGTCGCGAGATGCCCGACGATCTCGTAGTTGCCACCCGCTGCGCGATCCCTCACTGCACGTAATACGAACCGACGTTCGACCGCGCTCCCGAGATCCGGTTGAGGCCGCCGGCAGCGTATGGCGGCCCACGGGTCGCGCCTCGACCGAGACGCAACCGCGCGGAGCCGCGTATCGTCGGTCACATGGCCAGACCGGTTGTCCTCGTGCTCGTCGCGACGCTGGCGGGCAGCGCGGCGCTCAACGTCTACCAGTGGCGCCACCGATCACCGCCGGAGGGTGACGCGGCCGCCGCCGGGAAGGCCACGACGGCAGCACCCGCGGCGAGTGCGACGTCCGCGTCGTCAGCAGCGACCGCCGCGAAGCGCGATGCCGTGAAGCGTCCCGCCGGTGCACCGCCGCCGCTCGCGGCGACCTGCGAGGGACAGCTCGCGCATCTCGGCGAGCGCCTCGCCGCCGCCGAGACGAAGCTCGAGGATCGCCTCACGTTCGACGAGATCTTCGAGCGCTCCTCGCCGACACCCGACGCGGAAGCCAGGCTCACGCCGCTCGTGGCCAAGGTCTTCGAGAAGGCGCCCGACGGCTACAGCTTCGACGTCGAGTGCCACGGCGAGATCTGCAACGTCACCGTCACCGAGCCCGAGCACGGCGACTTCGAGTGGGGCCTGAAGCTGCAAGAGGACGTGTATCACTCCGAGGGCGAAGGCCACGCCATGTACGGCAAGAAGCCGAGCCACGATCCCGTCACCAAGGCGGCGCTCCTCGTCACCAAGACGCAGGTGAAGCTCAACGGCGCCGACACCGCCGACGGCATGCCGGTGCTGCAGTCGATCGTCGAGCAGCTCCGCGCGTCCGGCGCGATTGCGCAATGCGCCGCAGGCGGCACGCGCGGGTATCTCACGCTCCAGCTCTGGCTCGCCGGCGACCCGTCGACGATCACGTACGAGGTCGGCGGCACGCTCGCATCGGCCAGCGCGGGCCAGTGCGTGCTCCGCGCGCTCGACGGCGTCATCGCCGCCGCGACCATCCCGCCGCGCACGCGCGCGGCGGTCCTCCACCACACCGTCGAGCTCTGACCGAACGCGCCAGTTGCAGTCGGGTCATTTTCAGCTGCAATCTCGACTGGCTACGACCCCGGAAGGTGTCCCCCCTCATGGAGATGTCGAACGTTTCGATCATGGTGCGTATCCGGCGGACGGTGGTCGAGGAGATCCACGTCAGCGTGCCGGTGACGGACGAGATGATCATCGAGGAGGAGGACGGGTCCTCACACCTCGCGCCCGGCAGGATCTTCGAGGAGGCGGTGCGCATCGGGCACACGCAGGAGCTGGCGTGGCGGCGGGAGGGCGAAGCGTTGGTGGAGATACATCCGTTGCAGACGCCGCCGCCCGGGTACCCGGTGTCGGGCGGCGGTGGCGCGACCTAGGTTGACGGCAGAGGTCGGCAGTCGACAGAAATGGTCAGGCGGCGTCAGGACGCGGCGCGTGACCGTCCTGCGCGCGATGCGATGCTCGGCCCACATGCGCACGACCCTCGGACTCATCCTCGTGTTGTCGGCCTCCCTCGGCTCCCTCGGCTCCCTCGCTGGATGTGGCGGCAAGGGCGGCAGCGCCAGCGAGCCCGCCGGCGCCAAGCTCGCGGTCACGAGCATCGAGCCGGCCAGCGCCGCGCCCGCCTCCGTCCCGCTCGTGGTCCACGGCAGCGGCTTCCTCGCGGAGTCGCGCTCGGTGCAGGTCTACCTCGGCGAGACGTCCGCCAACGTGCTCTCGATCGACAGCGACACCGAGCTGCAGATCGAGGTGCCGGCCGGCGCGCCGGGCGAGCCCGTCGACGTGAAGCTCGTGTTCGAGCCCGGCGGCGAGATCACGCTGCCGCACGCCTTCACGTTCATGCCCGGCGCCGAGGGCGCCGCGCCGGCTCCAGCAGCTACGCCGGCGGTTTCGGAAGTGACGCCCGCACCATGACGCCCAAGAGGAACGCGGCGAGCGCGACCGCCCAGAACGCGTAAGGCTTCTGCCACGTCTCGAGGCCGTGCACGAGGTTCATGCCGAGCAGCGAGCCCAGCGCGGTGATCGGGAGGAACATGGCCGCGATCAGGTTGAGGCGGTGACCTGACTCGACGACGTGCTTGGAATTCTCGACGTTCTCCTCGGCGTTGCGCGCCACGGTGAAGTCGAGGCCGTCGCGCGCGTGCGCGTGGATGAGCTCGAGGGTCCGCTCGATCTCCTGCGCCGCGTCGCGCACCGCGATGAGCTCCTTGTCGGCCTTCACCAGCTCGCGCGACTCCTGCAGCGCCTTGCTCATGTTCCGCGCGCTGCGCAGGAGCGGCGACGACACGCGCAGCACCTCGAACCAGTCACGCGCCTTCTGCGCCTTGTCGACCTTCGCTTCGAGCGCGTCGGCGGCCGCGTCGTAGGTCTCGACGTGCGAGCGCAGCGCCCCGATGTTGGTCGCGCCCGAGCCCGACGACTTCCACGCACCGTCGGGCTTGCGCCAGAACAGGCGCGCGTTGCGCACGTCGGGCTCCGCGGGATCCGGCACGTCGTGGAGGATGATCAGCAGGTGACCGTCGGCGTTCATGACGCGCTGGCGGCCGGCGCGCGTACCGATGCGGTCGCGGAACACCTGCGGGACATCCCAGTTGTGCGGGATCGGGTTCGACATGAGGCGAGCCTACGACATACTGCGCCGGTGCCGCGCTCCGCGACGATGTCTCTGGCCGAGGCCCGCCGGATCGCGCTCGCGGCGCAGGGGCTGGCCGGGCCACGGCCGGCGCGCGCCACCGGCGCGGCGCTCGCGAAGATGTTCGACCGCGTGCAGCTGGTGCAGATCGACTCGGTGAACGTGCTGTGTCGATCGCAGGAGCTGCCGCTGTGGGCGCGCCTCGGAGCGCACGATCGCGCGCTCCTGCCGCGCGCCGTCGAGCAACGCGCGTTGTTCGAGTACTGGGCGCACGCCGCGTGCCTCGCGCCGGTCGAGCTGCAGCCGCTCCTGCGCTGGCGTATGGCCGAGGCGTTCCAGAACGGCGCGTGGGGCTCGCTGGTCGCGCTCGGGAAGAAGAAGCCGCAGTACGTGCAGGCGGTGCTCGACGAGATCCGCGCGCGCGGGCCGCTCGCGGCGAGCGAGATGTCCGACGCCGCCGACCAGCGCCGTCCCGGGCAGTGGTGGAGCTGGGGCGATCACAAGCGCGCGCTCGAGCTCCTGTTCTGGGCCGGCCAGCTCGCCACCGCGCGACGCACCACGCAGTTCGAGCGCGTGTACGACCTGACCGAGCGTGTGCTGCCCGCGAACGTGCTCGCCGCGCCCACGCCCACCGTCGAGGAGGCGCAGCGCGGGCTCCTCGAGCGGGCGGCGCGCGCGCTCGGCGTCGGCACGGTGGCGGACCTCGCGGATTATTTCCGCATCCGCACCACCGCGAAGGCGCGCATCGCCGAGCTCGTCGAGCACGGCACGCTGGTGCCGGTGGCCGTCGAGGGATGGAAACACCCGGCGTACGTCCACCGGGACGCCGCCGCGCCACGCCGCGCGACGGCCGCCGCGCTGCTCTCGCCGTTCGACTCGCTGGTCTGGGAGCGCAAGCGCACCGAGCGCCTCTTCGACTTCCACTACCGCATCGAGATCTACACGCCGGCGGCCAAGCGCCGCTTCGGCTACTACGTCCTGCCCTTCCTCCTCGGTGACCGCCTCGCCGCGCGCGTGGACCTGAAGGCCGACCGCGACGCCGGCGCGCTGCGCGTTCACGCGGCTGCCACCGAGCGCGGCGTGCGCGCCACCGACGTGACCGCGCCGCTCGCCGCCGAGCTGCGCGCGATGGCGACGTGGCTCGGCCTCGAGCGCGTGCTCGTCGGCAAGAAGGGCGACCTCGCGTCGGGGCTCGCCCGCACCTTCAGCCGTGCGCCCGCACCGCGAGGAGCGGCAGGGTGATCACCGCCTGTGCGCCCCGCGCGCCATCGGCGCGGCGATCGCGCAAGGTCACCGTGCCGCCCTGCGCCTCCGCGATCTGACGCGACAGCGCGAGCCCGATGCCCGACCCGGACGCCTTGGTCGTGAAGAACGGCACGAACAGGCTGGTCGCATCGGCGACACCGGGGCCGTCGTCCTCGACGACGATCGTCGCCGCGCCGCCCGCCGCCGACCAGCGCACGCGCACGCCGCCGCCGGTCTCGGCGGCCGCTTCCACGGCGTTGGCGATCAGGTTGATGAGCAGCTGATCGATCTGGTCGCTGTCGGCCGCCACCGACACCGCAGGGCCGCCCTCGACGACGACCGGCGTCCGCGTCTCGAGCTCCGCGGCACGCCGTACCCACGCACCGACGTCGACGGCGCCCACCTTCGGCGCCGGCAGCCGCGCCAGCCGCGCGTACGACGTCATGAAGCGCGCCAGCGCCTCGGTGCGCCGGTGGATCACGCCGAGGCCGCGCTCGAGATCCTCGTCGAGGTCGGCGGCGCGCGGCGTCGCCGCGAGCGTCACGCGCAGCGTCTCCGCGATCGAACGAATGGGCCCCAGCGAGTTGTTGATCTCGTGCCCGAGCACGCGCACCAGGCGCTGCCACGCCTCGCGCTCCTCGGCGCGCAGCGCCCGCCGCACGTCGGTGAGCACGACCAGCGCGTGCGGCAGGCCCTGCAGGCGCACCTCGCTGCGCCGCATCTCCCACACGCCGCCGCCGGCCAGCGACAGGCGCGCCGTGCGCGGTGCCTCGCCGGTGAACAGCTCGGCGATCCCGACGGACTCGATGCTCCGTCCGAACAGCGGCGCTCCCACCGCGCGTTCCGCCGCGCGATTGGCCAGCGTGATGATGCCGGCGCGGTCCGCCGCGATCACGACGACGTCCAGCCCCTCGACGATGCGCGAGAGTCCCGCCGCCGCCTCCGCGTCGCGATGGCTGGTCTCGCGCAGCTCGACCGCGAGCGCCGCGAGCTCCGCCAGCGCGAGCGCATACGCGTCGTCCCCGCGCTCGTGCCGACCGCGCACGGCGTAGTCCTGCTCGCGCAGCGCCGCCGCCAGGTTCGCCACCGTCTGCATCGGCCGCACCACGCGCGCGTGCGCGATGCCGGCCAGCGCGGCCACGCCGAACAGCATGAACAGCGTCAGCGTCCACTCGGTCTTCGTGTCGTGATCGCCGCCCCAGAGCAGCGGCAGCGCGACGAGCGCCGGCACCGCTCCGGCGGCGACGACCACGGCGACGACGCGGTGCTCGTACTTCATCCGCCCGGGATCATGCCCCAGCGCGGATGCCCAGGCTCGCCAGACGGCGATAGAGCGCACTCCGGGACACGCCCAGGGCGGCGGCCGCCGCCACCACGTTCCCATGATGGGCGGCCAGGGCCCGCTCGATCAGGTACCGCTCGGCCGCGTCCAGCGTCATGTCCTCGACGCGTGGGCCGGCCTCGCGGGTCCGCAGCACCAGGTCGCCCACGTCGATCATCTCCGACGGCGCGAGCAGCACCGCGCGCGCCACGACGTGCACCAGCTCGCGCACGTTTCCGGGCCACGGGTGGGTCAGGAGCGCCGCCATCGCCGCCGGCGTGAAGCGCCGCACCATGCCGCGCTCGGCGTGTCGCGCCAGGAACAAGGCCGCCAGCCGCGGGATGTCCTCCTTGCGCTCGCGCAGCGGCGGCAGGCGGACCTCGACGGTGTTCAGGCGATACAGCAGATCCTCGCGAAAGCGCCCGTCGGCCGCCGCCCGCGCGATGTCGGCGTTGGTCGCCGCCACGACGCGCACGTCGACCTTGCGCGCGCGCGAGCTGCCCACCGGATGGAACTCGCCGGTCTCGAGCACGCGCAGGAGCCGCGCCTGCTGGCTCATCGGCATGTTGGCGATCTCGTCGAGGAACAGCGTCCCATGATCGGCGAGCTCGAAGCATCCGGCGCGATCCGCGCGCGCGTCCGTGAACGCGCCCTTCACGTGGCCGAACAGCTCGCTCTCGAGCACGCCCTCGCCGAGCCCGCCCGCGTTGACCGCGACGAACGAGCCGTCGGACCGCTTCGACGCGGCGTGCAGCCAGCGCGCCGCGACCTCCTTGCCGGTGCCGTGCTCGCCGGTGATGAGCACGGCCTCGCCCGACGCCGCCACGCGCTCGAGCATCCCGACCACGCCCTGCATCGCGCGCGACTCGGCCACCATCTCCGGCATCTCGTCGCGACGCCGTCGCGCGGCCTCGCTCTCGAGCCGGCGCTGCGCCCGCAGCGCGCGCGACAGCTCGATGTGCGTCTGCAATGTGGCCACCAGCCGCGCGTTGTCCCACGGCTTCTGCAGGTAGTCGCGCGCGCCACGCTGCATCGCCTCGACCGCGCCCTCGATGCTGCCCCACGCCGTCATCACGATGATCGGCACGTCGGGCGCGATCGCACGCACGCGCGCGATCAGATCCAGTCCTTCGCGCCCGGACGTCGTGTCGCGCGCGTAGTTGAGATCGAGCAGGCAAACATCGAGATCCTCGCCCTCGACCAGCGCGAGCGCCGCCGCCGGGGAGGTCGCCGTCCGCACCTCGAACTTGTGCGCCTTGGCGAGCAGCCGCATCGCCTCGAGGACGTCGGGCTGGTCGTCTGCCACCAGGATGCGCGGTGCCGCCACGTCCCCCACCTTGCCACGCATGGTCAGCTCGGGCGATCGTCGACGATCCGGCCGTCGAACAGGTGCACGATGCGCGACGCCTTGGCCGAGTACTCGGGGTTGTGCGTCACCATCACGATCGTCGTCCCCGCCTGGTGCAGCTCCTCCATGAGCGCCATCACGGCATCACCGTTCTTCGAGTCCAGGTTGCCCGTCGGCTCGTCGGCGAGCAGCATCGGCGGATCGCCCACGACCGCGCGCGCCACCGCGACGCGCTGCTGCTGACCACCGGAGAGCTGCGCCGGCATGTGCCGCGCGCGCGGGCCCATCCCGACCTTCTCGAGCGCGAGCTGCACGCGCTTCTTGCGCTCGGGCGACGGCACGCCGCGGTAGATGAGGGGCAGCTCGACGTTCTCGAACACGTCGAGGTCACCGATCAGGTTGAAGGCCTGGAAGATGAACCCGATGTGCTCGTTGCGCAGGCGCGCGCGATCGCCCGCGGTCAGCCCCGAGGCCAGGTCCGTGCCCAGCTTGTAGGTGCCGCTGGTCGGCGTGTCGAGCAGGCCGAGGATGGCGAGCAGCGTCGACTTGCCCGAGCCCGACGGCCCGTTCACCGAGACGAACTCGCCCTTCTTGACCTGGAAGTGGAGGTCGACGAGCGCGTGCGTCTCGACCTCGTCCGTGTGGAAGACCTTGTTGATCGACGACATCTCGAATACGGATTGCATGGGTGCTCCTCACTCCAGGCGCAGGCGGTCGTTGCCGTCCCAGCGCGACATGTCTGACAAGATCACGCGCTCGCCCTCGGCGAGGCCTGACACGATCTCGATGGCATCCGTGGCGGCGCGGCCGAACGTGACGGGCACGCGCACCGCCTCGCCACCGGCGGTGAGCTTGAAGAGGGTGACGCTCGCGTGCGCCTCGCCGATCGCCGGTCGCGCCACGTGCAGCCGATCCTCGGCGTGCGCGAGCTCGATGGTGCCGTCGACGGTGAGGTCGGGGCGCGCGCCGGCGGGAAGCGGGCCGTCGAACGAGACGTCGACGAGCACGCTGCCGTTCTTGGCGGCGGGATCGACGCGCGCCACGCGCCCGGCCACGACGCCGTTGCGCGTGTCGATGCTGGCGACCAGCCCGATGCGCAGGTCCTGCGCCACGTTCTCGGGGATGCGCAGCTGCGCCTTCAGCTTGTCGGGACGGACGACCTTCGCCATCGGCGTACCGACGGCGACGACCTGACCGACCTCGACGGCGACGGCCTGCACCACACCGGCCGCGCCGGCCTTCACCTTCAGCGCGTCGAGCTGACGGCGGCGGAACTCGGCGAGCGCGCGCAGCCGCTCGACCTCGCCGCGCTGCGCTTCGATCTGGGCCGAGTCGCCGCGGCGCATCGTCGTCAGACGCTTGCGCTCGAACGCCAACCGCCCGGCCAGCTGCTCGGCGCGATCGGCGGACTCCTCGCTCTCGAGCGACGAGGTCACGCCCTGCTTCGCCATCTCCGACTCGATCGAGGCGCGTCGCGTGGCCATGGCGCGGTCGGCGTCGAGCGTCGCGATCTGCGACTCCTGCGCGAGGCGCGCGGTGTCGAGCGACGCCGCCAGCCGCGCCAGCTCGGCCTGCGACGCGGCGAGATCGCGCTCGGCGTCGAGCACGGCCAGCTCGGCGTCGGGGTTCACCAGCTCGATGAGCACGGTGTCGGGGGTGACCTCGGCGCCGGCCTGCACGAGCACGCGCTCCACGCGCGCGCCCATCGGGGCCGCGGTCCAGCGCACCTCTTCGGGCACGAGCGAGCCGCCGCCGCGCGCGTTGAGCTTGAGCTCGCCGCGCTCGACGGTGCCGATCCACAGCGCCTCGCGATCGATGCTGGGCGGCCGGTTGCGCAGGAACTGCAGGTAGAGCGTCACCGCCGCGACGGCGGCGAGCGCGCCGGCGACGATGGCGACGCGCCGCAGCCGCGGACGTGAGGTCATCCGACGCGGGACGTCCATGACTACTCGCTCCTCAGCGCGACGGTCGGCGGCACCTTGGTCGCGCGCCGCGCCGGGATCCACGTCGCGAGCAGCGCCGCGCTCACGACGGCCGCGGTCACCACCACGAACAGCAGCGGATCGCCGATGCGCGCCCCGTACAGCGTGCTGGCGAGCGCGCGGTCGAGCAGCGTCTCGAGCGCGAAGGCCGCGACCAGCCCGACGCCCACGCCCATGGCGACGATGGTGGCGCCCTGGCGCAGCACCATCGCGCGCAGCTGCTCGGGTCGCGCCCCGAGCGCGGCGCGGATGCCGAGCTCGTGCGTGCGCTGCGCCACCGAGTAGGACATCACGCCGTAGATGCCGATGGCCGCCAGCACGAGCGCGAGCACCGCGAACGCACCGAGGAGGAACATGATGAAGCGCGGCCGCGCCACGGCCTCCCACAGGACGCCGTCCATGGTGCGCAGCTTCGACGCCGCCAGCGTCGGATCGAGATCGCGCAGCGCGCGTTGCGCCGACGGCGCCATCGCGGCCGGATCGCCCTTGGTGCGGATGATGAAGAACATCGACCGCTCGGGCTCGGGCGGGCCGTCACCGCTCCAGATGTCCGGTCCCTGCCACAGCGGCATGTAAGCCTCGGTGCCCGACGGACGGTCGATGCCGGCGTGCTTCGAGTTCGCGACGACGCCGACGATGGTCTGCGACGGCGCCTTCTCGCCCCACGGCGCGACCTGCACGCGCTGGCCGATCGGATCCTCGCCCGGCATGAACTTGTCGGCGAAGGCCTGGTTGACGACGACCACCGACGGCGCGCCCTCGACGTCGTTCGGCGAGATGTTCCGGCCGCGCACGATCCGCATGCCGAGCGTGTCGATGCCGTCCTCGGCGACCACCTGCCAGTAGTCGGTGTTCCACACCAGCCCGCCCTTCGGCGGCTCCGGCTTGTCGGGGAAGTAGAGATCGTTGGCGTTGATCGGCCGGTACGGCGGCAGCCCATCGAGCAGCGTCACCGCCTCGACGCCGGGCAGCGCGCGCATCTTCTCGAGCGAGCGGCGCCAGAAGCCGTGCGTCGACGCGACGTCGGGATACGTCTTCCCGGGGAGCTCGACCTCGAAGGTCAGCATGCGCTCCGGCTTGAAGCCGAGATCGACCTGCTGGAGCCGCATGAAGCTCTTCACCATCAGACCGCAGCCGATGACGAGCACCATGGCCAGCGCGATCTCGGCGACGACGAGCGCGCGCCGTACGCGCAGGCGGCCGCGCGAGCCGGTCGCGCTCTTGGTGCCGTCCTTGAGCGCGCCGTGCAGGTCGGTGCGCTGGGTGTGGATGATGGGCGCGAGCCCGAACAGCAAGCTCGACAGCAGCGTGACGCCGAGCGCGAACGCGAGCGCCGTGGTGTCGAGGGTGATCTCGTGCACGCGCGGCGCGCTCTTCGGGATGAGCGCGACCGTCGCGTCGAGCGACCACACGGCGACGAGGATGCCGAGCCCGCCGCCGATGACACCGAGCGCGATCGCCTCGGTCACGAGCTGCTGGATCAGCCGTCCGCGTCCGGCGCCGACGGCGTGGCGCACGGCGATCTCGCGGCTGCGCGCCTCGGCGCGCGCGAGCAGGAGGTTGGTGACGTTGGCGATCGCGATGAGCAGCACCAGCAGCACCGCGCCCTGGAGCAGCCACAACGTCGTCGATAGCGAGCCGAGCACCTCCTGCTTGAGCGGGAAGGCGAGCATCGGGTGCTGGTCCTTCTTGATCGCGTGCGTCGTGTCGCCCGCGCCCTTCACGCCGCCCCACGCCGCCATGAGCCCGTCGAGCTCGCCGCGGAACTGGCCGAGGCTCACGCCCTTCTTGAGGCGCACCGTGACCTCGAGGCCGTGGCTACCGCGACGCGTCGAGTTGGGATCGATCCCGAAGGGCGCCCACGCGTGCATGCCGCCGGGATAGTCGAACCCCTGCGGCATCACGCCGATGACCGTCACCGGCATCGCGTCGAGCGTGATCTTCTTGCCGATGACGTCGGGGTCGCCGCCGAACGACGACTTCCACAGGCCGTAGCCGAGCACGACCACCGTCGGGTCCGTGATGTTGGGGTCGCCGACCACGTCCTCCTCGGCGGTGTAGAACCGGCCGAGCATCGGCTGCACGCCGAGCGTGTCGGCGAACGTGTACGACGTGAACGCGGCGTCGACGCGCACCGGCCGATCGCCACCGGAGAGCGACGCCGTGCCGCGACCGACCGCGGTGACGTACTCGCAGCTCTTGCACTGCGTGCGGAGGTCGTTGTACTCGGGCGGCGAGACCCAGAACTTCTTGAGCTGCATCCGCCCGAGGAACTCGGTGTAGACGCGCACCAGCTGGTCGGGGTCCTTGTAAGGCAGTGGCTTGATGACCACCGAGTTGACGACGCTGAAGATCGTCGTCGTCGCGCCGATGCCGAGCGCGAGCGTGATGACGAGGATGGCGGTGAAGCCGGGCGCTCGCGCCATCATCCGAAGCGCGAACCGGAGGTCGTTCCACACGTTGCCCATGACCCGCAACGCGAGCACGTCGCGTGCCGTCGCAAGCTCGCGACGGGACTGGTCCTCCGTCGACGAGCCCGTCCCGGAATCGGGACGCGTGATCCCATTTCCGGACACGCGCTACACTCGCTCCTGGCCGTGACCGCCGAGTGGCTGATCCAGCGCGTGCGCGGGCTCGCCGATCCGGTGATCCGGAGGCGCGCACTCGCGGTCACGCTGGCGCAGGCCGATCCGGCCATCGCGGTGGCGGCGGCCGCCGATCTGCTCGAGCGCGCCGCGCGCCGCGGTGACGACGCGGAGCTGGCGGGCGGACTGGCCTGCTTCATCCACGCGCTCGCCGATCTCGACTATCCGGCGCGCCAGGCGCTGTACGTCGCGGCGCGTGAACGCGGCGCCGGCGCCGTCGCGCGCTTGCTCCTCGACGCATCGCCGTCGACCGCCGAGCCGGCGACGATCGCGAAGCAGCTCAGGCCCGAGCGTCCCCTCAAGAGTCAGGGCCGCCCGCTCACGCTGGGCGAGCGCAAGTCGCTCGCGCGCAATGGACGGCGCGATCTGCTGATGCACCTGTTGCGCGATCCGCATCCCGACGTGGTGCGGATCCTTCTCGACAACCCGCGGTTGACAGAGCGCGACGCGGTCATGCTAGCGGCGGCCCGACCAGCGGTCCCCGACGCGCTGATGGCCGTGGCCGATCACCGTCGCTGGTCGACGCGGCACATGGTCCGGCGGGCGCTGGTCTTCAACCCGCACACGCCGGTGCATGTCGCGATGCGCCTGGCGACGACGCTAGGGACCGCCGACTGGCGCGAGATCGCCGCCGACACGCACCTGTCCGACACCTTGCGGACCCACGTGGCCGAGCTGCTGCAGGCCGGGCGCGCGCGGCGACGCTGAGAGGCTCGGCGACGCTGAGCTAGGCTTCCTTCTTCGCCTTCTTGCGGGACACCACCTCGGCGTCCTCGATGTCGTCGTCGTCCCCGGAGGAGAGCTCCTTCGAGCCCTTTCCGGCGACCTGCTTCTTCTGATTGACCTCGATCTCGTCGTCCCCGGCGGCGCCCCGCTTGAAGTTCTTGATCGCGGAACCGAGGCCGTGGCCGATCTGCGGCAGCTTGCTCGCGCCGAAGACCACCAACACGATGAGGAGGATGATGAGTAGCTCGCCCATGCCGGGCATCGGAATCTCCTGACTGACTCTCGAGGCGAGCCTCGCGAAATCCCGAGCAATCTATCACGCACGCTCCCGCTGCCCAAGCTCGGCCGTACTGCCCGATCGGGCGCGACGGCACGCCGCAGCCCCCACAACCGCCCGCAATCGTTGAATCCTGGGGACTGCTCAACAAAGTTGGTAGAGCGCGGTTCGACCGCCTATCTTCGAACGCATGCCCCGCCGGGTACTGGTCTCGCTACTCGTGTCCCTTCTGCCCGCCGTCGCGGCGGCCGAGACCCCCGAGCCCGCACCCCGCCCCGCGGGCGTGCAGGACGAGCAACCGGCTCCGACGCCGGCCGTGCGCGCGCCGCTGCCCGAGCAGATGGACGGCCGCGCCGCGATCCGCGGCTGTCCGGTCGACAGCAACTGTCGCCGCTGGCAGGACGAGCTGCGCGAGTTCGAGATCGAGGCGTTCTCGACCGAGGCCGGCCCGTGGCGCGACGGCGAGGCCGCGAAGCGTCCGGCCGCGCCCGCGAGGGGCGTGAAGCCGACCGAGCTGCGTCCCGATCTACCGTGGCTCGCCGAGCTCGAGATGCCGGACCTCCCGGTGGTCTGGGACTCGCGCGTGATCGACTACCTCGTCTTCTACAAGGAGGACCCGCGCGGGCGCCGCATCATGCGCGGCTGGCTCGAGCGGCAGGGTCGCTACCGCGACATGATCGTGAAGGCGCTGCGCAAGGCGAAGCTGCCCGAGGATCTCCTCTACCTGTGCATGATCGAATCGAGCTACGACCCGTCGACGTACTCGCGCGTCGGCGCGAGCGGGCTGTGGCAGTTCATGCCGTCGGGCGGCCGCATCTACGGGCTGGCGCAGGATCGCTGGGTCGACGAGCGCAACGAGCCGATCGCGTCGACCGAGGCGGCGGTCGAGTACTGGGCGGACCTGCACCAGCGCTTCGGCGACTGGCACCTCGCGATGGCGGCGTACAACGCCGGGTACGGCGCGGTGCTGAAGGGCATCGCGCGCTTCAACACCAACGACTTCTGGGCGCTGCTCGATTACGAGAACGCGCTGCCGTGGGAGTCGTCGATCTACGTGCCCAAGGCGATGGCGGCGGCGATCGTCGGTCACAACCGCGCGGTGTTCGGGTTCGCCGACATCAAGGAGGCGGCGCCGGAGACGTGGGACGACGTGACCGTGCCGTCGTCGATCTCGCTGGGTACGATCGCGAGCGCGGCGGGCACGAACGTGGACGAGATCAAGCGCCTGAATCCGCACCTGCGGCGCGGGCGCACGCCGCCGGGACGCGCGTTCGTCGTGCGCGTGCCGCGCGGCGGCGGCGAGCAGTTCGCGGCGCGGCTGGGCGGGATGCGCGGCGACTGGGACCGGTACGACACCTACGTCGTCGGGTACGGCGAGCGCTTCGAGGATGTCGCGACGCAGTTCGGCATCGCGAAGGGCAAGCTGAAGACGCTCAACGAGATCGAGCACGAGTCCGAGGTGACGGGCGGAACCATCCTGGTGGTGCCGCGCGTGAGCGAGGCCGAGCGCAAGAAGAACCTCGAGAAGGCGAAGGACGAGCTCTACGGCTCGGGCGTCGATCACAAGCCGGGCGAGGCGCTCATCGTGGCGGTGCCCGACAAGGACGCCGACGTCGAGGGCAAGCGCCGCGTGTTCTATCGCGTGGTCCACGGCGACTCGCTGGGCGGCGTCGCCAAGGCGCTCGGCGTGAAGACCGCCACGATGGCGGAGTGGAACGGGCTCGCGGCCGACGCGCGGCTGCACCCGCGCATGGTGCTGCAGGCGTGGGTCGCCGGGGACTGGAACGAGGCCAAGGCGCCGGTGCGGCTCCTCGACGAGACGCGCATCGTCCTCGTCACGCGCGGCTCGAAGGAGCACCTCGAGCTGAGCGAGGCGCGCAGCGGACGCGAGCGCATGGAGTACACCGCGACCAAGCGCGAGAGCTTCGAGCAGATCGGCAAGAAGTTCGGGCTCGGCAAGCGCGACGTGGCGCGCATCAACAAGAAGCCGCCCGACACCGTCGTCGAGCCGGGCGAGACCGTCGTCATCTACAAGGTCGTCGACCACACGCGCAGCGAGCGCGCCGAGAAGCAGTGGAAGCAGATGCCGAAGTCGGAGAAGAAGAAGTCGGGCGGCCCGGGGAAGAAGCCTGCGGCCGCGAAGCCCGACGCCAGGAAGGCCGAGGCGCCGCCGCCGCCGGCCGTCGATGCACCGAGCGACGAAGCGACCGACGCGCCGGCCGAGGAAGCCGACGCCGAGGCCGGCCCCGTCACGGCACCCGAGTGACGGTGAAGCCGCGCGCCTCGAGGCGCTCGACGATCGAGCCCTCGCCGATGAGGTGCCCGCAGCCGATGGCGATGAACGCGTCGCCGCGACGGATGTGGGCCTGGATCGCCGCCTCCCAGTCGTCGTTGAGCCCGACGACCAGCTCGCCCAGCGATCCGGCGCACGCGCGATCGTCTCCGCGGGCGTAGCGGCTCGCGATCTTCACGAGCTCGGCGCGAAAGGCGCCGCGGTGCTGGATGGCGTTGCGGAGCCCGTCGAGCACCTTGCCGTTCTCGAGGCCGCCGTCGTCGGCGATCACCTGCTCGAGGTTGCGCGCCTCGAGGTAGGCGAGCTCCTTGCCCTGCTGCCTGGCCCGGCGCTGTAGCCCGCGGTCCATCGCCTCGACCGGCGGGAGCATGGTGGCGAGCGCGGCACCGAGGAGGCGTGACGTGCTCTGTGCCTCGAGCTCGGCCTCGGGCATGCCGGTCATCTCGGAGAGCTTGGCCCACTCGGCGTCGTCGAGGCGACGACGTCCGCCACCGGTCGTGGTGGCGGATCCGGGCGCCGGCGGTGGGGCCGCGGCGCGCGCCTCGAGATCCGATTCGAGCACGGTGGTCGTGGTGCGATCCTGCGCGGCGAGCACGGCGCGCGGCAGATCGTCGACGCTGTAGGCGACGTGCATCGTGCCGAAGAGGTAGCTCGGCTTCGGCGCGCCGGGCGCGTTGACCTCGTAGAAGTAGGGCTTCGAGATGCGCGGCAGCAGGCTCCCGCCGCCCGTGAAGACCACCAGCGCGAGGACGAACGCGCCGGCTGCGAGCGCGGCGGCCGCGAGCACGAGCAGCATGCGGCGGCGGTGCCGCGCCTGCGCGACGCGCAGCTGGTCGGCAGGATCCGCGGCTGCGATCGCGTCGCTCACGTCAGCGCACGGTCACGAGCGCCAGGTAGCTCATGGCGCGATCGTAACACCGCCGGCGCTCGCGCCGCGGGCGATCAGAAGGAGAGGCTCGCACCTACCTCGCCGTAGAACGGAATCACCTCGGGCGTGCCCGCCGTCGACGCGTTGGCGCCGAGACGCGTGCGCAGCGCGAGCGTGTGCGTGACGCGCACCTCGCCGCGCAGACCGGCGCGCAGGCGCGATGCCGAGCCGTCGTACCAGCCGTCGTGCACGTCGGCGTAGTAGCGATCGCGAAACGCCTGCGTGTGCGTGAAGTGATCGGCGACGGTGCGATCGTGGCCGAGCTCGAGCCCGATCGCGGCGCGGCCGAGCGTGAGCGTCGGCGCGATCTCGACGTCGACGCCGAACGCGACGACCGAGTAATACGTGCTCGACATCGTGCGCACGAACGGCGACGCCGTGGCCGCGAGCACGAAGCGGCGACCGCGGCGGAGCTCGGCGCGCAGGCCGGCGCGCACGTCGACGTCACCGCCGCCGGGGCGCAGGATCGGCAGCGTGACGAGCAGCGGCGTGGACAGCGTGAGATCGGCGCGCGGCGCGGCGACGTCGCGTTCGACGCCGAGCTTGCCGACCACGCCTGTATCCATGGCGACGCCGGTGTACGCGCGAAGGGCGGGCGAACCGTCGTCGGCGCGCGCCTCGCAGTGGAGCGCGGCGAGCAGGATGGTGGTGATGGCCACGCTCAGCGCGACCGAGCGGAGGATCGTCTTCTTGATCGAGGGGGACATGCGGGGCTCCTTCACTCGCCGTAGGCGATCTGGTCGAGGGTCTGGCGGACGACGGCGGCGGTCGCGTCGGGGTGCGTCCACGGGAAGTCGTGGCCGGCGCCCTCGACGACGGACAGCGTCGGATGCGCGAAGAACGCGCGCTGCCGCTCCTGGAACTCGACGCCGATGACGGTGTTGAGCTCGCTGGCGACGAGATGCACGGCGCCCGGGAACGCCATGATGTTGGTCGTGAAGTCCCAGGTGCCGATGCCGTCGGGCATGCCGTCGGCGTAGAGCGCGTTCTGCGCGACCGTGCCGAAGCGCCACGACGGCTCGGGATCGGTCTCGCTCTGGTGGTACGCCGGCTGGGCGTGGTCCTTGGCGATGAGCGGCGCGTAGTCGAGGACCGCGTGGTCATCGCTGGACAGGAAGCGCTGCTGCCAGAGGAAGTCGTTGGCCCATTCGGAGAAGACGTCGATCGAGATGATCTCGTCCTTCTTCTCCTCGAAGAGCGCGCCGGTGAGCGGCCCCGGCTCGAGCATGACCGCGGCGGCCACGCGGTCGGGGTGCTCGTTGATGTACGCGGCGGCGAACATGCCGCCCCACGAGTGCCCGACGATCACCGGTGGTGCGGTGGGCGCGTAGTGGTCGAGGATGGCGTCGAGATCGGCGATGTAGACGTCGGTGTCGATGTCGTCCGCGTCGTGGCGCTGCGAGAGCCCGGAGCCACGCTGGTCCCAGAAGACCAGGTAGTAGTCGTCCTCGAGCAGCGGGCGAAGCCGGAGCAGGCCGCGGTAGTCGCCGCCCGGGCCGCCGTGCAGGAAGATGAGCGGGGGGTTGGCGGGGTCGCCGAACGTCTCCGCGTGGAAGCGCGTCCCGGCCAGCTCGATGCCCGGGAGCGACGGGTCCTCGGCCACGGTGCGGGGGACGAGGTTGCCCGGCTCGCCGGGGTCAGCGAGGCCGCAGGCGGCGAGCGCGAGCGCCAGCGCTGGGAGCGCGGCCAGGGCGAGCGCCGGCAGCGCGGAGCGGGCGAGGCCGAGGGGGAGGAGGTTGTGGGTTTCGGTTTCGGTTTCGGTTTCGGTTTCGGTTTGCATGGTGCCCACGCTAGGGAGCGAAGGGCGTCGCGTCGCCCGAGCCTACGGGCGCGGACGCCCGGGCGATTCGCGGGACGTGCGAACCCGCGGGACGGGACGTGCGGACGGCCCCAACCTCGCGAGTGCCTTCGGGATTCGCGCGGGCGTCGCGCGCGCCACCCGCAACGTCAGGAACGAGCCGCGCGGTCGCGAAATTCGCTCGGCGTCACGCCCGTCGCCTTGCGGAAGGCGGCGTTGAACGTCGATTTCGAGCTGAAGCCGGCCTCGAACGCGAGGTCGAGCACGCTCGTCTCGCGCCGCATCGGGTCCGTGAGCGCGGTCTTCACGTGCTCGACGCGGTGGTCGTTGATGAACCCGTAGAAGTTGCGGTCGAGGCGGGTCGAGAGGACCTGCGAGACCTCGTGCGGTGTGGCGCCGATCGCATCGGCCAGGTCGGCCAGCGTCAG
>DATLEB010000340.1:0-3948 GCA_035525615.1 Kofleriaceae bacterium | reverse complement strand
GCGCACGGCGACGCCGTCGGGCTGCATCGAGTACCACTTCGGGTGGACGGTGTTGAACTGCGCCGCGTTGGCGACGAAGCTCGCCTCACCGACGGTGTCTCCGCCGCCGATCCAGCCGCAGCGCGTGTGGTTGGAGCCGGGCGTGGGCGTGGGCGTCGGCGTCGGCGTCGGGGTGGGGGTCGGAGTCGGCGTCGGCGTCGGCAGCGGCGTCGACGACGGATCCGGAACCGGCTCGAGGGTCACGAATTCCCCGGGGAACAGCGGGGTCGCCGAGAACTCCGGGCGCGTGGTGGTATCGGGCGTCGCGGGGCCCTGTCCGCCGCCGCCGACCGACGGGACGGGGGTGACGACCGTTCCACTGCAGCCGATGAGCAGGAAGAGCACTGAGGGGCAAAACTTTCGCATGGCGGTCGCATAAGCAATGGTCGGACCAGGCGCTCGGCCGTCAGACAAGCAAGCAAAATCAATGGTTTTTTCGTCTCGGGCGTGGCCGCTCGGCTACAGGGCTCGCTCGAGGAGTGGCCTACCGGTTACACCGCTCGGAGAGCAGCCACGAGCGCGTCGTGGATGCGTCCGTTCGTGGCCACGGCCTCGCCCGAGTCGACGACGAACGCGCCGCCCGACCACGCGCTCACGCGTCCGCCGGCTTCGGTGACGATCAGCGCGCCGGCGGCGAGGTCCCACGGCTTGAGCTTCATCTCCCAGTAGCCGTCGAGCCAGCCGGCGCCGACCATCGCGAGGTCGAGCGCCGCGGCGCCGAGGCGGCGGACCCCCTGCGCCTGCTTCTTCATCGCGACGAACTGGTCGAAGTTGTTCTCGGGACTGGTCTTGCGATCGTAGGGAAAGCCGGTGGCGAGCAGCGCCTCGCCGAGCGTCGGCGTCCCGCTGACGGCGAGCCGCCGCCCGTTCCACCACGCGCCCTCGCCGCGCGCGGCCCAGAACGACCAGCCCAGCGCCGGCGCCTGCACCACGCCGATGATCGGCTCGCCCTCGACCTCGAGCGCGATCGACACGCAGAAAAACGGCAGCCCGTGCGCGAAGTTGGTGGTGCCGTCGAGCGGATCGATGAGCCAGCGGCGCCCCGACGCCGGTGCGCCCGTTTGGCCGCCCTCCTCCGCGAGGATCAGATCGCCGGGAAACTGCTCGCGGATGGCCTCGACGATCAGCTTCTCCGAGCGGCGGTCGTATTCGGTGACGAGGTCGGTCTCGACGCGCTTGCGGTCGGCGACGTGCGATTGGAACGCGCCGGACTTGAGGATGCCGCCCGCTTCGGAGGCGATGCGCCGGGCGAAGGAGAGGTCGAAGGTGAGGGAAATGTCAGGCCCCGAGGTCGAGGACCATGGTCACGGCGTTCGGCGTCGACGCGCGGAACTGCGTCGACTCGAGCACGCCGGCGTCGACGAGCTCGCGGCCGACGGTCTGGAAGCCGAACTTCTCCGCGAAGAAGTCGCTGGCCTTCTCGGTGATGAGGTAGACGCGGCGCGCGCCGCGGCGGCGGGCCCGGCCGAGCGCGGCGTCGGCGAGCATCCAGCCGAGGCCCTCGCCGCGGCGGCTGGGGCGGGTGGCGAGCGCGCGCAAGACGCCCGCGTCGTCGTACAGCTCCATCGCCACGCAGCCGACCACCTGCCGCGACGGGTCGCGGAGGACGAGGATTTCGCTCAGGTGCTCGACCATGTCCGGGTAGCTGAGGCCGGTCTCGTCGAGCACGTCCTTCATGCCGGGCAGATCCTCGGCGGAGGCCGGCACCACCGCGTCGCCGAGCCGCGACAAGAGCTTGTCGTGGATGCCGCCGAAGCCGCCCGAGGACATGACCACGACCGTGTCGCCGGCGGCGGCGTTCTCGACCACCTGCTCGACGATCTTGTCCACGTCGGCGAGGTGGCGCGCCGCCACGCCGCGCCCGCGCAGATCGGCGGCGAGGCGCTCGGGATCGAAGCGGTCACCGGGCGGCGCCTTCTCGGGATGGCTCACCGGCCCGATGATGATCTCGTCGGCGCCGGAGAACGCGTCGGCGTACTCGGTCTGGAACACCGCGCGGCGGCTGGTGGCCGAGCGCGGCTCGAAGATCGCGATCAGCCGGCCGCGGCCGTAGCGCCCGCGCAGTGCGCGCAGGGTCTCGCGCACCGCCGTCGGGTGGTGGGCGAAGTCGTCGACGACGGTGACGCCCTGCGCGACCCCGCGGGTCTCCTGCCGGCGCTTGACGCCGCCGAAGCGACGGATGCCGCGCGCGATCTCCTCGGCGTTGAGCCCGAGATCGGCCGACGCGGCGATGACCGCCAGCGCGTTGGCGAGGTTGTAGCCGCCGGGCAGCCCGGTGTCGAAGGTGCCGAACCGCTTGCCGCCCTGCGTGACCTCGAACAGGGTGCGTCCGCCGGGACGCGTCGCGATCGGCCGTCCGATCCAGTCGGCGGCCACGGTGCCGTCGGTCTGCGTGGCGTAGGTCTCGACGCGGCATCGCGCGGTCTTGGCGACCTCGAGCGCGCCCGGCGAATCGGCGGCCACCACGAGGAGCCCCTCGGGCGGGATGAGCGCGACGAACTTGATGAACGCCTGCTTGACCGCGTCGAGCGAGTCGAAGATGTCGACGTGGTCGAGCTCGACGCTGGTGAGGATCGCCGTCTTCGGCTGATAGTGCAAAAACTTCGAGCCCTTGTCGAAGAACGCCGTGTCGTACTCGTCGCCCTCGACGATGAACACGCCGCGCGACTTGCCGAGCTGCCACGAGCGCCCGAAGTTCTGCGGCACGCCGCCGACGAGGAACGACGGGTAGCGGCCCGCGGCGGTGAGCACGAACGCCGCCAGCGACGAGGTCGTGGTCTTGCCGTGGGTGCCCGCGACCACCAGCGCGTGACCCTCGCGCAGGAACAGATCCTCGAGCACCGCCGGAAACGAGGTGAGCTTGAGGTTGCGCGCCTGCGCGGCGACCACCTCCACGTGGTCTTTCGTGCAGACGTTGCCCACCACCACCATGTCCGGCGACCAGTCCACGTTCTCGGCGCGGTAGCCGTTCATGACCGCGATCCCCTGCTCGCCGAGCTGCGTGGACATCGGCGGATACACATCGGAATCCGACCCGCGCACGTCGTGCCCGGCGGCCTTGAGCAGCCCGGCCAGCGAGCCCATGCCCGTGCCGCAGATGCCGATGAGGTGGATCTTCATGGGACGCAGTGTCGTATCAGCGACGGCAATCGATGTCAATTGACCGTCGCGGTCGCATTCCGGGCGCGCGGCTTGACTAAATACGCGCGATCGCGCGACGATTGGGCGATGGCCGAGTCAAGTCGGGCGCGTGGACACTTCCGGGGCAAGCCGCGCCCGGGACGTCGCGTCGAGGTGCGCTACCGCGTGATCGAGGGCGGCGAGCCGACCGGCAACGAGCTGCTCGCGTTCACCAAGAACATCGGCGTGGGCGGCGCGTTCATCCTCACGCCCGAGCCCGCGACGCCGGGCGCGATGCTGCAGATCGTCATCGCAGTGCCCGTCGCGCAGCGCCCGATCGACGTCACCGCCGAGGTGCGCTGGATCGTCGACGCCAAGCACAACGCGCCCGAGCGCGACCGCGGCATGGGCGTCAAGTTCAGCGGGCTCGACGTCGACCAACTGCTGGCGCTCAATGACTATTTCGCCTCGCTCACCGCGACCGTCGACATCGACGAGGCCTGATCCGGGGATGGCGATCGATCTCACCCAGCCGCGGCCGCTGGTCCTCGCCTGCGAGGACGAAGAGCGGATCGTCGAGCTGTTGCGAACCCTCACCGAGCCGCTCGGCGTCGACCTCATCGCCGCGCGCGACGGCGCCTCGGCGCTGGCGCACCTGGCCGCGCGGCGGCCGGCGCTGATGACGCTCGATCTCGTGTTGCCCAACCTCGACGGCTTCGGCGTGCTCGAGCGCATCCGCCAGCGCCCCGAGCTCGACGACATGCCGATCATGGTCATCTCCGCGCTCGC
>DATLEB010000339.1:0-6898 GCA_035525615.1 Kofleriaceae bacterium | reverse complement strand
ACCGGCGCCGGAATCTCGCCGGAGAGCGAGCGGGCACGGCGCGCACGATCCGGCTCGCACGCCTCCATGGCGCGCAGGAGCGTCCCGAGCACGATGCCGCCGAACGCCCCGCGGCCCTGCTGCCAGCCATCGGCGAGATCCCAGAGGAACCGCCGCTCGCCCGCGGGCTCGAGCGCGCTGCTGGTCGCGAAGGTGCCTTGCATGGTGGCCACCGTAGCTTCTCGATGTCGAAAAGGACAACGCGTCGCCTTACGCGTGCCGACAAGACCGCGCCACTCCTCGCGGCTGCGCCTGGCCCGCGCCTTGCCTTGGCGGCGGCGCATATGCGCGCTTGCCTCGCCTTCGTGCTCCTCGTCGCGGCCTGCACCGATCCCGATGACGCGGCCTCGTCGGGCGACGACCTCACGTCCGTCCAGGGCCTCGAGCACACCCTCGACTTCGACGCGTTCGTCGACGTCCCGGCCGGCGCCTCCGACGACGTCGTGCGCGGCGCGATCCACCGGCAGCTGAAGAGCGCGCTCGGCGCCCTCCGCGAGCGGGGCATCGGCGTCGCCGATCGCGACGCGCAGCGCAACCTCGCCGCCGCGTCGCTCGCGCGCACGGGCCTCGACGTCGTGCAAAACGGCGCCGCGGTCGGCCGCGTCGATCGCGTGCGATACCACTATCGCGACACCGCGCTCGTCGAGCGCGGCCGCGCGCCCACCGGTCCGCTCGACGTGACGCTCCTCTTCGGCGACTACGTCGCGCGCGCCGGCGAGCTCACGCCCATCTGCTCCGACGACGCCGCGGCGGATCCCGACTCGCTCTGGTACCACTTCGCGCCGGCGCGCACCGCGTGCCGCGCCGCGATCCGCGACGAGCAGCGCGCCATCGAGCTCGAGCGCGCGTCGCTGACCACGGCGCAGCTCGGCGTGCGCGACCGCGATCGCCGCTTCCTCGCCACGCGCGCCACGCTCGCGCCGGTCGCCGCCGCGCCCGACACGTATCCCGAATACGACCAGCTCTGGGGCTTCGCCGGCAACAGCGCGCGCCAGAAGCTCGTCGTGTACTCGTTCTTCGGCGTCGACCGCGACGAGGCCAACCCGCGCGACAACGGCCTCGTCGAGTTTCTCCGCCACCAGCGCACGCTGCGCGCCCGCCTGCCCGGCCTGCGCGTCGTCGCGACGGAGCCGCATGCGCTACTCCTCGACTTCACCGTCGACGGACAGAAGCTCGTGGGCGTCACGTGGGAGGACGTCGAGCGCTGGGTCATCGACGGCACCGGCTTCCCGGCCGCCGTCGGCACCGACGCCGGCAAGCGCGCCGCGCTCCTCGGCCAGGTCGTCGAGCACTTCAGCGAGCGCTGGATCATCTGGCAGTGGCCGGTGACCGTGCGCCGCAACGGCACCACGCGCGAGATGACCGTCGAGATCCGCACCTTCTACGGCTGGGAGGACGGCAGCGCCGACGCGCGCCTTCACGCCCGCTGGCGCTACCTCGAGGCGTTCTGGCATGCCGACGTCTTCGCGTACACCGGCCACAGCCATTTCGGCCACGGCCCGCTCGAGCCGTGGACCTACGCGCGCGACAACTTCGCCGATCGCTACCAGGTCATGCTCGTGAACTCGTGCCTGTCGTTCAACTACTACGACGAGGACTTCCTCGCGATGCACCCCGGCGGCTCGCAGCAGCTCGACGTCGTCGTGAACGGCCTCGCCGCGTACTGGAACGGCATGGGCCAGGCCACGGCGAGCTACATCGCCGGCGTCGTCGACGGCGAGGACCGCAGCTGGCGCGGCATCCTCACCGGCATGCGCGTGAACCTCTCGTTCCAGAGCGGGTACGACCCGATGCGTGCGGTGAATGGCGAGCTCGACAACACCTTCACGCCCCGTAGCGGCGCGATCGATCTGACGCCCCGCTGAGCACGGGCTCGCGTACCATCGGAGGATGCGCAGATCGGGGTGGGGATTGCTGCTCGTCGTGATGCTGCTGGCGCCGCGCGCCGCGTCCGCCGAGAGCAAGGAGGAGCTGACCCGGAGCCTGGAGAAGCTCGTCGACTTCGTACCGGAGCCCGGCAGGTACACGACGATGCGCCACCTCTTCGAGCCCAGCGAGCTCCGGGAATGCCGGCGCGTCGTCAGGCGCGCGAGCGAGACGCTCGCCGGCGATGACGAGCTGATCTCTCCCCGCTTCGGCGGATCCCCCGACGCGCGTCGGGTCGGCGACGCATGGGCGGTGAAGGTGGACGACCTCCCGTGGCTCTGCACCCTCATGGACCATCGTCTCGACGAGATCCGGCTCATCGAGTACATCGCGCTCGGCAAGCGATGGGAGGGGCTCCTCGCCCGCGGCTTCACCGACGACGATCGCCGGAAGATGACCGCGGCGGACGCACGCGGGACCCAGGCCGTGGTCCGCGAGTGCGAGATGCTGGTCGCCGCCGTGGCGACGGCCCTGAAGATGGACGCGGCCGACGGCAACCAGGACGGCAAGCTCGGCGACGACGTCGCTGCCCCGCACGCCTATCTGTCGCTCGCCGACGCGCGGCCGTGCGAGGCGATGAAGCAATGGAATGACGTCTACCAGGCCGAGTGGAAGACGCAGCTCGCCGTGTTCGCGAAGCCGCTCGAGGACGCTGGCGTCGGAGGCGACCGTCTCGAGACACTCCTCGGCCATGCGCCGGTGACGTTTTACGCGCCGGGGGTCGACGGCTGGGTGATCGAGGGCTGCAAGCAGGTCAAGACCATGACGCAGCTGAAGAAGGCCAAGGAGCTGGTGCGGGTGCAGGCGACCCAGGACCACCAGATCGTCCTCGTCCGCTTCCAGTTCAAGGGCGACACGAAGGTGACGACGAGCGAGAAGGTCTTTCCGACGGCGAAGGCGGCCTTCAAGAGCCGCTGCCGGATCTAGACTCCGGGCATGCCATCGACCGCCACGACAGTCGCCAACGCCGCCGGTGCCGTGCTCACGCGCACGATCGGCGGCATCTGGCTCGGCGGCGTGGTCGGGGTCGCCGTCTTCGCCGGCGAGAAGTGGGCGGGCTGGCTCGACGCGAGCAGCGGCTGGGGCAGCGTCGTGGTGTGGTTGCTGCTGCCGCTCTACATCGCGGCTGCGGCCGGCGCGGTCGGCTACTGGGGCTTCTGGTCGGGCATCCGGCAGGCGGCGCGCGTGATCCTCATCGACAGCGGGGCGCTGCGCCGCATGGTCGACAAGCTGCTCGCGCGGGCACGCCGATCCGCCGACGCACGCGCCGCCGCCGACGCACGCGCCGGCGGCGCCGAGGCGGCTGACCCGCCCGACGAGCCCGCGCCGCGCGGCTGGATCGGCGCGCGCATCTACGCGTTCGGCCAGTCCCTGGCTCGCACGGTCGTCGATCGCATGGCGGTGGCCGCCGCGCCCGAGGCCGAGACCGGCGCACAGGTCGACCAGATCGCCGAGGAGCTCATCTCCGACGCCGGGCTCGTCCCGAGCATCATCTTCCTCTCGCTGCTGGCTGCGACATTCGCTGTCGCGCCCCTCGTCCTGGCATAATCGCGGGATGGGGGAACCCGTCGACGTCGCGGCGGCACCGACCGTCGTCGACAGCGGTCAGGAGACGGTCCAGCTCGTCCCGCCGCCCACACCGTCCGACGAGCGGTATCAGCAGGTCGGCACGCTCGGCAAGGGTGGCGTCGGCGTGGTGTCGGTGCACCTCGATCGCCGCATCGGCCGGCGCGTCGCGTTCAAGCAGCTGCGTCCCTCGCTCGCGCGCGACGAGCAGACGCGCGCCCGCTTCCTGCGCGAGGCCCAGGTGCAGGGGCAGCTCGAGCACCCATCGGTGGTGCCGGTCTACGACCTCGGCATCGACGCCGACGGGGCGCCGTACTTCACCATGAAGACGATCCAGGGCGTCACGCTGCGCCAGATCCTCGAGGAGCTGAGGAGCGGCGACGGCGTCGCGCCGAAGAAGTACACGCGCCACCGCCTGCTCTCCGCGTTCGCGAGCGTGTGCCTCACCATCGACTTCGCGCACCAGCGCGGCATCCTGCACCGCGACCTCAAGCCCGAGAACCTGATGCTGGGCGACTTCGGTGAGGTCTACGTCCTCGACTGGGGCCTGGCCAAGATCCGCGGCGTCACCGACGATCCATCGCTCGCGACCATCCTGCCGACCGACACGCCGCCCACGCCCGCCGTCACGAACGTCGGCGCGTTCCTCGGCACGCCCGGCTACATGGCGCCCGAGCAGCTCTCGGACGCGAGCGGCGTCTCCGAGGCCGCCGACGTCTACGCGCTCGGCACGATCCTCTTCGAGATCCTCACGCTCGAGCCGCTCCACGCTCGCGGCAGCGCCCTCGAGCTGCTCGCGTCGAACAAGAGCCCGGTCGAGGCGCGCCCGTCGGTGCGCACGCCGGCGCGTGACGCCGGCGCGGAGCTCGACAAGCTGTGCGCGGCGACGACCACGATGGACCCCGGCGAGCGCATCAAGAGCGCGCGCCAGGTGCACGACGCGGTGCAGTCGTATCTCGAGGGCGAACGCGACCTCGAGGTGCGGCGCGGCAAGGCCGAGGCCCACGCCGACGCGGCGGCCGCGGCCACGCTGCGTGTCGGCGGTGGCGGTGAAGCCGGCATCGAGGCGCGGCGCGAGGCGATGCGCGAGATCGGGCGCGCGCTCGCGCTCGATCCTGGGAACGCGCGCGCCGTGACGACCATGGTCGACCTCCTCACCCACGAGCCGGCGGAGACGCCGTGGGAGGTTGGCTTCGAGATCGAGAAGGCCTTCCGCCGCGACAGTCGCTGGATCGGCTCGGTCGGCGCCATCCTCTATCCCGGCATCCTCGGCTTCGTGCCGGTGCTGGCGTGGATGGGCGTGCGCGAGTGGGCCGTGGTCGGCTCGTTCTTCGGGCTGCTCGCCGTGTGCACCGCGCTGTCGGTGCTGGTGATGCGCAGCAAGATCCCGCCGCTCAGCGCGATCATGACGTCGATGGTCGCGAGCTCGCTCGCGTTCGCGATCTGCAGCCGGTTCGGCAGCCCGCTCATCCTCGCGCCGACGGCGCTGGCGGTGAACGCCGCCGGGTACGCCATCTTCCTCAAGCCGCAGCATCGCTGGCCGGTCGCGGCGTGCAGCGTGCTCGCGTTCCTGGTGCCGCTCGCGCTCGAGCAGGCCGGCGTGCTCGAGCCGACGCTGGTCTTCGAGAGCGGCGTCCTCGTCGTGCGCTCCGACGCGCTCGCCATGCCCGAGCTACCGACGCTCGTGCTGGTGTCGATCGGCTCGGTGACGGCGATCCTGGTGTCGGTGTTCGTCGTCGGGCACATCCGCGATCGCCTGGCCGAGGCCGAGCGGCGCATGTACCTGTACACGTGGCACCTGCGCGAGTTCGTGCCGCCCGAGGCGCGCCAGGCTAGCGATCCGGTGGATTGAGCTGGATCACGGTCGCGCCCCAGTGGCTGCGATCGTCGGCGAGCTTGTACGACGCGACGTGCGGGCTGCGCTCGAGGAGCGCGTGGACGCTGCGGCGCAGCGAGCCCGTGCCCTTGCCGTGGATGATCCGAACCTCGGCGTAGCCCTTGGCGCGCGCGTCCTCGAGGAAGTCGGGCACGAGGTCGCCCACGTCCGACGGGCGGAACTGATGGAGATCGAGCGTGTCGCCGAGCTCGACGACGGCGATGTCGTCGGGTGACGCGTCCTCGTCGTCGGCCATCTGGGTGACCGTAGCGTACGCCGCCGAGGCGTGCGAGGCTGGGCTCATGCGCGACTCCCTCGTTCTCACCGTCATCGGCCCCGATCGTACCGGGCTCGTCGAGGCGCTCGCCGAGCGCATCTCGGCCGCGGGCGGCAACTGGGAAGCGAGCCGGATGGCGCAGCTCGCCGGTCAGTTCGCCGGCATCCTGCTCGTCACCGTCGAGCGCGCGCGGACCGACGAGCTGGTCGCGAGCCTGCGCAACCTGGGCGGGCTGCTCCAGGTGTCGGCCCACCCGGCGGGCGAGCCGGCGCCGGCGCCGTCGTCGCAGCAGGTCTTTCTCGAGCTGACCGGCGACGACCGGGTCGGCATCGTGCGCGACGTCGCGCGCATCCTCGCCGAGCGCGGCGTGAACGTCGAGGACCTCGAGTCGACCGTCCTGTCGGCGCCGATGTCGGGCGAGCCGCTGTTCTCGGCGCACGCCGTGTTGCGCGTGCCGGCGGAGCTCCCGCTCGCCGAGCTGCGCGCGAGCCTCGAGACGCTCGGCAGCGAGCTGATGGTCGATCTGACCACCGCCGACGAATGACGGCGCGCGGTCACGGGTCGCTCACTGATCCGTGTAGATGAAGAGGTCGTCGCCGTTCGAGACGACGGTGACGAAGATCGCCGAGCCGCGGGTCTGCGCGTCGAGCATGTTCCACGCCTGCATCGCCGCCTGGGCGTGCTGCGGAGCGTACGCGATGGCCACGACCATCTGCTTCGACCAGAGGTCGGCCGCCGAGACCTGCATCGTCGCGAGCTGGAGGTCGTCGAGCTTGCGCTCGACCAGCGGCGTGGCGTCGGCGACCGTGTACTCGGCGTCGAACGGGAACTTCACGAAGCGGACGACGCTCACGCCGACCTTGCGGCCGTCGATCTCGACCAGCAGGTCGGCCTTCTTGCCGTTCACGTCGTAGACGATCTCGGTCTCGGTCTTGAGCAGGGTCGCCAGCTCGCAGCGCGCCATCCACTCGAAGGCGAAGACCTCCGAGTACAGCGAGCTGCCGCCCGCGTTGCCATCGAGGATGATCTCGAGGCCGCCCGGCGTGAGCTGATCACGCTCGGCGGGGTCGTCGTAGCGGTTGGTGAACGCGATCGCGCCGTCGAACCACATCGGCGTCGTGCCGTCGAGCTCGGCGAGCGACAGCACGCCGCACATGCCGGTGATGTCGCCGAAGCCCGCCAGCGGCACGCCTCCGCCATCGGGCGCCGCATCC
>DATLEB010000336.1:0-6412 GCA_035525615.1 Kofleriaceae bacterium | reverse complement strand
GATGCAACGACGTCTGCGTCAGTGCTTGCGTCACCGTCTCCGTCACCGTCACCGTCACCGTCACCGTCACCATCACCGTCACCGTCACCGTCACCGTCACGATCACCATCACCGTCACCATCACCGTCACCGTCACCGTCGCCGTCACCGTCACCGTCACCGTCACCGTCACCGTCACCGCGCACGGGGTGTCACGCGTTCTTCACGGATCGGTATCGGATCGTTCCGCTTGTGCGCGCGCCTTCTCGATCGCACGTTCGAGACGGATGACGCGCACGCGCGGATCGATCGCGCGCGAGAAGAAGACGATCACCTCGAGCAAGAGCGACAGCGCGACCGCGACCGTGTAGCAGGCGATCGCCACCTTCACGGCGGGGATGAACACCAGCAACCGCGGCCCCGGCACCTCGACGTACGGCGCCGGGAAGAACGCCCAGAACAAGCCGGCCGGGACCATCGCGAACATCAGGCCGAGCCACGCGATGCCGTTGGCCGCCGCCAGCCGCTCCGGCAGCTGCATCCGCCGCCGCAGCGCCAGCCAGCTGACGAGGATGTGCACGATCGATCCGATCGCGCCGTACTTCAGCAGCTCCCACGCGATGTGGCCACGCGCCGGCAGCAGCGACGGGCTGAAGCGCTCGCCGAGCACGCCGATCAGGGTGTAGTAGACGATGAAGAACGCCGGCGCGCCGACGCCGATGACCCGGATGTCCAGGCGCATCCCGCCGCGCAGGCGCAGCGCCCACGCCAGGAAGATCGCCGCCGACGTGAGCGCCGCGATGATCGCCGCACGCAGCGCGCGCTTGCCCAGCCGCGCCGTGCGTTCGCTGCTGAGCTCGCGCTCCACCACCGCGCGATTGGTCCGCACGCGCGCGTCGTCGATCGCCGCGATGCGCGCCGCCGCCTCGGGCGTGAGCCGCAGGGCCGACAGCGCCGCCTTGCCCAGCCCGTGTCCGGGCGCGGGGATGCCGAGCAGGATCGCCGCGGTCGGCGCGACGTCCATCAGCTGGATGTCCGGCTTCCCGCCCGGCACGACGCCGGCGCCCGCCATGATGAACGGCACCTCGACGACCGTCGGCTCGAGCCCGCCGTGGCCGCCGCGGTCGGTGTGGCCGTGATCGGCGACGACGATGATCGCGTCGCGCGAGAGATCGAGCCCGCTCACCGCTGCGCGCAGCGCCGCGTCGGCCTCGAACGCCGCCGCGCGATACTCCGGCTCGAGGCCGCCGTACTCGTGCCCGGCCGCGTCGACGACGCCGATGAGCAGCACCGCGAGCGTGTCGTGCGCCGCGAGCACCCCGCGCGCCGCCTCGCGAAACCCGCCCGGCCACGGCGCGTAGCGCGGATCGTCGAAGTCGCCGCGCAGATCGTTGCGGATCGCGCGCCGCCACGCGTCCGCCGTCGGCTCGTCCATGAGCGTGAGGTCGACGTCCTCCTCCGGCTCGATCGGCATCGTGCGCGGCCGCAGGAACAGGCGCGGCATCGGGTCGTAGTCGCTCGCGAACCCGGCGCGCAACCGCGCGCCTCGCGGCGGCGCATCCCGCAGCCGATCCATCAGCGAATCGACGCGCACCGCGCCGCGGAACCGGTTGGTGCGCACGCCCGAGAACGCCGGCGGCACGCCGGTGAGGATGTTGACGTAGCCCGGCCGCGAGAACGTCGGGTACTGGGCATGAGCGCGCCCGTCTATTCCACGCGCGCGCAGCTCGTTGAGGAACGGCAGGTCGCGCGACACATCGTAGCGGAGGCCATCGATGATGACGATCACGACGCGCTCGGCGAGCGGCGGCGTCGGTGGTGGCTCGACCAGCGGCGGCGCGGCAGCCAGCGCCGTCAACGGCCGGTCGAGATCGTCCATGAATTCCGAGCCCGACAGGCCGGCTTGAATCGCGCCCCAGGTCCCGATCACCAGCAACAGTGTCGCGGCGGCGAGTGACCAGGGCGTGCTCGGGGGTGACGCGCGAAGCAAGGCTTCCCGATTACATCACGACAATGGTAAGGTGACCCGATGTGGTACCTGGACGGCAACGTCCCTCACCTCCCGGATGTCTCGTTGAGCTGACCGCGTTCATTTAACGATCTTCAAGATCAGACACGTCTGCTCAACTCTCCTGGAAGTCGAGACCACATATGGATTCGCATCCGCTCAAGACCATCGGGCGCAGCGCGCCTGCCGAGGAGCCGGTCATCCACCTCAAGCCGCCGGTCGATCCGGCGACGCTGACCTACCGCCAGCTCCTCGACGGGCCGTTCTGGCAGCGCATCCCCGCCTACCGCACCGTCGACGAGGCCACGTTCCTCGATCACAGCTGGCAGGCCAAGAACACGATCACCAATCCGCAGAAGCTCCTCGCGGCGGTGCAGGATCTGGTGCCGCAGGAGTTCTACGAGGACGTCTCCAGCGGCTTCGCGCGCGCGCCGATGTCGATCCGCGTGTCGCCGTACCTCCTGTCGCTCATCGACTGGGCCGATCCGTACAGTGACCCGCTGCGCCGCCAGTTCGTGCCGGTGGCGTCCAAGCTCCTGCCCGATCATCCCAAGCTCACGCTCGACTCGCTTCACGAGCAGGCCGATGCGCCGGTCCCGGGGCTGACGCACCGCTATCCCGACAAGGCGCTCTTCCTCGCGCTCGATACGTGCCCGGTGTACTGCCGCTTCTGCACGCGCAGCTACGCCGTCGGCGTCGACACCGACGAGGTCGAGAAGGTCTCGCTCAAGGCCACCGAGGATCGCTGGGCCCGCGCGTTCCGCTACATCGGCGAGCGCGAGGAGCTCGAGGACATCGTGGTCTCGGGCGGCGACAGCTACCAGCTGAAGGCGCGCCAGATCTCGCTCATCGGCAACACGCTGCTCGACATCCCGCACATCCGGCGCATCCGGTTCGCGACCAAGGGTCCGGCGGTGATGCCGATGAAGCTCATCACCGACGACGAGTGGGTCGACGCGCTGGTCGCCGTCGTCGAGAAGGGTCGCCGCCTCCACAAGGAGGTGGTGCTGCACACGCACTTCAACCACCCCAACGAGATCACGGCCATCACGCGCCGCGGCCTCGACCGCCTGCACGAGAAGGGCATCATTGTCCGGAATCAGGCCGTCCTCCAGCGGGGGGTGAACGACACCGTCCCCGTGATGCAGCAGCTGGTGAAGCGCCTCGGCTTCTGCAACGTGCAGCCGTACTACGTGTACGTCCACGACCTCGTGAAGGGCGTCGAGGATCTGCGCACGACGGTGCAGACCGCGGTCGATCTCGAGAAGGCCGTGCGCGGCGTGACCGCCGGCTTCCAGACGCCGACCTTCGTGTGCGACGCGCCCGGCGGCGGCGGCAAGCGCGTGGTGCACTCGTTCGAGCACTACGATCGCGTCACCGGCGTGAGCGTGTGGGCCGCGCCGTCGGTGAAGCCTGGCTTCTTCCTCTACTTCGATCCGATCGACACGCTCGCGCCCGACATCCAGGCCCGCTGGGCCGACGTCGGCGAGCAGGACAAGATGGTCGAGGCGGCGATCGCCGCGGCGCGCGAACAGCAGGCGGCCACCGCGCACGCCAGCTCGATCCGGCGCTAGGCCGATCGGAGCTCGCCCGTGCCGATCGCACCGGTCCGCTGGATCTACCTGCTCCTCGGATGGGTGTTCTTCGGAATCGGGGTCGCCGGCATCGTGTTGCCGGTGGTCCCGGCCACGCCGTTCATGCTGCTCGCCCTGTGGGGGTTCTCGCGCAGCTCGCCGCGACTCGAGGCGTGGCTCCTCGGCCATCGCGTCTTCGGCGCGTCGCTGCGGGCGTGGAAGGCACACCGCGTCATCCCGCTGCGCGCCAAGCTCATCGCGTGGGGATCGATGCTCCTCAGCCTCGGCTACATGCTCCTGTGGTCGCACCCCGCGTGGTGGATCATCGTCGTGTCGGCGCTGCTCATGGCGTACGGCGCGTTCTTCATCGCGCGCTGTCCGTCGCGCCCGCCCGCCAAGGCACCCGAAGTCGACGCTTCCCGTGATATGCCACCGACGTGAACGACCCGGCGATCTCAGCCCAGCCACCGCGCGGTGATCTGAACGTCCACACCATCGTCGCGAGCGTGCTCGTCGCGGCGCTGATGGGCGCGTCGTATCCGTACATCGTCCTCAAGCTCGGCTTCGGACCGAACCTGAGCGTGGTCGCGGCGTTCTTCGGCTTCGTGTTCCTTTCGCTGTTCAACCTGGTGCTCAAGACCGGGTACGACCGCTGGCAGAACAACATCGTGCAGACCGCCGGCACGAGCGCGGCGCAGACCGCGTTCATGTGCGTCTTGCTCGGCGCGTTCGACATCCTCAACCGCACGCCTGGCGCCGGCTTCCACCTCGAGCTCACGTGGTGGAAGTCCTTCCTCTGGCTGTGGTCCGCGTGCACGCTCGGCGTCCTGCTGGCGGTGCCGCTCCGCCGCCATTTCATCGTCGAGGAGAAGCTTCCCTACGCCGACGGCCTCGCCGCGGCCGAGACGCTCGTCGTGCTCGACCCGCCGCGTGGTCCGGGCACCGACCCGGCGCTGGTGCGCCGCGCCATGAACGCCGCGATGGCCCTCGCGATCGGCCTGGTCGCGTCCGCCGTGCTGATGCTGCTGCGCGAAGAAGCCCACATGTTCAAGTGGCTCGACGATGCCTGGATGTCGACCGCGGTCGTCGGCGGCATCGTCCTCGCCAAGCTGTACGTCGGCGTGTCCTACAGCCTGCTCAGCATCGGTTCCGGAATGATCATCGGACTCCGGATCAACGTCTGGATGATCACCGGCGGCGTGCTGGGCTGGATCGTCGCCCCTTGGTTGCTCGTCAAGTACGGCGAGCTTCCCGCCGGCGCCAGCCGCAACCAGGTCCTCTTCTGGGTGATGTGGCCGGCGACCGGCATGCTCGTCGCAGGTGGCCTCACCGCGCTGTTCCTGCGCTGGCGCCTCATCATCGATACGTTCCGGAGCCTGCGTAGCGCCAAGCTCGACGGCAGCGAGTTCCCGCTCTCGTACGTCGGGATCGGCGTCGCCATCTGCGCCGTCGGCCTGTGCCTCGTCCAGCGCGCGCTCCTCGACATGCCGATCTGGATGACGCTGGCCGCGATCGTCCTGTCCCTGCCGCTCATGCTCGTCGGACTCCGCGTCCTGGGGGAGACCAACTGGGGTCCGATCAGCGCGCTCTCCAACATGATGCAGGGCCTGTTCGCGATCGTCGCGCCCGGCAACATCGCCGCCAACATGGTGGCGAGCGGCACCACGGGCACCATCGCCGTGTCCTCGGAGGCGATCATCCAGGACTACAAGGCCGGTGACGTCATCGGCTCGACGCCGCGCGCGCTCACGTGGGCGCAGCTCATGGCGGTTCCGATCGGCGCACTCGCCGTCTCGCTGGTGTACCCGGCGCTGGTCGATACCTATGGCGAGGTCGGAGGCCCGAACCTGTCGAGCGCGATCTCGCAGAAGTGGGCGCTCTTCGCCGGCTTCCTCAAGGGTGGGTTCGACGCGCTGCCCAAGTCGGCGCTCTGGGTGCTCCTGATCTTCAGCGCGCTCGGCGTGTTGTTCACGGTGCTCGAGAGCAACAAGAAGCTCAAGCCGTACGTCCCGTCGCCGACCGGCATCGGCATCGGCATCCTGGTGCCGTTCCTGGTCATCGCCACCATGTTCGTCGGCAGCATCATCGGCCTCGTCTGGAAGAAGGCCGACCCCAAGTCGGCCGAGCACTACATGATCCCGTTCGCGTCGGGGCTCATCGCCGGCGAAGCGCTCATCGCCGTGCTGGTCCCGCTGCTGCTCTGGATCGGCATCGGCGGCGCGTGAGCCGGCGGATCGCGTGCGCATCGCGCTCACGTCCGACGACGTCCCCGCGCTGACCGAGGCCTGGCGCGCGGCCCAGCCGTTCCCGCACGTCGTCATCGACGGGATGCTGAGCGACGAGGATCTGGCCGCGGTGCGCGCGGGGATCGGGAACGAGCCGCACGACGCGGAGCACAGCGAGATCGTCGACTGCTTCGCATCGGCGCCGCAGGTGACCGATCCGGCGCTGGCGGCGTTCGCGGCGGCGATGGGCTCGCCCGACACGCTGGCAGCCGTGCGCGCGATCAGCGGCAAGCCGGTGACGACGGTGGAGATGCGCAGCTACTGCTACGTGCCGGGCGGATATCTCCTGCCGCACACCGATGGCGCGCTACGGGTCGGGCGGCAGGTCGCGTTCGCCGCGTACCTGAGCCTCGACGATCAGTGCGCGGGCGGCGAGCTCGAGCTGTTCCGCTGTACGCTCGACGCGAGCGGCGACATCGTCGTCGCGGATCCCGAGACGCAGATCGCGCATCGCGGGAACCGGCTCGTGCTCTTCGACGTGTCGGCCGGCTCGCTGCACCAGATCCGCGAGGTGACCGCGGGAGCGCGCATCTCGCTCGCCGGCTGGTTCCGCTGATGCTCGCGCC
>DATLEB010000335.1:0-4029 GCA_035525615.1 Kofleriaceae bacterium | reverse complement strand
GAAACAGGAAACAGGAAACAGGAAACAGGAAACAGGAAACAGGAAACAGGAAACAGGAAACAGGAAACAGGAAACAGGAAACAGGAAACAGGAAACAGGAAACAGGAAACAGGAAACAGGAAACAATCTGAGTCCTGGTTTCCCGTCGTCCTTGTTGTCTTAGAAGAGGAGCCCCTATTTCTCGCTGTCCATGTGGCGGAGGATGGCTTCGGGATAGCGGGGGCCGGCGACGGCGTCGGCGGGGACGGCGGTCTCGAGGGCCGTGACCTCCGCGGGTGAGAGCGAGAGATCGAGGGCGGCGAGGGCGTCGGAGAGTTGCGCGCGGGTGCGGGCGCCGACGACCGGGATGTTGCGCGGCGACTTGGCGAGGACCCAGGCGATGGCGAGGGCGGCGGGCGTGGTCTTGCGCTCCGCGGCGAGGCGCGCCAGCGTGTCGATGAGCGTCTGGTTCTTCTCGCGGTTGGCGCCGGAGAAGCGTGGCATGTGGGCGCGAAAGTCCTTGGGCCCTTGCGGCGTCGAGCCGGTGAGGAGGCCACGCGAGAGCACGCCGTAGGCGGTGACGGCGATGCCTAGCTCGTCGAGCACCGGGAAGATCGCGCGCTCGGGGCCGCGGCTCACGAGCCCGTACTCGATCTGCAGATCGACGATGGGGTGGACCGCCGCCGCGCGCCGGATGGTCTCGGGGCCGACCTCGGAGAGCCCGATCTCGCGCACGTACCCGGCCTTCACCATGTCCGCGATGGCGCCGATGGTGTCCTCGATCGGCACCGCCGGATCGAGGCGCGCCGGACGGTAGATGTCGATGTGATCGACGCCGAGCCGGTTGAGGCTGTACGCGAGGAAGTTCTTCACCGCCGCGGGCCGCGCGTCCGACATGCCCAGCCACGCGCCGTCGGGACCACGGAACGCGCCGAACTTCACCGACAGGCGGGCGTGGTCGCGGCGGCCCTTCAGCGCCCGACCGATCAGCATCTCGTTGTGGCCCTGCCCGTAAAAGTCGCCGGTGTCGATGAGGTCGACGCCACGCTCCAGCGCCGCGTGGATGGTGGCGATGCTCTCGGTCTCGTCGGCGTCGCCGTACATCCGCGACATGCCCATGCAGCCCAGGGCGATCCGTTTGCCGCTCGTCGTGCTCGTCGTGTTCGTCATGGCCACACTCTGCGACCTGGCATCGCATGAAACCAGCGAATAGGATGTATGGAATCCATGACCGAGAATTATGGAAGGGACCTCGACCTCAACCTCCTGCGCGTCTTCGCCGTCGTCGCCGACGCGGGCAGCGTGACCGCCGCCGCCGATCGCCTCTACCTGACGCAGCCCGCGGTCTCGGCCGCGCTCCGCCGGCTCCGCGACGCCGTGGGCGCGCCGATCTTCGCGCGCCAGGGCCGCGGCCTCGTGCTCACCGCCCGCGGCCAGCGCCTGCGCACCGAGGTCGGCGTCCACCTCCCTGCCCTCGTCGCCGCCGCGCTCGCGCCCGCCGAGCTCGACGCACGCACCAGCGACCGCACCATCCGCCTCGGCCTCTCCGACAGCGCCGAGGTCTGGCTGCTCCCGCCGCTCCTCCGCCACCTCGGCGAGCGCGCGCCGCGCATGAAGGTCATCGCGATCCACGTCCAGTTCCGCACCGTGGTCGCCGCGCTCAGCTCGGGCGCCGTCGACGCCGCCGTCACCGTCACCGACGCGGTGCCCGCGGGCATCCGACGCAAGTCGCTCTTCTTCGGCGGCTTCGTCTGCCTGTACGACCCGCGTCACGCGCGCATCAGGGGCCCGCTCACCCGCGACGCCTACTTCGCCGCCGACCACATCGTGGTCTCGTACAACGCCGATCTGCGAGGCATCGTCGAGGACGTGATCCGCCGCCCGCGCAACATCCGCTGCTCGGTGGCGACCTTCGCCAACATGGGCGCGCTCATCGACGGCTCGCCGCTCCTCGCCACCATCCCGGCGACCATCGCCGCGCAGATCCGCGCCACCCGCCCGCACCTCCGCGCGGTCAAGCTTCCGTTCGCGCTCAGCGGCGCCGCCACCGAGCTGCTCTGGCCGGGAGCGGCCGACGACGACGGCCCCAGCCGCTTCGTCCGCGAGGCCATCATCGAGATCTCGGCAAAGCGCCCGTAGCCTCGAGCCATCACGCGTGGGGCCCCCGGGCCCCGTGACGCCAGCCGTAAGTACGCGAAGGCAAACCGTACCTACACTGGCCCCGCGCTTGAAATAGCAGCGGAACATGAACCACCGCCTGGCGGCTGTCGGCCTCACCCTCGGACTCGTCGGTTGTGTCGATCAGCCCCGCCTCGGCTCCAGCGCCGACGGTGTCACCTGGGACGAGTTCCGCGCGGCCGTCTACCGGGAGCCCGGCACCGGCATGTTCATCGTCGACTGGGACCGCCCCATCCGCGGCGAGGCCGCCCTCTTCGACTTCTACAGCTCGCTCCAGCAGGGCGCGCTCACCATCTACAACAACGGCGCCGACATCAAATGGAGCGCCACCCAGAAGAAGAACCTCACCTACTGCATCTCGAACAGCTTCGGCGCCAACAAGGCCGCCGTGGTCGCGGCGATGGCCGCGGCCACCGACAACGGCTGGGAGAAGATGGCCGACGTCGACTTCAAGTACGTCGCCGCGCAGGACGCCAGCTGCACCGCCACCAACACCAACGTCCTGTTCGACGTGAACCCGGTGAACAGCGGCGGCCAGTACCTGGCCCGCGCCTTCTTCCCCGACAACGCGCGCGCCGATCGCAACGTGCTGGTCGATCTCACCGCGTTCGATCCGAACCAGACCGGCGGCATCCCGCTCGCCAACATCATGGGCCACGAGCTCGGCCACACCCTCGGCTTCCGCCACGAGCACGTGCGCCCCGAGGCCAACGCCGCGCAGTGCGCCGAGGACAACCAGTTCCGCGGCGTGACCACGTACGACTCCGCGTCGGTGATGCACTACCCGCAGTGCAACGGCACGTCCACGACGCTCGCGTTCACGCAGCGTGACCGCGAAGGCGTCGCGCTGGTCTATGGCGCGCCGGTCGTGAACATGCCGCCCATGGCGCAGGTGACCGCGCCCGCCAACGGCGCGACCGTGGCGCCGACCTTCACCGTGGCCACGTCGATCGTCGACACCGACATCGCCCGCGTGGAGCTCCACATCGACGGCGTCAGCTACGCCACCGCGACGTCGGCGCCGTTCGACTTCCAGGTGACGAGCCTCGCGACCGGCGCGCACGTGCTGCAGCTCCTCGCCGTCGACATGGCCGGCCAGACCGTGACCACGACGATCAACGTCACTGTCGTCGCGAACGGCGGCGGTGGTGGCGGCGGCGGCGGTGGTGGCGGTGGCGGCAGCGGCTCGGGCAGCGACGACGTCGACGGTGACGGCCGCGCCGACACGATCACCGGCGGCTGCTCGTCGGGTGGAAACGGCGCAGCCGGTGGCCTCGCGCTGACGCTCGGGATGCTGGTCGCCGGTCTTCGCCGTCGCCGCCGTCAGTGACGGGTCAGTGACCGGTCAGTGATCGTGCGGCACGACGAGCACCGGCCCGTGCGCTGACCGGATCACCTTGTCGGCGGTCGAGCCGAGGATCGCGCGCGCGATGACGCCCCGACCGTGACTGCCGACGACGATCAGGTCGGCCCCTTGCTCGCGGGAGACCTTCACGATCTCGGTCGCGGGCGCCCCCTCGCTCCACTGCGTCGACACCGCGTGCGCGCCGAGCGACACGGCCGCGGCACCCTGATCGTCGAGCGCTTGCTGCGCGCGTGTGACCAGCTCGGAGATCACGTCGGGCGAACGCGTGAGCATCCCCTCCGGCAGCGGGTACGTCGGGATCTGGACGGCGTTGTAGATGATGAGCGGTACACCGAGCCGGCCCGAGAGCTCGGATGCCGTTCGCAACGCCGCGGCCGAGTGCGGCGAGAAGTCGGTGGCGATCAGGACCTTCGTGATCCTCGACATGCTGCACCTCCCCGTCGGTTGTGAGTCTCACCCTACTCCTCGTGCGGAACGCAGCAAGCACGGAGTTGGGGTACCGTCAG
>DATLEB010000331.1:0-46611 GCA_035525615.1 Kofleriaceae bacterium | reverse complement strand
CCGCAGACCTCACGCCTCGCACGGTCAAAGCGATCGATACCTCCAACTTCAACAGCGGAAGCGGTGTCACCGTCGTGACGCTCGACAACGACACCGCTTACTCGGTCCCGGCGTCGGTGCTCACACAAACATACGGGCCTGAGATCCTGGTCCTCAAGCTGCGTTCATTCACGGTCCCACAGGGGACGACGCTCACCGTGACGGGCACGCGGGCGCTGGCGATCGTCTCGGAGTTCGACATCTACATCGCGGGAACGATCGACCTGTCCGGCCCCGCCGGTGGCCCTGGCCGCGTAACTACGGCAGGCTGCGTCGGTACGTATGCATCGCTTGCTAGCGGTGGCGGTGCCTTCTACGCACTGGGTGGATCATCGAGCACGAGCGGGGCCGGAGGGTCAGGCGACTTCAACATGCGCATCTACATGAACCCGCTCGGAGGTGGATGCGCCGGTGGAACGGGGGGGCTTGTGAGTGGCGGACCTGCTGGCGGCGCTCTGCAGCTTGCGACTCGCACCAAGGTCGTCCTTGCGCCCACCGCTCTGATCGACGTGAGCGGTGGGGGCGGCCGGGCAACGTGCAGCACGGCCGGCTGCACGTCGTATCGCGCAACAGGTGGCGGGGCCGGTGGTGGCGTCTTGATCGAAGCTCCGACGATTACCTTCGATACAGGAGCCATCGTTGCGGGGCGCGGCGGAAACGGTGCAGCTTCAAACAGCGGGACAGTCGGCGCGAACGGCGCAGCCGGCACGACAATCGGGGCTTCGAACGCAGCCGCGGCCACCTGCGCCAGTTGTGGTGTCGGAGGTATCGGCGGGACCGAAACGACCCTGGCCGGGTCGGCCGGAACGGGAACAGCACCGGCGATCGCGGGCGGCGGGGGTGGCGTGGGTCGTTGCATCACCCGCACGCGAACCGGTTCGGTCCTGATCCCGTCCGGCACGATGAAGATCGCGCATCAGGCGTTCGCACTTCCGCCGCCAGACTGAGTCGAGCGGTGCCGTCGCTGTGCGGCGCGAATCATCGGGCACGGCGGCCGTGCTCGACCAGCCTGTCGAGGCGCGGCTCCAGGGGCGCGTGCCCGCGCCTGATGTCGCGCATCGCGCCCGCGAGCATCGGCGGCGGCTTCGCGACGCACCAGAAGTAGCGTGTGTCGTTGTGCATCGGGTTGCCGATCGGCGGCTCTCATCGTGATCCCCCGAAACGACGACGGGCCCCGACGTTCCCGTCGGAGCCCGCTGCTCACTCGCTCTTTCGAGCGAGCGATGTCGTCATCTCAGTGAGCGCGGCGGCTCCAGTCGATGAGACGGTCAGCCTTCGGCTCCATGCGAGCGTGGAAGGCCTTGATGTTGTGCTGCGCGCCCTGGAGCATGGGCGGCGGCAGCGCGAGGCACCAGAAGTACTGCGCGTCGTTGTGCGGCGGGTTGCCGATGGGCGGCTCGACGTCGCCCGTGGTGAGCGTGGTGCAGCGCGGGAACGCGCGGTCCGGGGTCATGTCGCCATTCGAGTCGTACTGGAAGGCGGCGTGCTTGTAGCACCAGCCGACCGAGTTGCTGTACGGCGAGAGGTTGTCGAACGGCTCGCGCGACCACCAGTAGCGGCACGACTCACCGGCGGTGCCGTCGGCCGGGGGCGCGGCGGCCCACGAAGCCACGCACTGGTCCTTGTCGCCCGCGGCGGCCGTGACCTGGCCACCCTCGTCGGTCATGTTCGTGGTCGAGGTGACGTCGACCATCTTGCAGAGACCGCCACACTGGACGGTCTGCGTGGCCGCGTCCTTGCGGCGCGGCTGCGCGCCCGGGACGCACGAGTTGGCGTACGCCTGGCCCGTGATGTCGGCGTTGTGCATCACCATGCCGGCGCCGGCGCAGACCGCGATGGCCTCCGTCTGGCTGGTCAGCATGTAGCAGCCCATGTTGGTGCCGCAGGCGGCCGGCGGGTTGGTGCCCGACTTGATCTGCGTGAGCGGGTCGCAGCCCGGGTTGCAGATACCGGCGACGGGATCGTCCTCGCCGTTGGCGAAGGTGTCCGAGTAGCGGGTGCAGTTGTAACCGCTCTGGCAGGCCGCGCCGGCCGAGCCGTCGAAGCCACAGACGTCCTGGCAGACGCTGTTGATGCAGTAGAGGCCAGCCTGGCAGTCATCGAAGCCGGTGGTCTCGCCGACCGCGCCGACGGTACACGCCGCGCCGAGGGCCGCGGTGCCGTCCGGCACGCAGCCGAGCTTGCCGAGGGCCTCCGGCGTGTCCTGGACCTGGATCCAGGTGCACTTCTGGCCGGTGAGGCAGCCCTGCGAGCCGGGGGCGCCCAGCGGGTTGCAGGCAGTCTGGCCCGTGTCGCCGCCGCCCGCGGCGTCGATCACGGTCACGCCGTCGTCGTCGCCGCCGCCGCACGCGGCGAGGAGCCCGGCAATCAACAAGGTTCCCAAAGCTAGCTTCTTCATATCGTCAGACTCCCTCTTTGTCGGTTGGTCCCAGCGGCCACGCTGGCAGGAAACGGAAAAGGTGGGGGACACTACTCACACCTCACCCCACACGGTCAAGAACCAAGAATTGGTGACTTATGCACCCGACCCGTGCTCAGGCACTGATCGAACCCTCAGTACCGCGTCCGTTGGTCACACTGATCGGCACGGACCTAACAACCCCTCAGGTCGGTGAGAAGCCGGGTCGCGCGGTTCGATCACAGTCGTGGGCGCGGGCGTTCCGGAGTAGCAGTCTCACGGAGTTACGGTGACGGTTCCAGGCGGAAGCGAGCCGTCGCCGGGGCCGCGTGTACCGAGGATCACAGCGCCGGTCGCGCCGGCGGCGACCGCCGCTGCGCCGGCGATCACATACCAGCGTCCGTACCACGGACGGATCTCGCCTCCGCCGGGGGAGATCTCGAGGACCAGCGGCGCATCCGGGGTCGCGACGCGCGCGAGCACCGAGCCGCCGGCGCCGCGCGCCTCGACGTAGTACTCGATCGTATAGGCGCGCTTCGCGCTCTCGAGGCGCACGGCCGCGCGCCAGCGATCGTCGGAGACATTGCGCGCCGTCGACGTGTCGTACGCGAGGACGCCGACCTTGCGATGGAGGACGACGACCTCGGTCACCGCGCGTGCGCCCCGCGTGACGCGCAGCTCGAGCTCGAGGCGTGTGCCGGCGGTGCCGGCGCGTGGCGCGGCGAGCTCGAGATCGACGTCGGCGGAGGTGCCGGCGCCGAGCACGTCGGCGCGCACCTCGTCGAAGAACTCGCGGATGCGCGGCGAGCCCGACGTGTCGCGCAGCTGGAAGCCGGGGTCAGCCTCGAGCACGCGCTCGAACGCGGTGCGCGCGCCGCCGCGATCGCCGACGATGAAGCGCGACAGCGCGACGAGCTCCCAGGCGCGCACGCGCTGCGCGCGCGAGGCCGCGGGGTCACGCGTGACCGGGAGGAGCACCTGGATCGCCTTCCGATATTCGAGGTCGGCGAAGAAGCGCTCGCCGGCCTCGAGCAGCTTCTTCGCGCGCGCGTCGGCGGGCTGAGCGTGCGCGATGCGCGGCACCGCGACGTTCAGGGTCGCGAGCCCGAGCACGACGAGGACGAGCGCGCGCTTCACCGGCGGTACCACCGGACGGCGCCGCCGCCTGCGAGGAGGAGATCGGGATCGCCGTCGTCGTCGATGTCGGCGAGCACGGTCGCAGCCGCCGACGCGAGCGCGCTCTCGGCGAGGAACACGCCGTCGGAGCCGCCGCGCAGCGCCGGCGTCGCGGCCGCGGCGAGCACGAGATCGGGCGCGCAGTCGCCGTCCCAGTCGCCGGCCGCCGCGCCGGTCGCCGCGGGCGCGGGCTGCGGCAGACGGATGAAGCTCTGATCCTCGAGGCGACCGTCGCGATTGACGTAGACGCGCGCGGGCGCGCCGTCGAGCACGACGACGACGTCGAGATCGAGGTCGCCGTCGACGTCGGCGGGGGCGAGGTCGCGCACCGTGAGCGACACGGGCGGGAACACCGCGGGCGCGAGGGCGAGGACGCCGGTGCCCGACGCGTCGCCGACCAGCACGACCGGCGGCGCGCCGGCCTGGCCCACGATCAGATCGGCGTTGCCGTCGCCGTCGAGATCGCCGGCGGCGAGCGCGCTCACGGCGGTGACGGCGTTGCCATCGTCGATCGTGCCGGCGGCCGCGGCGGTGAAGCCGCCCACGCCGTCGTTCTCGTACATCGCCAGCCCAGCGCCGGCGCCGGCCACGAGATCCTGATCGCCGTCGCGATCGGCGTCGAACGCGACCAGCGCCGCCGCGCCGAGGAACGTCGCGCCCGCCGTGAACGTCGTGCCGTCACGCGTGAACAGCGTGAGCGTGGCGGCCGTGGCCACGGCGAGATCGTCGTCGCAGTCGCCGTCGGCATCGAACGCGACCACGGTCGCGCCGCCGGCGGCGAGCGCGGTGCCGGTGAGCGTCGCACCGTCCGCGTCGATCACGGTCGCGCCGCTGCCGTCGACGGCCACCGCGACGGTGCCGCCCTGCCCCATCGACGCGACCAGGCGCACCGCCGGCGCTGCGACCATCGCGGTCTCGGTGATCGTGCCGGTGTGCGCCTGCGGACAGCGATCGAGCCGCAGCGTCACGTCGCCGTCGAACGACATCGACGCCACGTCCTGCGCGACCGCCACGCCGCCGCGGTAGCCGCGCGCCCACGCCAGCGCCGAGCCGGCCTGCCCGGCCTCGACCGCGAGCGTCTGCGGCAGGCGACCGAGCCGGCCCTCGAGCCGGTACGTGCGCCCGAACGCGCCGCCCGTCAGATCGCGATCGGCGACGCCCACGCAGATCGCGTCGAGCTCGTCGGGCACCGCGCGATCACCATCGACGGTGAGCGTCACGGCCGGCCCGCCGCAAGCGGCGAGACCGGTAGCGAGCCCGCTAGCGCCGAATGCGACGCGGGATGCGACGAACCACGCGACGCGTGCGACCCGAGCTGCGAAGACGCGAGACACCGACGAGGAAGATCGCACATAGGAGCAGCGCCGCGCTACTCGCCGTTCCGGCGCCGTGGCGACCGCTCGTCGAACATCCGCCGGTCTCGACGCCCGGATCCGTGCCCGGGTCGGTCCCCGGATCGGTGCCGGGGTCCGTGCCCGGATCGGTGCCGGGGTCCGTGCCGCCGTCGCGCGGGACGACGGTGATGTCCATCGACACGATGGGGCCGAACCACGTCACGCCTTCCTGCACCAGCTGGAACGACTCGTGGAACGTCGTCTCCTCGGTGACCTCCGGCGCCTTGATGGCGAACGTGAAGCGGCCGACCGCGCCCGGCGCGTAGTTCGAGTGATCGGCGCCGGTCGGACGGCTGGCACCCAGCCAGTTGCCGTCGACGTAGAACGGCGACTCGCGATCCATCGGCTCCTGCGTGCCGAGGCGCGTGTCGTTGATGCTCCACGTGAGGTTCGAGTCGTTGCGGAACTCGAAGAAGACGACGCCCTCGTCGCCCGACGTCATCTGGTTGGGGTGCTCGGAGGCGCCGGCCGACGCTCCGAACGACGGCGCGCCGCCGGTGCGGACCAGCTCCATGTATCCGTTCCAGTCCCAGCCCGAGCCGGGGTCGGTGTGATCGCTGCAGTCAGGCGCGTCGCCGTGGCCGTAGATGTGCTGGCGATCCTTCGGGATGCCGTAGGCGTCGCATAGCCACGCGGTCAGCTCGGCCGAGCGCATGTAGAGCGCCGGCGTGTACCAGCGATCGGGATCGGCGACAAAGCCCTCGTGCTCGATGCCGATCGAGTTGGTGTTGAAACACGCGTCGTGCCACGCGATGTCGGCGTCGTCGACCATCTGCGTGATCTGGCCGTCCACGGAGCGGACCACGTACTGCGACGAGACCGACGCGTCGGGGTTCTTGAACCACGAGATGGTGCCGTTGTAGCTGCCCTGCGTGGTGTGGATGACGACGTAGTTGATCTGCGCGGCGCCGCGGTTCGCGTTCTGGTAGTTGGCCGTGCTGGCCGGATTCCAGATCGCGCCGGGATAACCGAGCGCCTGCACGGCGGTGCCGAGGCCGTCGCCGGCGGGCGCAGCGTCGGGGCGCGCGGAGATGACGAGCGTCTTGAACGCGTCGTCGCGGCCCTGCGTGCCGCGCGCGATATTGGTGAGCGCGTCGGTGGCGAAGCTCTTGCCCGCGTCGCCGCCGCCGGCGAACGCGGCGAGCGCGTCGTCCCAGCCGGCGAGCGTGCGCGGCTTGCCGCCGGTGGCGGCGGCGTGATCGAGGAGCAGCGCGGCGGCGACCTCGGTCGTGGCGCGCGCGTCGGTGCGCGCGAGCGCCGGGTCGACGCCGGCGAGCGCCGCGCCGCGGACGACGTCGCGCTCGGTGCCGGCGTGGTCGGTGAGCGCGAACAGCCCCCACGCCGCGGGACCGTGGCCGTGACCGTCGTCTTCCGGGACGATCATGGCGAGCCGCGTCTGCGTGTACGCGGCGGCGGCGAGGATCGGCGCGGGCACGCCGCGCTCGCGCGCGACGTCGTCGAAGATCGCGGCGAGCTCGGAGTCGCCGCCGACGGGGTTGCCCAGGCGCGGCGCGCGCGAGCCGTTGTCGGGCGTGCACGCGGGCAGGATGAAGGCGAGGCAGGCACCGACGAGCGCGGCGAAGCGAGGGCGACGGGAGACCGCGAGCCCGGCCACCATCATGAGGACGAACACCGCGCTGGCGGCGCCGTCGGAGGTCGAGCAGCCGCCGGACTCCGAGCCGGGTGCGCTGGGGTCGTTCGGGTCGCCGGGATCACCCGGATCGTTCGGGTCGCCCGGATCGTTCGGATCGCCGGGATCCGTGCCCTCGCGCGGCACGACCGTGATGGTCCACGTGACCGCGTCGTCGGCGGGGCCGAACCACTCGCCGGCCGCGTTGACGAGCGCGAAGCTCTCGGTGAACGTCGTCTCCTGCGTCACGTCGGGCGCGATCATCGCCCACGTGAAGCGACCGACCGAGCCGGGCGCGACGCTGGCTTGATCGACGGCGGTGGGGCGCGACGCCGACACCCAGTTCTCCGCCTTGAAGAACGAGCTCTCGCGATCGCGCGGGCCGGTGGTGCCGACGAAGACGTTGTCGTGCGTCCACGACGTGGTGCCGTCGTTGCCGTATTCGATCCACACCACCATCTCGTCACCCGACGTGAGCGTGGTGCGGTGATCGGTGGCGCCGAGCGACGCGTCGTACGCGGGGCCGCCGCCGGCCAGCGATGCGTTGGGATAGTAGTGCGTCATCATCCACTGCCAGGTCTGGCCCTGCTGCGCCCAGCGCTGCGTGCCCCACTGGCAGGTGCCGCGGCCGTGGCCGTTGACGGCGTGGCCGGAGCAGACCGACTCGGAGACGCCGAACGCGGTCGGGTTGCCGTTCTCGGCCGAGTACTCGGCGAAGACCAGCGCGCCGTTGCGCACGACGTGGACGCCGGAGGTCGCGTCGACCGCGGCGTTGGTGTTGGCGAAGAACTCGTCGCGGTAGACCTGCGAGGCGGTGGTGTCGTCGAGATCGGCGCAGTCGTACTTGCCGCCCATCGCGATCCACGCCGCGGCGTAGGTGCGGATGGCGACCGAGCCGGCCTTGAGCGACTCGTTGTTCCAGGAGCGGATCCACTCGTGGGGCAGGACGCCCTTCACGTACTGCTCGAGAGGAATCGTGTCGACGCGTCCCGAGCACGACGTGCCCGAGCCGTCGAGGCCGCGGCGCCACACCCGGATGGTCGCGGGCATCACGAGGTGCGCGATGCCGCCGCCGGTGTGCGGATCGATGCGATCGACGCCCGGGATCTCGTCGACGGTCAGCGGCGCGTCCGCGTGCTCGAGCGCGTCGATGATCGCGTTCGCCTCGGGACGGAGGTCGCCGGTGCGGTCGGTGCCGACGGCGGCGCCGGTCTGCCAGCGCTCGGGCGCGAACGACGCGGGAACGTCGCTGAAGTCTTCGTGCGCGTGTGCATGGACGCGATCGGCCGCCGCTGGCGTGGCCAGCGCGAGCACGATCGCACCCACAAACCCCCTCAGGGATCGTGTGTGCATGAGGTGGCTGATTGCATTGCCGGTGCCACAACGCGCCGTCGGCAAACGCACGAAATCACGCGGGCGGCGGTGCACACGATCGTGTGCAGCGGCCTGGTACGCGATGTAGGCCTGCGCCGTTCAGGTTGCAGCCTCGTGCTGCGGTAGTCTCGTGGTCTCCCGTGGCCGCGCCCGCCGGCATTCCGTTTGGTCAGTACGTGCTCGGCAAGAGGCTCGCGCGCGGCGGCATGGCCGAGGTGTTCCTGGCGCGGCAGCGCGGCGTCGAGGGCTTCGATCGGCGCGTCGCGGTCAAGCGCATCCTCCCGCACCTCGCCGACTCGCGCGAGTTCATCAAGATGTTCCTCGACGAGGCGCGCTACGCGGCGCGGCTCGCGCACCCGAACATCGTGCACATCTACGAGCTCGGTCAGTTCGAGGAGAGCTACTTCATCGCGATGGAGTTCGTCGACGGCGTGCACAGCGGGCAGCTCATCAAGCACGCGGCGAGCGAGCCCATCCCGCCGGTGCTGGTGGCGCGCGTCGGCGCCGACGCCGCGGGCGCGCTCGCCTACGCGCACCGGCAGGAGGACGCGGACGGGCGGGCGCTCGGCCTCGTGCATCGCGATGTGTCGCCGCAGAACATTATGATCTCGTACGACGGCGTCGTGAAGCTGGTGGACTTCGGCATTGCGAAGGCGGTGAGCAAGGCCGAGGAGACGCAGCCGGGGATCGTGAAGGGCAAGTACGCGTACATGTCGCCGGAGCAGACGACACGCAAGCAGCTCGACGGGCGCAGCGACGTGTTCTCGCTCGGCGTGGTGTTGTGGGAGATCCTCGCGGGGCGCAACATCGTCGATCGCGGCGACGTGGTCGAGGCGATGAAGGTGATGCGCGACTGTCGCTTCCCGCGCGTCGAGCAGGTCGCGCCGCACGTGCCGGCGCCGCTGGCGTCCGCGGTGGGCTGGGCGCTCGAGCGCGATCGCAACGATCGGCCGAGCGCGGCGCAGCTGCAGGCGTCGCTCGAGGAGATCATCAAGGACTCGCCGATCCTGGCCACGCCGCTCCAGCTCGGCGAGTGGATCCGGCCGCGCTTCCCGCGCACCAGCACGACCGGCATGGTGCCGTCGATCGACGAGGGACGCCGGACCAATCCGCCACCGTCCGCAGCTCGGGGGCCGGCGCCGGGTCAGGGCACGCAGGTCGCGCACTTCACGGGCGAGGGCCCCGTCGCGACGCGCGTCACGGCGATCACCGACGCGCCGCCGGCGCTGGGGCGGATCGCGACGCCGCGGACCGAGCCGGGATCGCAGCCGCATCTGCAACCGCAGCCGCTGCCGGGGATGCCGGTCACGCCCGGACCGCCGGCGCACATGACGCCGCCGCCGGGACCGCCGGCGCACATGACGCCGCCGCCGGGCGTGCCGCCGCGCGCGACGCCGCCGCCCATCCCGCGGCCGCCGACGCAGGACGAGTTCACCATCGCGCTGCCGAGCCTCGACGTCGGCGACGGCACCACGCGCGTGGTCGAGGTTCGTCTACCCACCAGCGAGCGGATCCGCCGGCGCTCGCCGCTGTTGCTCGCCGCGGCCGGCGTCCTGGCCGTCGCGGCCATCGTCGCCGTCGTGATCGGCAGCGGCGCCTTGTCCGGAAGCCGGACAGAGCTCGCCGGCGTCACCCCCGACGCCGCCACCGTCGCGCGCTCGCTCCCCGTCGACGCGTCGTCGCCCCTCGTCGATCCGTCACCCGAGCTCGACGCCCGCGATCCGGACCCCGTCCCCGACGCCGGCGTCCCCGCACCCGACGCCGGCGCCCCGATCCCGGCACCGACCGCGACGCTCGAGATCGTCGCCCGTCCACCTGGCGCCAAGGCCTCCGTCGACGGCGCGCGCCCGCGCTCCACGCCGCTCGTCCTCCGAGACCATCCGCCCGGCAAGGTCACGATCGTCGTCACCCGCGACAAATACGCGCCGACCACGCGCATCGTCGACCTCGCCGCCGGCGAGCACCGCACGCTCGAGATCGTCCTCGAGAAGAAGTCGGGGAGCGGCGGCAGTAGCGGCGCCCGCGGCGGCTACCTCACCGCGCGCACGCAGCCGTACAGCGTGGTCTACCTCGGCAGTCGCAAGCTCGGCGAGACGCCGTTCGCCGGCGTCGAGCTCCCCGTCGGCCGCCACGTGCTCACGTTCAAGAACCCGGGCATGCGGCCGGTCACCCGCACCGTCACGGTGAAGGCCGGCGAGACCATCAAGCTCAACTTCAACCTCTAGGTTCTACGCGCGCGGGAGTCTCGTTCAAGACCCTGGCAGGGTCCAGAGCTCGCTGACGTTCGGCTTCTCGAGGTCGGTGTTCTCGAGCTCGATGACCGCCGACTCGTCTTCCTTGGCGCGCGGCGCCGGCGCCGCCGGTTGCGAGCGGTGGCCGAGCGCCAGCTGGAGGCGCGCCTCGCGCACGGTCTCGCCCAGCCCCGTGTACGTGTCGCGCACGTTCGACGCGGCGAGGATCGTGGCCAGCTGGTTGGCGAACACGCGGGTCGAGGGGAAGCGGTGCGCCGGATCGGGCGAGAGCGCCTTGTGCACGGCATGGCACAGCTCGACGGGCACGTCGGCGCGCATGGCCTGCAGCGGCACGGTGCGCCCGTCGGCGATCATGCGCAGCGTCTCGTGCGGCGTCTCGCCGAAGAACAGCTTGCGCCCGGAGAGCGCCTCCCAGAGCGTCGCGGCCGCCGAGAACTGATCCGACAGCGGGTTGGCGCGGCCGCCGTGGAGGATCTCCGGGGCGAGGTACGAGATCTTGCCCTTGGCGATGCCGGGGTCCGTGTCCTCGCCGGGGCGATCGGTCGCGAGCGACAGCCCGAAATCGATCAGGCGCGCGTTGCCGGTCTCGCTGATGACCAGGTTGTGCGGCGACACGTCGCGATGGACGATCGGCTGCGGCGCGCCGTCCTCGTCGACGCGCTCGTGCGCGGCCGACAGCCCGCGCAGCATGCCGATGCCCGCCGCCACCATGTTCTCCCAGCGTGCCGGCCGCTGCGCCACCGCGACCAGGTAGTCGATGTACGTCGCCAGCTCGATGCCCTCGATCCACTCGAGGATCAGGTAGTACTGCTTGCTATCGCTGATGAAGTCGTAGACCTGCGCGATGTTGGGATCGCGGAGCTCGGCGCCGACGCGCGCCTCCTCGATGAACATCTCCTCGTACATCGCCTGCTCGGCGAGGTGCGGATAGAGCTGCTTGACGGCCACCTGCCGGCGGAAGTTGCCGGGCCCGTGCTGGTAGGCGCGCCACACCGTCGCCATGCCGCCCTTGCCGGCGATCTCGATGAGCTCGTACTTGCCGGCGACCCGGGCCCCTGGAACGGGCTGTGCGAGCTCGCTCACCTGACTATCGTATCATCGGAGGTCGGGCTCACGGATACCAGCGGTAGTAGGTCGCGGGACCGTTGCAGTCGACCACGACCGCGCCCTCCCCCACCGCGACCAGCTCGTCGAAGCGCAGGTCCGTGGACGTCGCGTCGAAGCGGTAGACACCGCCGGACGACGCCGCGTGGACCAGGCGGTCGTTCTCCGCGCCAAGCGCGTACACCGAGCTGTCGGCGCCGACCGTCAGGCGCTTCGGCGTGAACGAGAGGAACTGGACCTCCGAGAGCACACCGCCGCGAACGGCCCCGAGCGAGTACCGGCCCTCCACGAGACGCACGATCAACGCCAGGTGCTCCCCGGAGGCGAACGCGACCCGGTTGTCGACGAGCAGGCCGCCGCCGTAGAAACCGCTGACGGCGTCCCGCCAGTGCAGGTACGCGCCGCCACCGCTGTCCGGACGGCGGGTCCAGAACAGCCAGGTGCCGCTGCGCTCGAGGTCGGTGAGGGTCGAGGTCGTCTCGGTGTGGAGGTCACGGAGCACGCCGCCGGCTTCGATCTCGGCGATGCGCTTGAAGTCCGCGATCACGATCGGACGTTCACCGTCGACGACGGTCAGCCCGGTGACGTCGGTGGTCACCATCGGCCGCGCCACGCGCTCCTCGAGGTCGAGCCGCACCGGCCAGGTGCCGAGCCAGTAGGCGGCGCCGCCGGCCACCTGCAGGTCGCCGCCGTTCACACCGCTGTAGATGACCTCGGGGCTGAAGGTCGTCGCGCTGCTGCGGACGAGCGTGTCCTCTTCGAGCCAGTAGAGCGTATCGCCGTCGGCCTTGATCTCGCGCGGACAGGTGCCGCGCGAGCCGAGCATCACCATGCCCTGGGGACGTGCATCGGGCGCGGCATCCGGCTGCGGCGCCGCGTCGAGCCCACCGGCGGGGCCGTCATCGCCACCGCTACACGCGGCGCTGGCGGCAATCGCACCGAGGAGGAACAGCACTCGAGGTCGCGCGATGACTGACATCGCGCACAGCATCGCAGACGCATGCCGCGTGACCAGCGGCACCAGCTGGCATCAAGCGGCGAAGCTACTTCCCGCCGGCTGCGAAGTACGACGGCTTGGTATCGAAGCGGTGCTCGGCGTCGATCATGCGCACGGTGCCCGACTTCGAGCGCATCACGATCGACTGCGTGTGCGCGCCGTTGCCGGTGAAGCGCACGCCGTCGAGCAGGTAGCCGCGGGTCACGCCGGTGGCGGCGAACATCACGTGGCCCGAGGCGAGCTCCTCGGTCGAGTAGATGTGCCCCTCCGGCTTCACGCCCATCTTGTAGGCGCGCTGCTTCTCGTCCTCGCTGCGGAACTTGAGGCGCGCCTGGATCTCCCCGCCGACGCAGCGCATGGCGGCGGCCGAGATCACGCCCTCGGGCGCGCCGCCGGTGCCGAACAGGACGTCGATGCCCGAGTCCTCGCGCGTGGTCATGACCGCGCCCGAGACGTCACCGTCGCCGATGAGGCGGATGCGGGCGCCGGCCTGGCGCACCTCGCCGATGAGGTCGCTGTGGCGATCGCGATCGAGGATGACCGCGGCCAGATCCTCGACGCGCTTGCCCTTCGCGGCGGCGATGCGCTGGAGGTTCCACGTGGGGCTCTCGCGCATGTCGATCACGCCCTTGGCCTCGGGGCCGACGGCGAGCTTCTCCATGTACGTGTCGGGCGCGTTCAGAAATTGACCGTCGTCGGCGATCGCGATGACGGCGATCGCGTCGGGCGCGCCGGTCGCGCAGAGGTTGGTGCCCTCGAGCGGATCGACGGCGATGTCGACGCGCGGCGAGTCGTCGTCGTTGTCGAGCCAGCCGCGGCCGACGCGCTCGCCGATGTAAAGCATCGGCGCCTCGTCGCGCTCGCCCTCGCCGATGACGACCGTGCCGCGGATGTCGATGGTGTCGAACGCGCGGCGCATCGCTTCGACGGCGACGTGATCGGCCAGCTTGCGATCGCCGCGGCCCATGAGCCGCGCCGACGCCAGCGCGGCGGCCTCGGTGATGCGGATGACTTCGAGGGCGAGGTTGCGATCGTCCATGGCGCGGCGACTAGACCACGGCGCCAGCGGGCGGATCAATCGCCGGAGCCGCCCGACGCGCCCGTGCTCAGGGACCGTACGGGTAGCGAATCCCGCAGCACCGGGGGGAGTGCGCGCGGGCGCCCGGTCGGGCCGATGACCGCGTGGCGCGTGAATCCTTCCGCGATGATGGTCGTGCCGCGGCGCACGACGTAGCCGAAACGCATCGACGCCGCGCGCAGCTCCGTGATCTCGACCTCGACGAGGAGGAGGTCCTCGTAATACGAGGGCGAACGGTACCTGCAATGCGCCTCGACCACGGGGAGCGCGACCTGCGCCGCCTCGAGGTCCTTGTAGCTCTTGCCCAGCGCCCGCAGGTACGCGGCGCGCGACGCTTCGAAGAAGCGCAGGTAGTTGGCGTAGTACACGACCCCCATCTGGTCGGTGTCGCCGAAGATGATGCGCTGCTCGTGAATCATTCTTGTTTCCTCGGGCCTGCTCGCGCGCTGCGCGCGCTCGGCCGCTTCGTCGTGGGCGCTACCCCGTTACTCGCTTCGCTCGCTGCCCCACTCCTCGCGGCCGGCCCTCGGATTGCTTCGTCACTCCGCGATGCGGATGAGGCGCGGGGGCGCCGCGGCGATCGGGAGCGAGCCGATCTTGGCGAGCGCCGCCTGCACGTCGCCCTCGCGCGCCTGGTGCGTGACGACGAAGACGGTCGCGCCGCTGTCGCGGCCGGGATCCTTCTCGGCGTCCTGGATGACCTGCTCGATCGACACCTCGTGGTGGCCGAGGATCGTCGTGATCTGGCCGAGCACGCCGGGCCGGTCGGCCACCGAGAAGCGCAGGTAGTAGCGCGAGCGGATATCCGCCATCGGCAAGAGCGGTTTTGACGCGAGCGCGCGGTGGCGCCGCGTCGGGCGCGCGCCCGCCGCCTTGGCCATCAGGTTGCGCGCGACCTCGATCAGGTCCGACACCACCGCCATCGCCGTCGGCATCATGCCAGCGCCGGAGCCGTAATACATCGAGCCGCCGAGCGCGTAGCTCGTGACGTAGAGCGCGTTCTTGGCGCCGTTCACGTCGGCGATCAGCCAGCGCGCCGGCACCATCGTCGGGTGCACGCGCGCCTCGACGGCCTTGCCGTGATCACGCGCGATGACCAGCGGCTTCACGACGTAGCCGAACTTCTCGGCGTAACGGAAGTCGCGCGGGTCGAGCGTGTCGATGCCTTCCTTGTGGATGGCCTCGACGTCGAGCATGGCGCCGAAGCACAGCATGCAGAGGACGGCGAGCTTGTGCGCCGCGTCGCCGCCGCCGACGTCGAGCGTGGGGTCGGCCTCGGCGTAGCCCAGGCGCTGCGCCTCGGCCAGGACGTCGGCGAACGGCGTGCCCTGCTCGCTCATCGCCGTGAGGATGAAGTTCGAGGTGCCGTTGACGATGCCGTGGATGCTCTCGACGCGGTCCGACGCCAGCCCCTCGCGCAGCACGCGGATGACCGGCACGCCGCCGCACACCGCGGCCTCGTAGTAGACGTCGACGTTCTTCTCCTCGGCCGCCGAGAACACGGCGGTGCCGTGCTTGGCGAGGAGCATCTTGTTGGCGGTGACGACGTGTTTGCCGTGCGCGATGGCCTGCTCGACGGCGGCCTTGGCCTCGACGTCGCCGCCGATGAGCTCGCACACGATGTCGACGTCGGGACGCGACAGCATCGCCGGGATGTCGGTGGTGAGGAGCGCGCGGTCGACCTCGACCAGCCGCTTCTTCTTGTCGGGCGCGCGCACCGCGATCGCCCGCACCACGAGGCGCGCGCCGAGGCGTGCGCGGATCGCCGCGGCGTTGTCCTCGAGGAGCTTGACCACGCCCGCGCCGACGTTGCCCAGGCCGAGCAGCGCGACGCCGATCTCGCGTTCGTTCGCGGCGCCCATCACGGCACCGGCGCGTAGGAGTAGTGCTCGCTCACGATCTCCCAGCGGTCGCCGCCCGCGCTGCGCGCGAACGTCATCGTCAGGAAGCCCTCGTCGGTGACGGTGAGCACACCATCCGAAACCTCACGAAGGAGACGTGCCGAGTACGTCGCGCCGCCGACGCCGATCGACGTGACCTGGCCCTCCTCGAGGGAGAGGTGCACGTTCTTCGCGCCCTCGACGGTCTGGCGCAGGAAGTTCTGCGCTTGCGGCCAGCCCACGTGCGCGCGGCCCTGGTACACGACGACGGTGTTGCCGTCTTGCCGGTAGAGCGGAGCCAGCGCCTCGAGGCTGCGAACCTCCCAGCCCTGGCGCCACTGCTCGACCGCGCGGAACACGGCCGCGAACGCGTCACCCGACGCCGGATCGGTCGGCGTCGTGCTGCCCTTGCCTCCGCCACCACCGCACGCGCCGGTCGCGCCGACTGCGAGCGTTGCGATCATCAACGCGGCGAGGCCAAAATTCCTCATGGAGGTCGCCTTTTAGCACGTGCCCCGCGCGAACGCGCATCCGACGGTGATCGACGTGCCTTCATGATGTAGGTTCGCCGCCATGACGGAGATCATCTGGATCCACGCACGTGAGGTGCTCGACTCGCGCGGCAACCCGACGGTGGAGGCCGAGGTCGGCCTCGACGGCGGCGCGATGGGCCGGGCCATCGTCCCTTCGGGCGCGTCGACGGGCGAGCACGAGGCGCTCGAGCTGCGCGACAACGACCCCGCCCGCTTCCTGGGCAAGGGCGTGAGTCGCGCGGTGCAGAACGTGACCGACACGATCGCGCCGGCGCTGGTCGGCATGGACGCCGATGATCAGGCCGCGATCGATGCCGCGCTCATCGAGCTCGACGGCACGCCGACCAAGAGCGGCCTGGGCGCCAACGCGATCCTTGCCGTCTCGATGGCCGCCGCGCGCGCCGCCGCCGACGCGCACGAGCTGCCGCTCTACCGCTACCTCGGTGGCGTGGGCGCGCTCACGCTGCCGCTGCCGCTGATGAACATCATCAACGGCGGCGCGCACGCCGACAACGACCTCGACATCCAGGAGTTCATGATCGCGCCCGCCGGGTTCGATCGCTTCGGGGATGCGCTGCGCGCCGGCGTCGAGGTGTTCCACAACCTCAAGAAGATCCTGTCGGCCAAGGGCAAGGCCACCAACGTCGGCGACGAGGGCGGCTTCGCCCCCGCGATGGCGACCGCCGACGAAGCGCTCTCGACCATCCTCGAGGCGATCGCCAAGGCGGGCTACAAGGCGGGCGAGCAGATCTTCCTCGCGCTCGATGTCGCCGCGTCGGAGTTCTTCGACAAGGGCACCAAGACGTACCAGTACGAGGGCAAGACCCGCACGTCGGCCGAGATGGTCGAGCTGTACGCGGGCTGGACGGCGAAGTACCCGCTGGTCTCGATCGAGGACGGCCTCGCCGAGGACGACTGGGACGGCTGGAAGGCGCTCACCGATCGCGTCGGCGCGCGCACGCAGCTGGTCGGCGACGATCTGTTCGTGACGCAGACCGCGCGCCTCCAGCGCGGCATCGAGCGCGGCATCGCCAACTCGATCCTGGTCAAGGTGAACCAGATCGGCACGCTGTCGGAGACGCTCGACGCGATCCGCACGGCGCAGCACGCGCGCTACACCGCGGTCATCTCGCACCGCTCGGGCGAGAGCGAGGACGCGTTCATCGCCGACCTCGCCGTCGCCACCAACGCTGGTCAGATCAAGACCGGCTCGGCGTCGCGCAGCGATCGCGTCGCCAAGTACAACCAGCTGCTCCGCATCGCCGACGCGCTCGGCGACGACGCGCGCTTCGTCGGCAAGTCGCTGTTCAAGCGCTGAGCTGCGGCGCGATCGCGAGCTGCGCGCGCACCTCGGTGAGGGGCTTCTCCCAGAGGTCGCCCCAGCGCACACCGAGGAGCTGCCGCGCGCGCTTGCCCATCGCCCACCCGCGCGCGATCGCGTCCATGCGCGCGTCGGTCTCCTCGAACTTGTAGAGGAACATGTTGGCGAAGAGGATCGAGAGCAGCACCGCCGGCAGGCGCCCCGGAAACTGCGCCAGGTAGAACGCCTGGAGGCCGGCCTCGCCGGGCACGTCGGTGTCGAAGCCGGTCGCGACGTGCCAGAGGTCGTGGGTCTCGAGCAGGTGCGCGCGCAGCCACTGGCTGTCGGTGCCGCCCGGGCGGTGCGGCAGGCTGTCGGGATCGAGGCCGCGCTCGTCGAGGAAGCGGGCGGCCTCGCGGCCGAAGGTGCCGTCGGGCAGCGCGCGCAGGCGCGGCAGGTTCACGCGCACGCGCGGCCGGTCGCGGAGCGCGGCGCGCCCGTCGTCGGTGGCGCGCACGTGGACGAGGATCGCGTCGAACGCCTGATCGTTGCCGAGCTCGTCGGCGAGGCCGATGACCTCGTCGAGCCGGTTGGGATCCTTGACCAGGATGTATCCGGCGCGGAGGACCCTGGCGAGCTTGACGAGCGGAAGGTTGGGAGCCATGCTCGTAGAATGCGAGCTAATACTCGCGTTCACAACTCGCGTTCCCGCCGTCCGACGGCCGCGCGGCGTGCACGCCTAAATCCGCGAAAGGAACCGTCGCAGGAGCGGTCGCGGCAGATGGTCGACCTCATCCTGTCCGCGGCCGCTCGCGTTCTCGTCAAGCACGGCTACGACGACGCCACCACCAACCGGATCGCCGAGGTGGCGGGCGTGAGCGTCGGCTCGCTCTACCAGTACTTCCCCAACAAGGAGTCGATCGTGGCCGCGCTCATCGAGCGCCACGACGCCGAGATGTGGGAGACGTTCGTGCGCCTGAACGCCGAGCACCGCGACCTCTCGATGGCCGCGAGCACGCCGCTGGTCATCGACGCGCTCTTCGCCGCGCACATGGTGGAGCCGGCGCTGCACCGCGTGCTGCACGAGCAGGTGCCGCGCGTCGGCAAGCTCTCGCGCCTGCGCGAGACCAACCGCAAGGCGGCCGAGATGGTGGCCGAGATGCTGCGGCGGCGACGCGAGCAGATCGACGTGGTCGACGTCGACACCGCCGCGTTCGTCGTCGTCGAGGCGGTCGAGGCGCTCATCCATCAGAGCATCGAGGTGCCCGACGTCGACGCCGACGCCGTGAAGCGCGAGGCGGTGACGCTCGTGCTGCGCTACTTGAGCGTGTCGGGCGCGTCGGAGAGCAAGATCGGATGACGCGCCGAGCCGCCGAGCCGTAGCCGCGTCGGCGGGCCCGAGCGATATCCGCCGACCTTGCCGACCGCGTCGGGGTCGGGCTCGCGCACGCCCTGCCCCATCACGGCGATGGTCTCGCCGATCTCGATCACGCCCTCGCGATAACGGAAGGACTTGTTGAAGACCCATCCCGTCGAGCGCAGGCCGTGGCGCTCGAGGAACGCTTCCTCGACGGGCGTGGCGTCGTCGAACGTGCCCGACCTCGTCGTCATGTCGATGTCGACGTCGACGCGCGCGCCGCCCGGGTCGACGATGGCGCGGCCGGTCTCGTCGTCGAGGACGAAGGACACGCCGCGCGCCTCGCGCACCACCTGGCGCCAGCTGCCGGTCTTGCCGCTCGAGCGGTACTCCTCGACGGTGGCCTCGTAGAAGACGCAGGAGCGGCCCGTGAACGGCGCCTGCAGCGTCTCGCCGTCACCGACGCGCCCGACCAGGCGGCCGGTGCGGCCCTCGCGCAGCTCGGCGATGTCGACGCGCGGCGCGCTGCGCAGCTCGCGGCGGATGCGCGCCTTCTCGTTCCACACCATGGAGGCCGCGACGATCGCGACGCCCGCCGCGATGGCGAGGACGACCAGGGCCTCCATCGCCCCATCCTACACGCGCGTGGCTCAGAGTCTCTCGGTGACCCACAGCTGGATGCGAGGCCCGCCGGTCACCCGCAGGCGGCGCGGCGCCGGATCGCGATAGAGCACGGTCTGCTCCGGCCGTGGATCCATCTCCCAGCGGCACGCCCCGTGGACGGCGATGAGCTCGTCGGGCCCGAGGATGCCCTCGCGCCGGACGGGGCCCTCGATGGTGCGCCCGTCGCGCGTCTTCGTCGACGGCCCCTGCGACGTGTGGTCGAGCTCGACCTGGATGGTCGCGCCCGCCAGCTCGATGATCGCGCGGCCGGTGTCGTCGGCGATCATCAGCTCGTCGACCGACTCGCGCGAGTCACCCGTGCCCTCGACGAACGCGCGATAGCAGAAGCACGGACGCTTCGAGTAGGGCGCGACCAGCGGCGGCGCGCCGATGATGCGGCCGCTGATCCAGCCGACGGCGTTGTCGTTGACCTCGCGGATCGTCCAGGGATTGAGGCGCGTCATCGGCGTGGACGAGGCTTCGCGCCTAGAGGTCCTCGGGGCGTTCGCTGACCACGGCGGGCTTGTCGGGTGCGCCCGTGAGCCGCAGCTCGGTGGCGGCGAGGCGGCGGTAGACGGGATCGTCGTCGGTGCCTCCGGCGCGGCTCACCAGCCCCGTGACCGTCACCTGCTCGCCGATCACGAGCACGCCCTCGTCGAAGCGCAGCGCGTCCCGGCGCGCGCCGATCGGCGCGAGGAGCTCCGGGTCGGCCACCTTCTCGGGATCGAGCGGCCCGACCTCGCTCGTGTCGTAGACCACGTGGATGAACGCGCCGCGCGGGTCGACCAGGATCTTGCCGGTGCCGTCGTCGACGATGAACGGCGTGCCTCGCAGCCCGCGCGCCACCACCTTCGGCGGCTCGGTCGACTCCTTGATCACCGCGTCGAAGCTCACGCAGGCGCGGCCCGTGATGGGCGCGACCAGCGTGCCGCCGTCGACGATGCGGCCCACGATGCGGACGTACGTACCGACCGGCGCGTTGCCCACCTTGACCAGCGGCGGCGCCAGCCGCTTCAGCCGCGCGCGCTCCATCAACCCGTAGACCACCAGCCCGGCCGCGAAGAGCACGCCGGCGATGTCGAGGACGTTCATCGCCCCAGGATGTTACGCGCGATCACGACCCGCTGGATCTGCGAGGTGCCCTCGTAGATCTGGAGGAGCTTGGCGTCGCGCATGAGCTTCTCGACCGGGTACTCCTTGGTGTACCCGTAGCCGCCGAACACCTGGACGGCGTCGGTGGTGACGCGCATCGCGGCGTCGGCGCCGTAGCCCTTGGCGTACGCCGAGATGATCGACGACAGGTCGCCGCGATCGACGCACCACGCCGCCTTGTGCGTGAGCAGACGCGTGGTCTCGTAGGCGATCGCCATCTCCGCGAGGATGAACTGGATGGCCTGGTGCTGCGCGATGGGCACCCCGAACGTCTTGCGCTCGAGCGCGTAGTTGCGGCTCTCCTCGAGCGCGCGGCGGATGACGCCGGCGGCGCCGGCCGCGATCCACGGGCGCGAGCGATCGAACGTCTTCATCGCGATCTTGAAGCCGCCGTTCTCTTCGCCGAGCAGGCTGCGCGCGGGTACGCGGACGTCCTCGAAGATGACGTCGCACGTGTTCGACGCGCGCTGCCCCATCTTGTCTTCCTTGCGGCCGACCTTGAGCCCCGGGCTCTTGGCGTCGACGATGAAGCAGGCGATGCCCTTGTGCTTCAGGCCGCGGTCGAACGTGGCGAGCACCGAGTACCAGCCGGCGACGCCGCCGTTGGTGATCCAGCGCTTCTGGCCGTTGAGGACGTAGTCGTCGCCGTCCTTCTTCACGCGCGTCGACAGGCCGGCGACGTCGCTACCTGCGTCGGGCTCGGAGCAGCAATAGGCGGCGAACTCGCCGCCGTCGACGAGGCGCGGCAGCCACTCCTTCTTCTGCTCGTCGGTGCCGGCGATCATGAGCGGCATGGCGCCGAGCATGTTGGCCGCGAGCGACGTGTTGAAGCCGAGGCAGCCGTAGGCGACCTCCTCCTGCACCAGGCAGTGATCGATGCACGAGCCGCCGAGGCCGCCGTACGCCTCCGGCACCTCGACGTTCATGAGGCCGGTCTGCCACGCCTTCTTCAGGATCGCGCGCGGGAACTCGCCCGACTCGTCGTAGTGCCCCGCGACCGGGATGATCTCCTTGCGCGTGAAGTCGCGCGCGGTCGTGATGAGGGCTTCTTGCTCTTCGGTCAATGTGAAGTCGTACGCCACGCGCGGATGCTACCATCGACGGTCGATGCCGGAAGACGTCGTCGGCGAATGGCAGCTGGGACGTGTCGTCTCGGCCGGCGCGTTCGCCGAGGTGCGTGAGGCGGGCTCGACGACCGGCGAGGTCGCTGCGATCAAGCGCTTGCACGGACATGCGGCGCGCGAGCGAGAGATCTGCGAGCTGTTCGCGGCCGAATGCGAGCTCACCTGCGCGCTTCCGCCGCACCCCGGGCTGGTGCGCGGGCGCGACGCGATGCCCGGTGCCGAGCGCCCGTGGCTGCTGATGGATCTGGTGCGTGGCGGCGACTTGCGCGGCGCGGTCGAGCGCGGCGATGCGACAGCGCTCGATGCGCGCGCGCTCGTCGCCTCGGCGGCGGAGGCGGCGGCGCACCTGCACGCCCACGGCTGGGTGCACGGCGACCTGGTGCCGGCCAACCTGATCCTGCGCGCCGGGACCGAAACCGAAACCGCATCCGCATCCGCCGTCGTGGTGTGCGACCTCGGCATCACGCGGCGGATCGGCGACGGCGGCCCGGTGCGCGGCACCGCGGCGTACATGGCGCCCGAGCAGGTGCACGGCGACGCCTGGACCGCTGCCGTCGACGTGTGGGCGCTGGGCGTCGTGCTGTGGGAGCTGTCGACCGGCGAGCGCCTCTTCCTCCGCGGCGCCTCGTTCCTGTCGATGGCCGCGATCGTCGAGACCGAGCCGCCGCCGCTCACCGACGCGGCGCTCGCGCCGATCGTCGCGCGCGCCCTGTCACGCGATCCGGCCGCGCGCCCCGGGGCCGCGGAGCTCGCCGCCGCGCTACGCGGCTGAGCCGGGCTTCTCGTCGCCGGCCGCCGGCTTCTCCGTCGCAACCGCAGCGGCGGCCTTGCGCGCCGCTCGCTCGGCGCGCGCCTTCTCGCGCTCGGCGTCGCGCTTCTTCTCGGCGTCACCGGCGTTGCGCGCCGCGCGCGCGCCCATGACGAACCCGAAGAGCATCCCGATCATGGCCACGAGCGGGATGAAGAAGAGGTGGCCGAACGTCATTTCGACTCCGCCTTGGACAGCTCCTTCGACAGCCGCTCGATCTCGGCGCGCAGCGCCTGCTGCTTGCGCCACAGGAGCACCACGAAGCCGACCGCGATGAGCCAGATGGCGGCGTACGCCATCACGACGTGACGGTTGTTGGTCGAGACCTCGCGCGAGGCCTGCACGTGGATCTGCGTGCGCAGGCGCCCCTCGAGGTTGAACCACCAGGCGTGATCCTTGGCCAGCTCGTCCTCGCACTGCTGGCGCTGCGGGCTCTCGTACGGCGGCGGGCGCTTGGCCGGATCCGGATCCTGGGGCGGCGGCGGGCCTGCGAGCGTGCACGCCGCCTGCGCGGACGCGGTCGACACCGGGAACGCCACGAGCGTGAGGCCGGCGACGACCACGACGATGACGAGGGAGAGCAGCGCGGGTGTCTTCATGATCAAGGCTCCAGGATCCCGGCGTCGAGGCCGCGCTCGCGCAGGTCGCGCAGGCTGCGTTCGTCGCGGATCGCGCTCGTGCGCACCAGCATGAGCAGGACGTAGAAGGCGAAGAAGGTGAGGATCGACAGCTGGAACGTGGTCTTCATCGTCCCGGTCAGCTGCTGCGCGACCTCGGCCTTGGGATGCGCGCTCTCTTGCTGGAGCGCGTCGGCGAGCTTCACGGCGAAGTAGACCAGCGGCACGTTCACGACGCCGAACACGGCGAGCCCGGCGGCGAGCCGCTCGCTGCCCGCGCCGCCGAAGCGACGCACCAGCACGTAGCCGACCATCGTCAGCCAAAGGATGAGCGACGTGGTGAGCCGCAGCTCCCACTTCCACCAGTGGCCCCACGCCGCCTTGCCCCAGATCGAGCCGGTGACGAGCCCGATCGCGCCGAACACCACGGCCAGCTCGCCGGCGGCCCGCGCGATGTCGTCCCACTTGGCCTCGCGCTTGGCCAGGTACACCGCCGAGCAGACGCCGCAGACGAACACGGTCGTGAACAGCACGAACCAGTTGGGCACGTGCCAGTAGAAGACCTTCTGGTTGAAGAAGAGCGTCTTCTCGAGCGGGGCCACGTAGAAGACCATGTACAGCGTCCCCGCCAGACCGACGGCGGCGAGCAACGCGAACAGCGGGACGAGGATTTTCTTCATGGGGCGCTCATTCGATCACCAGGGCCTCGAACGTCCACAGCGCGACGATGATGAAGATCGCATCGTACGCGGCGAGGAACTGGGTCCAGAACCAGGCATCACCGGTGGCGCCGGCGAGGACCGTGCTGGTCGCCTTGGTGCCGGCCATGATCATCGGCACCAGGATGGGATAGAGGACGACGGGCAGGAGCACGTCGCGCGAGCGGATGCGGAGCAGCATCGCCGCGAACACCGTGCCGACCACGGAGAACCCGATCGCGCCGAGCGCGAGCACGAGCGCCAGGTGCGCCACGCCCGCCCCGAGGTCGACGTTGAAGAAGAGCAGGCACAGCGGCAGGACCACCGCCTCCACGGCGAAGACCAGCGCCGTGATGGCGACCGTCTTGCCCGCGAACACGGCGAGCCGCGGCGCCGGCGACAGGAGCAGCGCACGCATGGTGTCGCCCTCGCGCTCGCGATCGAACGCGCGGCCGAGGCCGATCGTCCCGGCGAACACGACCGCCGCCCACGCCACGCCCGGGACGGCCTCGATCAGCGCCTTCTGGTCCTTCACGAAGGCGAACGAGAACACGACCACGATCACCGCCGCGAAGAAGGTCATCGTGTAGACGACCTCGCGGCTGCGCAGCTCGACGCGCAGATCCTTGGCGGCGACGGCCCCGGCCGTGCGGAGGAAGGACATCGATCCGTTTGTACGCCCCCCGACGAGCGGGGAGCAAATCTCACGCGCTTCAGTCAGCATGGCGGTGGTAGAGATCGCGCAGCTCGCCGTAGCTGAAGCCGCGCTTCTTCTCCATGTGGGCGACCTGGCCGCGGCGGAGCACCACGACGTGGTCGGTGACCTCGGCGATCGCCTCGAGGTCGTGGGTGATGACCAGGACGATGGCGCCCTCGGCGCGCGCTTGCCCCAGGCGCTTGCCGAGCGAGAGCGCGCCGCCGCGGTCGAGCCCCGTGAACGGCTCGTCGAGGAGGAGGAGCGACGGGTCGGCGACCAGCGCCCGCGCCAGCGCCAGGCGCTGCATCATGCCGCGCGAGTAGGTGCGCGCCGTGCGGTGGCGCGCCTTCTCGTCGAGGCCGACCTGGTCGAGGAGCGCGTGGGCGCGCGCCGTCGGGTCCGCCACGCCGTAGAGGCCGCCGAAGAACACCAGGTTCTCGACGGCCGTCAGCTCGCCGTAGCAGAGCGACGCATGGGCGAGGAGCCCGATCTCGCGGCGCAGGCGATCGTCGGCCTGGACCGCCGTGTCGCCCTGGTGATAGCTGACGTCCCCGCTCGACGGCCGCACCAGCGTCGAGAGGATGCCGAGCAAGGTCGACTTGCCGGCGCCGTTGGGGCCGAGCAGCGCGCACACCTCGCCGGCGGCGAGCTCGACGTCGACGTTGGCGAGCGCGCGGTGCTGGCCGAAGCGCTTGCCGACCTTTCGTACGGCGACGCGCGAGAGCGGCAAGCTACGCGGCTCCGCCGTGGGCCCGAGCTCGATGCAGGGTCTCGAGCTCGGTGAGGAGCTGCTCGCGTTTCTCGGTGACGGCGGGGTCGCTCGCCTCGCCGAGCGTGGCGAGCTCCTCGATGAGCTCGTCGTAGCGCGTCGTCGACACCGTCTTCGCCTTGGGGCGCAGGAACACGGCGAGCGCGATGGCGGCCAGCACGATGGCGAGCACGACCAGGCCGACGATGTCGCGCGACCAGCGCGTCCACGCCGGCGGCTGAGGCAGGCCGTTGACGGTGAACACCATGCGCTGCTTGGGCTGCACCGAGATCGGCGACAGCACGTACCAGGAGCCGCGCTCGTCGGTGGCTTCCTGCACCGGCATCTTGGGGCCGAGGTCGAGCGTCATGTCCTTGGTGCGCTTGATCTCCATGCCGCTCTCGAGCGTGCCGTACGGAAGATCGAGATCCCACGTGACGCTGCCCTCGTCGGTCTTGAGCGAGAAGTGTCCGACGAAGCCCATGCCGCCCGGCGGCACCGGCTCGCGCACGATGAAGCCGCGCGTCGCGTCGATGCCGACCTGCTCCGCGAACTGCGGGTCGACGGTGCCGCCGATGAAGCCCTTGGGCAGCGGGATGACCAGCTCCTCGGGCTTGCCGATCGTGCCCGGGATGAACGGCGCGAGCGACGAGTTGCGGATCGTGAACGTGCCGCGCGCGCCGAGGTACACGTCGTGGATCGACGCGCGCAGCGAGAAGCCGAACAGGATGCGCGGGAAGACGAGCACCGTCGCGCCCGCGCCGCGCGTCGCGGTGAGCTGGAACGGCGCCGACAGGCAGGGCTGACCGCGCAGGTAGGCGCGCACGAAGTACGCGCGCTCGGGACCGCCCGGCACGTTGGTGAACCGAGCGGCGCCCTGGCCGCGCGTCTGCCACGTCACGCGCGCCTGCTCGCGGCGGCCGCCCGCGGCCGGCAGCTTCACGGTGCGCGCCGGGACCTTCATGCCCTGCACGGTGAGCGTGACCTCGAGGTCGACGCCGACCGGCAGGCCGGTCAGCTTGATCTCGCCGTTCGCGTCGGCGCTGCCCGTCCACGGCGGCGCGGCCGGGGTCCCGGGGGTCGCGGCGGTCGCGGGGGTCTGGGGGGCGGCGGGCTTGGCGACGATCTCGACCTGCGCACCGGCGGCGCGGGTCTGGTTGGCGTCGACGTTGAGGACGAGCGCGCCGATCGCGAGGATCGGATCGTCGACGCCGTCCCAGGTCGCACCCACCGACGCGGGGTTCGGGACCGGCGGGCCGGCCTTGGTCGACGTCAGCAGCTTGCCGGTGAGCGCATCGACGAGCTCGACCGGATCACCCGCCTCGACCAGGCCCGCGAGCGCGACCTGGATCTCGCCGCCGGGCACGCCGCCTTCCGGCTGTGGATCGATCTTGCCCAGATCGTCGACGGGCGCGGTCACGTCGCGCTTGTCACCCGAGAGAACGAGGCGCACGCCGTGATCGCCCGGCAGCATCATCGGCGCCGACAGCAGGCGATCGTGATCACTCGCGCCGCGCGGCAGGAGCGTCATCGCAAAGTACGTGGTGGCGCCGCGGCGATCGAGCCCGTCGAACACCGCGCGCCCGTCGGGGCCGGTCTTGCCGAGCTTGCCCTCGACCTGCAGATCGAAGCGATAGCCGACCACGAGCACCGGCACGCCCGCCGGCGGCGTCTTGTCGGCGAAGTCGTCGTACGAGAGGCGCACCGTCATGCGGTCCGCCGGGTCGCCGTTCTCGGTGCGGCCCTGCCCGCTCATCGCGCGCGGCGTCATCGGCGCGCCCGACGGCGGACCGTCGCCACCACCGGCCATCGGACCTTCGGCGCGGCCGCCACCGCCGGCGCCGCCGGCACCCGGCATCATCGGACCGGCACCCTTGATGGGCACCGTCGAGATCATCACGCGCACGCCACCCGCCGCCGGCATCGGGAACTGCGAGGACGAGACCTCGCCGGAGTCCGACGCCTCCGACGGCGCCTTGAGCATCACGACGGTGTCGGGCGGGACGTCGGTGAAGGTCACGCGTCCGTCCGTGTCGGTGCGCGCGCGGCGCACCGCGGTGTCGCTGATGCCGTCGGGCGGCGTCAGCATGATCGTCGCCTCGACGCCCGACACCGGCTTGTTGGGATCGCCGGCGACGACCCTCATCGTCACGGTGCCGTCGATGAGCTTGGGATCGGGCAACGGCCGGCCCATGGCCTCGGCAGGCTGCGCCTCCGCGCGCGCGCCAAAGCCAAAGACGACGACCGACGCGACGACCGCTGCGACGAGCACCATCACCGGCGCCGCGCGCCGCAACGACCTGAGGCCTGCGTTCACGACTCGGCTCCCTTCGCCTTCGCCGCCGCCGCCGCCTTCTTCTCTTTCTTCTGCTTGGCGTGCTTCACCTTGGCGTCCACCGACTTGCGCGCACGCACCTCGGCGAGGATCTGCTCGCGCACCGTGACGTGCGTGCCGGCCTCGGCCTCGATCGACTTGATGACCTCGATCGCGCGGGCGCGATACGTGGCCGTGAGCGACGCGGCGTCGGCCGGCGACAGCTTGCCGGTCTCGCGGTCGAACTCGATCTCCTTGATGGCCTTCAAGAGACTCTTCTTCTCGCGCTCCAGCTCCTCACGCTCGCCGCGCGCCGTGAACCAGCGCGCGTCGTCGGGCGAGGCCGCCGCCAGCGCCATGCGGATCGCGAAGTAGCCGACCGTCACGATCGCCACCCAGCAGATCATCAGCATCACGGCCGAGGGCGTGAAGTGCCAGCGCACGATGCGCAGGATGTAGAACCAGCCCGGCGGGATGACCGCGGCCGCGAGCAGCCAGGGAGGGAACGGCGCCTTGCCGGCGACGCGCGCGCGCGGAAGCGGCGCCATCTCCGCCACGGAGGTGGCGGCGGCGGGCGACTCGGCGGATGACTCGGCCGCCTCGTCGGCGGCCGGCGTCTCGGCCTGCGGTTCAGTCGGTGTCTCGGAGCTCGTCATCGAGTTTCTCGTCGTACGCCTCGGCGTCCGCAGCCGTCGTCCCTGCCGTCGCCGGTTTGGGCGTGTTCCCGCCCTTGCGCACCAGGCCACGACCCACGAAGAAGATGAGCACCAGGCCGCCCGCCACCGCGAGGTACGGCACCAGCCACGTCGCGCTCGAGCGCGGCGTCGCCAGCACGTGCTCGCCTCCGTACTCGCGGATGAACGCACCGACCACCGCGCGTCGCGCCGTCGCGCGCCCGGCGTCGGTGGTGAGATCGTGGCCGGCGAGCATCGCCAGCACCTTCTTGCGCTCCATCGCGGCGTAGCCGCACTTGCAGTCGTGCAGGTTCTCGCGCTTGCAGCCGCCGCACAGACACACCAGGTCCTTCATCAGGCTCGCGGCCGTCGGCGAATCGGGACGGAAGCGGTGCGCCCAGCCCGCGTCGTCGGAGTGGCCGCGCCCGCGCACGACCTCTTCCTCGTGCTCGGCCGCGCCGCCGCCACCACCGGGCGACTGCGCGTGCGCGACGCCCGCCGACGCGCCGAGGAGCGCACCGACCAGCAGCAGCACCGCGCCGACGTCCGCGGCCTTGCCGACCGTCGAGGTCGGCCGCCGCGACACGAGATCGACGGCGCGCTGCGGGATGAGGCAGATGAACGTGCCGAACGCGAGGAGCACGAACCCGATCCACACCCAGTTGATGAGCGGGTTGATGTAGATGCGGAAGTTCGCGAGCCCGGTGTCGGTGCTGTAGCCGGTGAGGATGAGGTAGACGTCCTCGTCGAGACCTTCGTGGATGTCGACCTCGGTGGTCGGCTCCGTGCCCTTCTTGAAGTTCCAGCGCGCCGGATGCATCAGGGACAGCGGCGCGCCGTCCTGATCGTAGAGCTGCACGAACGCCGTCGTCGCGACCTTGTTGTCGTCCGACGTCTGCACCAGGCGGCGGTACACGAAGGTGTAGCCCTTGACCTTGAAGATGTGCTCCTTGGGCACCTTCGCCAGCGGCAGCTTCTCGCCGCCCTCGACCACCGCGAGCGGATGCTCGATCGTGCGATCCGTCATCGAGTCCCACGCGCGGCCGGTGAAGCCGATGAACATGACCGCGATGGCGAGGTGCACGATGTAGCCGCCGTAGCGCCGGCGCTTGATGAGCACCAGGCCGATGAGCGACGTGAACGTGTCGGAGCCGGTCTGCTTGGTGCGCGCCTGCGCGCCGCGCACGAACTCCTGCACGATCGACCCGAACACGAACGCGCACAGGCCGAAGTTGAGGAGCGGGATGGGCAGGCGCAGGGCGTCGTCGAGGATCGGCGTCGACTGGCGCGTCGCCGGCACGAAGATCGCGAGCAGCACCACCGTGACCAGCGCCGTGATGCCGGGCCACATGAACTGCGCGTAGAGCCGCTCCTGCGTCGTGCGCCGCCACGCCAGCAAGGGCGCCGCGCCGGCCAGGAACAGCAAGGCGAGCCCCAGCGGTGTCATCCACCGGTTGAAGAACTCCGGCCCGATGGTGATGCGCTCGCCCCACATCGCCTCTGTGATGGTCGGCATCATCGTGACGAAGAGGACGAAGAAGGCGCAGGCGAGCAGGATCCAGTTGTTGAGGAGGAAGGCGAACTCGCGCGAGATGAACGACTCGAAGCCGCCCTTGTCGCGCAGCCGGGGCATGCGGTGCAGGAGGAGGCCGATGCTCACGATGAGGACCAGCGCCATGAACACGATGAACTGGAGCGCGAGCTGGTTGTCCTCGCCGAATGCATGCACCGACTGCACGACGCCGGAGCGCGTCATGAACGTGCCGAAGATCGTGAAGAAGAAGGTGAGGATGACCAGCATCAGGTTCCACACCTTGAGGAGCCCGCGCTGCTCTTGCACGACGGCGGTGTGGAGGAACGCGGTCATCGTGAACCATGGGATGAAGCCCGCGTTCTCGACGGGATCCCACGCCCAGTAGCCGCCCCAGCCCAGCTCCTCGTACGCCCAGCGACCGCCGAGGATGAGGCCGAACGACAGGAAGAAGAAGCAGATGAGCGCCCAGACGCGCACCGAGCCGAGCCACATGTCGTCGAGGCGACCCGAGGCCAGCGCGCCGATGGCGAAGGCGAACGGGATCGTCGCGGCGACGAAGCCGATGTAGAGCGACGGCGGATGGATGACCATCCAGTAGTTCTGGAGGAGCGGGTTCAAGCCCTCGCCCTCGGGCGGCGGCTCCGTGACGAACGTGCCGAACGGGTTCTTGTCGAAGACGAGCAGCGTCAGGAAGAAGAGCTGCACCACCAGGATGGTCCCGACGACGTAGCCGATCATGTCCTTGTGCCGCCGCATGTTGGCGGCGACCGCGATCGACGAGAACGCGGCGAGCACCATCACCCAGAACAGGAGCGAGCCGTCGAGCGCGCCCCAGAACGCGGTGATCTTGTACGACGTGGTCATCGTCGTATCGCTCGTGAGCTGGACGTACTTGATCGTGTAGTCGTGCGTCACGAACGCGTAGACCAGGAGGCCCGACGCGAGGAGCACCATGCCGAAGAACGCGTAGAGGCCGTGCACCGACGCGCGGACCAGCCGCGGATCCTTGCGCGCGTTGCCGACGATGCCGGCGAACGCGCCCAACGCCGCGACGATGTATGCGGCGAGCACGGTGATCGTGCCGAACACCGCGATGGGTGAAGTAGGTACGGAGCTGTCCATGATCCGCTCTGCCTGTCTGCCTGTCGTTGCGCGTCAGGTCGTCAGGCTAGTTCTCGAACAGCTTGTCCTTGGGAGCGCCCTCGTACTTCGACGGGCACTTCGCCATGAGGTTGGTCGCGACGAGCACGGGCTCGCCGTTCTCCTCGACGATCTTGCCCTCGGCGACCACCTCCGACTTGTCCTTGAACGAGTCGGGCTTGGGTCCCTTGTTGCGGACCTTGATGCGCTTGCCCTTGTGCTCGAGCACGAAGGTCCGCACCGTCTCCTGATCGATCACCTTCTCTTCGATGCTGCCGGGCTCGACATAGCCGTGCACCTTGAGCGGCTTCTGCACCCACGAGCCCCACGCCACCATCACCTCGTCGACCATCTTGTAATGGCTGGTGTGGCCACGGGCCGTGTAGCGGAAGAATCCGACCACGAGCACGAGCACGGCGACCGAGAGCAGCACCTTGACGGTGGTGCTGAGGCCGCCGGCCGATGCGGCGGGACGTTGGATCGGAGTGAGCGGCTTGGTTTCGGGTTCACTCATGATGCAGCCTCCAACCCGCGGGGCGGGCGAAGTGGAGAAAAGGCTAGCACGAGGCGGGCCAGGCCCGACCTTCTGCGGCGTGGCGCGTTGCCGCGCTACGAGCGTTCGATCTCCGGTCGCAAGTAGCTGGACTCGCCGGATTCGTGGGGTGCAACCGAGACACCCCTGACGCCCATTCCATCAACCGCCCATCGCGATCATGTGCTTCGTGGGGGCACCATCCCCCGTTCGCTGGAACTCGTGCCCCACACGTTTGCCCTGCACCGACCACGCGATGGCGCGCCGCAGATCGTCGTCACTGCCGCCGTCGCGGACGACATCGCGGAGGTTGATGGCGTCGTCGTGGCCGAGACACGCGTGGAGCTGGCCGTCCGCGGTGAGGCGAACGCGATTGCACGCGGCACAGAAGTGTTCCGTCATCGCCGAGATGATGCCGAGCTCGTGTGTGGGTCGATCGACCAGACGCCAGTAGCGCGCCGGCCCGGCGATGCCGCGATCGACGGGCGACGGCTCGAGCGCGCCGAACGCGTGGGCGACGTGATCGCGGATCGCGGCGGCCGAGAGCTCGCGCGTCGACTGATAGAGCGCGCCTGAAGACAGCGGCATGTGCTCGATGAAGCGCATCACGATGCCGCGCTGCCACGCGAAGTCACACAGCGCGGCCAGCTCGTCGTCGTTCACGCCGGCGAGGGCGACGGCGTTGAGCTTGATCTCGAGACCCGCTTCGATCGCCGCGTCGATGCCGGCGATCACGCGCGCCAGCTCGCCGCCGCTGGTGAGCGTCGCGAAGCGGGCGCTGTCGAGCGTGTCGATCGACACGTTGGCGCCGTGCAGGCCGGCCCCGGCCAGCGGGCGGGCCAGGTCGGCGAGGAGATGCGCGTTGGTGGTCATCACGACCTCGTCGATGCCGGCGACGCGGCGGAGGCGCGTGACCAGCTCGACGAAGCCGTGACGCACCGTGGGCTCGCCGCCGGTGAGGCGCAGGCGGCGCACGCCGAGGCCGGCGAACACGCCGACGATGCGCTCGAGCTCCTCGAAGGTGCAGAGGTCGGCGCGCCGCTTGTGCTCGATGCCGTCGTCGGGGACGCAGTACGTGCAGGCGAAGTTGCAGCGGTCGGTGACCGAGACCCGGAGGTACTTGATCGATCGTTCGAAGCGATCACGGAGCGGGTCGAGCGGCGCGGCGAATCCCGCCGGCGGCGCGGCGGATTGACGCGCGCCGCGATCGTCGAGCACCGGCAAGCTCACACGATTCACGTCGAGCACTCTGATTGGGTGATCCCGGTACGTCAAGGAGCGTGCGTGGTTACGCTTTCGCTTGACAGAAAGACGAAAAGGCTTCAAAAAGCCCCGCAATAAAACGGAGTTACTGAATGCAACAGACGTCAACCTCATCGCCTCGCCGCGGCACCACTCAACCGCCGCCGAGCGGGCCCGGTGCGGTGCTCGAAGGTCTCTGGGTTCTCTTGGTCGCCAACGAAGGACAGCTGCCCACCGCCGATGCGGATGGACGCGTTCCGATGATGGCGCGGGCGGGCGATGACGCCGCCTACCTGCTCGGCTTCAAGAACGTGTTCAAGGCGCGTCAGTTCCTGACGGCGACCGAAGTCGAGGACGGCGAGCCGCGCATGGTGGTGAAGGGCAACCGCGACGAGATGCTCCGCATCGCCAAGTCGGCGGGCGCCTCGGGCGTGCTGGTCGACTACGACCCAGCGACGCAGAAGTACGCCGCCGCATCAGCGCTGTGATCGCTAGGGGGGACCCCGAACAGGTCCCCCGAGCCGCCATCCGGCCCATCCGGGGGCGCCTCGCCTGTGTTCATAACGACTTATTGAAGTCGTTGTAACTATTGCTGTTTTTTTGCGCATCCCCTCGCCACCCGCGAGGATGCGCGAATGCCGAGTACTCGCCCGGCTGGGGTCACGGCCCCGGCTCCCGCGTCTCACGCCCACCCGATCGTGAAGTGGGTAGGCGGCAAGACCCGCCTGCTGCCCGAGATCGCCGCGCGCATGCCGCGCACGTACGGGCGGTACTTCGAGCCGTTCGCCGGCGGGGCCGCGGTGTACTTCAGCATGTCGCCGCGGGCCGCGACGATCGCCGATCGCAACGCCGATCTCATCGGGACGTACAAGGCGGTCGCGACCGACGTCGAGGGCGTGATCCGCCGCCTCGCGATCCACCGCGACGCGCACGACGAGAAGCACTACTACGCGACGCGCGCGCGCTGGAACGACGCGCAGGTGGCGTGGTCGCAGCTCGATCGCGCGGCCGCGTTCATCTACCTGAATCGCACCTGCTACAACGGCCTCTATCGCGTCAACCGCTCGGGCGGCTTCAACGTACCGATGGGCCGCTACAAGAACCCGCCCATCTGCGACGCGCCCGGGCTGCGCGCGGCATCGGTGGCGCTCGCACGCGCCACGATCCTGTGCGGCGACTACAAGACCGCCGTCGCCGACGCGCGGGCCGGCGATCTCGTCTACTTCGATCCGCCGTACGATCCGGTCACGCCGACCGCCAACTTCGTCAGCTACACCGCCGACGCGTTCGGTCCCGACGATCAGCGCGCGCTGGCGACGCTCGCGCACGAGCTGGCCGAGCGCGGCGTCGGCGTCGTGCTCTCGAACAGCGACACGCCGTTCGTGCGCTCGCTCTACCGCGGCCTCCGCATCGATCGCGTGCGCTGCGCGCGCGCCATCAACTGCAACGCGGAGAAGCGCGGCGACGTCGACGAGGTGATCGTTCTCGGCGGCTTCGCCACGAAGGCCGCCCGCCGGACGGTGAGCCGCACCGTCTCGCGCAAGACCGCCGCCGCGGCTCGCTGACCGGTGCGGACCGAGCGGAGCCCGACGGCGCTCGCGTCTGCGAGCGGCGGCGGAATCAGCGAAGCGAGGGCCGCACGGAATGTGATCTCTAGGGGGTGGCCCTGAACAGGGACAGCCCCTAGCGGCGCTTGCGGGCGACCGCGCGTCGCGCGAGATCGCCGAAGCCATCGCGCCCGTCGGTGAAGATGTGCGCGACGTCGTTCGTCATGCGGCGCGCGTTCGAACGCTTGCCGCCCGTGACGAGGCCCGCCGTCCACCCGATGGCCTGGAGCGTCCACGCGGTGAGCGCCATGCCGACCCAGCCGCCGAGCGCGATGCCGAGGACGGAGAGGCGCAGGAACGCCCCGAGCGGCTCGGGGATGTCACCGAAGAGCGGACGCGCCGGGCGGATCGCGCGCGGCTGCTGCTCGACGAGCGCGACCTCCTCGCGGTCGTCGCGATCGCGATCGTGATCGCGGTCGCGCTTGCGCGCCGGCTCCGGCGTCCACGCCTTGGCGAGCATCGCAACCACCTCGCGCGGGCGCTGCGGCCGCTTCTCGGGATCGGGCTCGGTCATCGCCTCGAGCGTCCTGCGCAAGCCGGTCGGCATCGACGGCAGGTGCTTCGCCAGATCCATCTTGAGGCCCTTGCGCGGCACGTCCTCCGGCTCGATGCCGCCGGCGAGCGCGACGATGGTGGCGCCGAGCGCGTAGAGATCGGTCGCGGGCGTGGCCTGGCCGTGCAGCTGCTCGGGCGCCATGTAGCCGTACGTGCCGACCAGCGTCGAGCCGGCGCCCTCGCCGGCGGTCTCGGCGACGCCGCCGAAGTCGACGAGCGCGAGCGTGCCGTCCGTGTCGCGCACGAGGTTGGACGGCTTGATGTCGCGGTGCACGACCGGCGGCGATCGCGTCGCGAGGTAGTCGAGGATCTCGAGGCCGCGGATGAGGACGTCGCGCAGCTCGTTCTCGCTCAGACGCTTGCGCTTGGTGAGGTCGCGCAGGTTCTCGCCCGGCATGCGCTGCATGACGAGGTTGAAGACGCCGGGCGGCTCCTCGACCGCGCCGAAGAGCCGCGGGATGCCCGCGTGACGCAGCTGCCCGAGCACCTTGGCCTCGCGCTCGTGGAGCTCGAAGCTCTTCCAGCCCGCGCCCAGCCGGACGCGCTTGACGACGACCTCCTGGCGGCGCGCGATCTCGGTCGCGAGGTACGTGTCCGCCTGCGCCCCCTTGCCGAGGCGCGGGCCCAGCCGCCAGCGGCCGCCGAGCAGGGGTCCTTCTGCTGCCATCGTTGCCTGCACTCTAGGCCGCGGCGCGCAAAGTGAACAGCGCCACCTCCGCCTGCGTGCCATCGCCCACGCGCACGCGCAGGCCCGAGAAGCCGACGCCGGGTGTGACGTAGAGCTGCGTGCGCTGGCCGAGGTCGCCGAAACGATAGAGCCCGCGGCGGTAGCGCTTGCCCATGCGCGTGATGATGCGGTCGGTGAGGCCGTGCACGTAGATCTGTCCGCCGTGCGTGTGGCCGGAGAGCACGAGATCGGCGCCGCGCTCGGCGAGGCCGGGCGCCTGCTCCGGGCAGTGGCAGAGCACGACGCGCGTGCCGCGCTCGGGCACGCCGGCGAACGCCTCGTCGAGATCGTGGTGGCGTGTCACCGGATCGTCGATGCCGACCACGTGGAGCGGCGCGCCGCGCAACGTCACCGTCGTGTGTCGGTTGCGTAAGACATCGTAGCCGTGACCGTCGAGCACGCGCGTCACGCCCGTGCCCGACGTGAAGTAGTCGTGGTTGCCGAGCGTCGCGACCACGCGCGACGCCGACAGCCCGGCCAGCTGCTCGCGCAGCATCCCGATCTCGTTCTTGCGCCAGCACACGTAGTCGCCGGTGAGCGCGATGACGTCGGCGCCGGCGCCGGTGGCGAGCTCGACGGCGGCGCGCACGTGCGACTCGGGCGTCAGGTTGCCGACGTGGATGTCCGAGAGGTGCGCGATCCGAACGCCGTCGTGCGCCGGGTCGAGGCCGGGGACCGTGACCTCGTGCTGGACGAGGACGGGCGGTCGGGGTGGGCGTCGGCCTGCCATCGGCCCACTGTAGGTCCGGAGTTTACCGGGGCAAGCCCGCCTTGCAGGGGGGGTGTGCGCCTGGCACATTGGAAGTGATGGCCACACCCGCTGCCGTCGAGCCGCGCACGTCCTGTCCTGCGTGCGGCGGACAAGTGCATCCGATCGCCGGCCGCTGCAAGCACTGCAAGGCCGATCTGGCGCGAATGCGCGCCGGAAGCGCCGCGCCCGTGAAGGCGCCGGCGCCGCGTCCCAGCCTCGTCGCGCTCGGTGGCGGCAACGGTCATGCGAATGGCGCGAACGGCGCCGCCGCGGCGTCCGCGCTGCTCGCGACGCCGGCCGTGATGGTGCCGCCGATCGGCGAGACCACCAGCGACGCGCCGCGCGGTGGCTGGTCCTCGCGCTGGCCGCTCCTCGTCGCGTTCATCGCGGTGATCGCGATCGTCGCGAGCGTGGCGCTGCTCCTCTTCGGCGGCAGCAGCGGCAAGAAGCGCGACACCGGCGTGCGCCGCAACGATGGCCCCGCGCCCGAGCTGACGCCGACCGATCCGCTCGCGCCGCGCGCGACCCCGCCGGCGCCCCCGCCCAGCGGCGGCCAGCCGCACGCTGGCGGCATCGCGCCCGATCCGCGCCAGCCCGATCCGGTGCCGGGCACCCCGCCGCCCTCTGCCGCGCCGGCGGCGCCGTCGGCGAACCCGCGCGGGCCGAGCACGGCCGGTGACTTCTTCACGACCGCGATCGACGTGGCGTGCCAGCGCATGTCGAGCTGCTCGGCCGACGACCAGGTCGCGCAGTACTGCCCGATGGCGCGGCAGACGCTGCAGCAGATGGGGACCTCCGTCGACCAGATCTGTCCCGACTACGACCGCGCCGCCGCCGCGGAGTGTCTCGACGCGGTGTCTCGCTTTCCGTGCCCGAGCGGCGCGTTCGATCCGATGGCGATGGGCGACACCCTCCTGGGCCTCTCGGGCTGCCAGAAGGTGTGCCCGAGCGCGTTCGCTGGCCTGAGCGGCGGCGCGGTCGGGGGCTCGCTCGGCATGACGCCCTGACGCGCGCTGGTACCATCCAGCGTGTGAGGAGCATGTCCGCTGCTGCGCTCGCGGCGCTGGTGATCGCCGGATGCGGTGGTCGCAAGGCCGAGCGCGACGCGGGGCCGGCGGTGGTGCGGACGTTGCCCGCGCCCGACGCGACGCCGGACACGCCGAAGCCGCCGCTGACGATCGACCCGCCGGCGATCTCGCTGCCCAACGAGATGAGCTTCACGCTCCTCGAACCGGGCACGGGCGCGCGCGCATCTCTGCGCTATCAGCTCGCCAGCGCCGCCGAACGCGAGCTCGCCTCCGCGACGAAGGTCACGACGCGCACCAACTTCGCGGGCGAATGGAAGGACGCGGTGACGCTGCCGGCGATGCGTGACGGCTTTGGCGTGTCCACGTCGAGCGACGTGGTCCACCTGCGCGGGCTCGAGGCCACCGTCGACGACGGCGACGCGGGTGCGGTCACGCAGGCGCGCCGCTACATGGCGCGGGCGCGCGGCCTGCTCGAGAAGCGGCGCGCCGACGCGTTCGTCGACGCACGCGGACGGCTGCAGCGCGTCGCGCTCCTCGGGGTCCCGGCGCAGACGCGCAGCGACGTGGTCGACGAGATCACGCAGCGCTGGCTCAGCGTCGCCGTGCCGCTGCCCGAGGAGCCCGTCGCCGTCGGCGCGCGCTGGCGCGTGGTCACGGCGCTGCGCGCCTCCGACATCATCGTGAAGCAGACCGTGACGTACCGTCTGGCCGCGGCCGACGCGACGACGTGGACGATCGAGATCACCGCGGAGCGCATCGGCGAGCGCCAGATGGTGCCGACGGGCGTGCCCGACTCGGAGGGCGAGCTGCTCGGTCTCAAGCGCACGCTCGAGGGCAGGGTCGTCGTCGGCCGCAATGATCCGCTGCCCCTGCGCGGGAAGCTGTCGTCGGAGACCGTCATCCACGTGCGCCTGAAGTCGAAGGACCAGGTCGTCGAAGCGCTGAGCGAGGACAAGGGCGCGATCGAGCTCGGCGCGCCCTGACGGCCTGGTAGGCTCCGGCCATGTCGAAGCTCGTCTCGTACGATCCCGCCACCGGCGCCGAGGTCGGCGCCGTCGACGTCACGCCTGCGTCCGAGATCGCTGCCGTGGTCGCGCGCGCGCGCGCCGCCCTGCCCGCGTGGACCGCGCTCGGCACCGCCGGCCGCGCCGCGGTGCTGCGGCCGCTCGCCGCCGCCATCACGGCGCGCCTCGACGATCTGTCGAAGCTGCTCACGCGCGAGATGGGCAAGCCGGTGAAGGACGCCGCCGGCGAGATCAAGAGCTGCGCCGACGGACTCGAGCACGAGCTCGCCGAGATCGAGAGCGCGCTCGCGCCCGAGATCCTCGCCGACGGGCGCACGCACTCCACCATCTACCGTGACGCGCTCGGCGTGTGCGCCGCGATCACGCCGTGGAACTTCCCGTTCGCGATGCCGCACTGGATGGTGTTTCCGGCGCTCATGGCGGGCAACACCGTCGTGCTCAAGCCGAGCGAGGAGACGCCGCTCATCGCGCAGGCGTACGCCGACCTCCTCCTCGCCCTCCTTCCCGACGGCGTCTTGCAGGTCGTGCACGGCGCCGACGATCAGGGCAAGGCGCTGGTGCAGGCGGACGTCGACCTCATCGCGTTCACGGGCTCGCGGGCGGTCGGCAAGCACATCATGGCGGCGGCGGCGGGTGGCCTGAAGCGCATCATCCTCGAGCTCGGCGGCAAGGATCCGCTGCTCGTCCTCGACTCGGCCGACGTCGACAAGGCGGCGGCGTTCGCGGCGCGCAACAGCTTCCGCAACGCCGGCCAGGTGTGCGTCTCGACCGAGCGCATCTACGTGCACCGCGCGCTCGCCGACCGCTTCGTCTCGAAGCTGTCGACCGAGGCGGCGAAGATGACGGTCGGTAACGGCCTCGACGAGAAGAGCCGCGTCGGCCCGCTGGTCTCAGCGCGCCAGCGCGACCACGTGCTGCGCCAGGTCGCCGACGCCGTGGCGAAGGGCGCCACCGTCGTGCGCGGCGGCGAGCACGAGGGCCTGTTCGTGCAGCCGACGGTCCTCACGGGCGTGACGCCCGAGATGGGCATCGCGCAGGAGGAGACCTTCGGCCCGGTCGCCTGCGTCACCGTCGTCGACAGCGACGACGAGGCGGTGCGCCTCGCGAACGCGACGCGCTATGGCCTCGGCGCGGTCGTGTTCGGCGCCGATGACGCGCATACCGCCGAGGTCGCTCGCTCGCTGACCGCCGGCATGATCGGCGTCAACCAGGGCGTCTACGGAGCTCGCGGCACGCCGTGGGTCGGCGCGCGTGAGAGCGGCTATGCGTTTCACAGCTCGCGAGACGGACACCGCAACTTCACGCAGACGCGCGTGGTGTCTCGTCCCGCTCCCTGAACCGACCAGCGCTGAGCGCGATCAGCAGCTCGTGCCGACGATGCACTGCTTCGCGGCAGGCGCCTTGGCCACCTTGTCCGAGCTGAAGCGCATCGCACCGAGCGTGAACGCGATCACGATGGCGAGAACGACGCCGAAGACGACGTCGCGCTTGTGAGCCGCCTTGGCATGCTCCGCCACTGCATCGTAGCTGTTGCTGTTGTCCACGGTGATCATCCTTGCTCCCTTCGCCGAAGACCCACTCGACCGCAGTACTCCAACAATTCCATGTTGGGCTCGTTCATCCGGGACAGCAAGAAAAGGGGCGTTCCAACGGCGCACCTACTGTTGCTCGACAGTGGTGCTGGATTCCTTCACTCAGCAGGCAGGCTGAATCGCGCAGCTGGCCGCCGACGTCTGCGCCGACGCCGTCGGTGCGTGTGCGACATTGTCAGCCGCGGCGCGCAGCGAGCCGAGTGAGAACGCCGCCACCGCGGCGATGAGCACCGCGAAGGCCATGTCGCGCATGCGGCGCGAGCGGCTGCGGTTGGCGATCGCTTCGTAACGGTTCTCGATGGTCGACATGATTCGTATCTCCTTGCCCAGCGAGATGCGGGGCGTCAGCTCTCGGCTGACAGGAGGCGACTACTTCAAGGGATGGGCCAACCGCGTCTTGCGACCTAACTCCGCGTGAAGTGCGGCAAACACCGGCGACACCGGGCGCTAATTCGGTTTCTCGACGGTGTCCCGGGACGACCCATGCCGTCGCACCGGTGTCGCAGCGGGCAAACACCGGCGGAGAACGAGCCGCGCGCACGCCCGACCTCGGACATCTCCGTCAGGAGTGGCGACAACTGGAGTCGCGAACTGCGCTCAGAGTAGGCGGGTACAGCTCAGTCGCGGAGCAGCACCACAGTCACGCCGTCGCCGCCTTCGCCCGCTTCGCCAGGACGCGCACGCTTTGCCGCAGGATGCGCGGAGAGACGCTCGCGCACCGCGGAGCGCAACACGCCGGTGCCGTGGCCGTGCACGATGAAGACGGCGTCGTGGCCGAGCAGGAGCTGCTCGTCGAGCCAGCGATCGATGTTGGACAGGGCCTCGTCGACGCGCTGACCGCGCAGATCGAGGGTGGTGCCCGGCGTGCGTGCCGTGGCGCGACCATCGCCGGCGCCGTCGACGAGCTGCACATCCGCTGCCGGCGCTGTCGCCGCGGCCGCCTTGGCGTCGCGCTTCGGCTCGTGCTTGCGCTCGGCCGCCTTGCTGGCGGCGCGGTGCGAGTCGAGGAGCACCGACGAGACGTCGACCGTCATGTGCATGCCGCCGAGCTGAACTTCCACCTTGCCGCGCTCGGGCGCAGCCGCGACGTGCCCGCGGCCGCCGAGACCCGGGACGAGCACGGGCGTACCGGGGACGAGATCGGCCTCGGACGCGCGCTTGCCGGGCGGCATCGCCGCGGCCGGGGCGTTGGACGCGACCGCGGCGCCGGGCTTCACGAGCGTGCGACGGGCGCCCTTCACGTCGTCGATGGTAGCAGCCTCGGCCTGCGCCTTCCTGCGCAGCTCGGCCCGCACGTGATCGATCTCGACGCGGGCCTGGCGCAGCGCCGACAGCGCCTCGGCGTGTGCGCGGCTGTGCTCCTTGTCGCCGCGGACCTTGGCGCGCTCGCGGTCGACCCGGAGCGCCATACGCTCGGACTCGAGGGCCTCGATCTCGGCCAGCTGCTGCGCGCGCTCGTGCTCGAGGCGCCGGCGCTGCTCGGCGACCGACGACAGCAGGTTCTCGACCGAGAGGCCGCCGTCGCCGAGGATGGTGGCGGCGCGCTCGACGACGTCGCCGGGCAGGCCCATGCGGCGCGCGACGACCAGCGCGCCCGACGAGCCCGGCACGCCGAGGTGCAGCTTGAACGTCGGCTCGAGCTTCTCCATGTCGAAGCCGACCGACGCGTTGGCGAAGCGCGCGTCGGCGGCGCCGAGCGCCTTGAGCCGCTCGTAGTGCGTGGTGACCAGCGCGGTGACGCCGCGCTCGGCGAACGCCTCGAGCACGGCCTGCGCGAGCGCTGCCCCCTGCTCGGGGTCGGTACCGACGGCGATCTCGTCGAGGAGCAGCAGCGTGCCCGGCGCCGCCTCGGCGACGAACGCGCGCAGCGCCGTCATGTGGCCGGTGAACGTGGACAGGTTGGCCTCGAGGCTCTGCCCGTCGCCGATGTCGGAGCGCACGTTCGCGAACCAGCCCATCACGCTGCCGCTCTCGGCGGGCAGGTGCAGGCCGGCGCGCACCATGAGCGCGCACAGCCCGGTGGTCTTGAGGGCGACGGTCTTGCCGCCGGCGTTGGGGCCCGAGACGAGCAAGATGCCGCCGGCGCGGACGGTGACGTCGTTGGCGACGCAGCGGCGCCCGGCGAGCAGCATCAGCGGATGGCGCGCGTGGAGGAGCGCGACGCGCGGGGCGTCATCGATCTCGGGCGCCGACGCGACCAGCTCCTCGGCGAGGATGCCGGCGGCGGCGACGACATCCATGTGCTCGAGCACGACGAGACCGGCGTCGATGGCGTCGGCCTCCTCGGCGATCCAGCCGGAGAGGCGGACGAAGATGCGGCGCTCCTCGTCGGCGACCTCGCACTCGGCCAGGCGCTTCTTGTTGTTGAGGTCGACGATCTCCTCGGGCTCGATGAAGATGGTCGCGCCGCTCTGCGACGTGCCGTGCACGATGCCCTTGATGAAGCCCTTGCCGTCGGTGCGTACGGGCAGCACGTAGCGATCGTCGCGCTGCGTGTAGTACGTGTCCTGGAGCAGCGGCGCGTAGCGCGCGTCGTTGACGAGCTCCTCCATGCGGCGATCGAGCTGCGCCGTGAGCGAGGCGACCGCCTTGCGGAGCGGGCCGAGCGCGGGGCTGGCGTGATCGACGAGCTTGCCGTCGGGGTCGAAGGCCTCGAGGATCGGGTGATAGACGTGGCCCAGGTCGGCGAGCGGCTCGCCGCGCGCGGCCAGGCGCGGCGCGGCGCCCTCGTGCTCGCGCAGGTGCTTGCGCAGGCGGGTCATGGCCTGCGCGGTGCGCGCGACGGCGACGAGCTCCGCAGCGTCGAGCGCCGCCGACTTGCGCACGCGCCCGATGGCGGCGGCGACGTCGGAGATTCCGCCCAGCGGCAGCGCCGCGTCGACGGTGGCCAGGTGCCGCGCTTCCGCGACCTCGGCGACGCGCGCACGCGCCTCGTCGGCCGTCGCGAACAGCGGCGCGGTGCGCACGGTGGCGGCACCACGCGTGGTCGCGCAGCGAGTCGCCCATCCCTCGACGAGGGTGGGCCAGCCGAGGTCGGCCAGGGTTCTGGAGTCGGGGGCCGTCACGAGGGGCGGTGGTTTAGCACACCGCCGCCGAGTGTCTGCGGCTAGCGCAAATTCAGTGACTGCGGCGACGGGACGACCTGGTTGCGACCTCCGCGCTTGGCGGCGTAGAGGTTGTCGTCGGCGCGCTTGATGAGGGTCGGCGGGTCGAGGTTGGGCTCGTTGTACGCGCACGCCACGCCGAGGCTGATCGTGACGGTGATGGGCGTCTGGTCGAACATGATGGGCCGCTCGGCGATCATGTTGCGCACGTGCTCGGCGAAGATGACCGTGCCCTCGAGGCCGGTCGACGCGAGGATGCAGGCGAACTCCTCGCCGCCGTAGCGCGCGAACAGATCCTCGCGGCGCATGCGCGTCTTGATGCGCTGGGAGACTTCCTTGAGGACGTGATCGCCGGCGAGGTGACCCTTCTCGTCGTTCACGCGCTTGAAGAAGTCGATGTCGAACATCACGAGGCCGAGCGCGTGGCCGTGGCGCTTGGCGCCGGCGAGCTCGCGGTCGAGGAACTCGAGGAAGTAGCGCTTGTTGTGAACGCCGGTGAGACCATCGAGGATGGTCATCCGGTAGATCTCTTCGTGGTACGCGCTCTCGATGTTGGCGCCGTTCAGGAACTTGAAGATGGCGTCGCCGAAGCGCACCTGATCGCCGTCGGCGAGGAGCTGGCGCTGGACCTTCGTCTCGTTGACGAAGGTGCCGTTGGTCGAGCCCATGTCGATCGCCCACCACTCGCCCTGCTCGTCACGCGCGAGCTGCGCGTGCTGGCGCGAGACGGCCGAGCGGCTGATGACGAGGTCGGCGTCGGTGTCGCGGCCGATGATGTAGCTCTGGCGCTGCAACGGCGTGCGGCGGCCGATGTCGGGCCCCGGCGGGTGCAGGAGCACGAGGCAGGCCTCGCCACGAACCTGTGGCTTGGGCACCGACTCGGCGGGGCTGACCAGGATGAGCGTGCCGCTATTACGTGTGTTGCTCACGTTCCCCCGGGGACTGGGTAACCCCAGGATATCGCGGGAGCGGCGCGGCCTGCCAGCTTTCTACCCACCGGACGCGGGCGGTGGACCGTGAGGCCTCAGGAGCCGGGGCGAGGCGGCGGGGCGCGCAGGCGCTCCCACGGCGCGCGGACGCCGAGGTACTCGCCCCACTCGAAACCGGTGTCGTACATGGCGCGCATCTGGTCGGCGGACAGGATCTTCCCGATGCGGCCCTCGGCTCCCTCGAGGATGGCGCCGAGGCCGCCCGCGTACTGGAGCATGCCCTTGACGTTGCGATCGTAGGGGGTGAGCTGCCCGTCGGCGACGGCGCCGTTGGTGAAGTCGATGACCTCGGAGTAGATGGCCTCGAACTCCTGGTCGAGCTGCTTGCTCTGCGCGTCGGTGACGTTGGCGGCGAGCTCGGCCTGCTTGCGCATCTCGTCGACGTTCGCGCGGGGACGCTCGAGCGCCATCTGCATGAACGGCAACATGCGGTTCTTGTACTCCTCCTCGGTCTCGTCGGCGTCGCGGCCGAGGAGCGCGGCCAGCTCGGACTGGCGGCGAACGCGGCGCTCGAGGCGCGACTCCTTAAGCTTGTCGTCGAGCTTGGGCGGCGGGCCGCCGTCGGCCGGCTTGCCGAGGCCGCGCATCGGGAGCGGGAGGAACCCCGCTCGGTCGCGGCGGGAGGCGTCGCCGGAACCCGCGGTGGCGGCCTTGTCGCCCGTCGTCCATGGGTCGGGACGGTTCTTCTCGATGGCGCGCAGCCGCGCGACCTCGGAGGAGAGGTCGCGATTCTCGAGATAGAACCAGCCGGCCCCGAGGAACCCCAGGACTGCCACGCCGGCGAGCAGCGGTGTGCGCAGCGACATGGGCGGAAGCGTAGCGACCGGCGGGGGCGAGTCAACGGCGGACCGCCCGGCGCAACAATTCGCAACAGTGGCGGAGCGGTGAGGAGCGGGTGGCTGCGGGTCGCGTGGTGGCGAAGCGAGGGCGGCGAAGGCCGAGGGCCGCGAACGGACGCGAAGCGAGGGCGGCGTCATGCGGTCGCGATCGGCGCCATCACCTCTGTCGAATCGCGACACTGGAACGCACTGAGGTCGGAGACGAGCGCGTCGGGTGCTGCGCCCATGATCGAGATCTTCCCCTGATGCAGCGCCTGATGATGCGCGAAGCAGAGACAGATGAGGTTCGATGGGTCGTTGGAGCCGCCGTGCTCGCGGGTCAGCGCGGTGTCGCCGAGGTACTGCGCGTCGCAGATCGCCTGAGCGATGGTGGAATCGGGCACGGCGATGCCGCGGCCGCCGGCGTCGTGCCAGCCGCGATCACAGCTGGGGCAGACCGTGAGTGCGATCTGATATGGCGCGATTCTCGGCGGCGTAGCGGCGCGCGTGCGGCCGACCGCATCTGCGACCGGATCTTCACGTGGAGCTCGAGCGTCGGCGTCTCCACGCCGGGATGATTCGACGACGCTTCCACGTGGAGACGGACGGGACTCATCGCCACGTGGTGACAGCTCCGCCGCGTCGACGTCCGCGGCAACATGCGTGGCGACTCCGACGCCGCCGAGCACGGTGGCGCACATCGCGGCGATGGTCTCGTCGTCGGTGAGGTGATGACCGAGCTCGTCTTCCAGCCGGCGGCACGCATCACGAAACAGCGCCATCGTCGGCGGCGTCAGCTCGAGCGTGATCCTCCGGACGTGCAGGTCCGGATCGATCCGATCGCCGGGACGGTCGCCCTTCTTGTGCCCTGAAAGCAGATCCTCGATCTCACGCAGGCACTTGCCGTGAATCGCGGCGAGCCACGCCGCTTCGGTCGCCGGCGTCACCTTGCGGCTCAGCTCGCGCACCGCGCTGAACGACACCTGCCCTTCCCGCAGCGCCGCAGCCAGCTGCGGCAACACCGTCAGCTCGCGCGCGACGCGCAGACGCTCGTGCCCCGCCTTGGGCCCGTAGCCCAGCACTCGCTGTCGGGTGGCCCGGGGTCGTTACCGACCCCGGGCTCCTACAGATCCGGACGTGCGGATCTCCCGCATCCGGCTCTTCAAGCGCAGGGATTCGCTGCGACCCAGGCGATCCGCGGTCGCGGTAACGGGAATCGTTCGAGCAGATGCCTGAAACGAACCCACCACATCCGCGCCCGGTTCGAGCGACGGTGCAGCCACTTGTGCCACACGCGTGTCAGCTCGAACTGAAAACGATCGAGTGCCCGTCGATTTCCGACGATGCCGAAGTAGCTGTAGTGACCTCGCAGCTTTTGAACGAGCATCCGATGTTGCTGCTCGACGGGCAGGTGACGATTTGCTCGACACCATTCCGTCGCGCGCTTCAGTGCTCGCCCGAAGCGATCACTCGCGGTCTTCCGCTGCATCACCAGCTTCCCCGCTTTGGAGATTCCCCAGAAGTGGGTGAAGCCGAGGAGGTCGAACGTCTTGCGCCTGACGCCCTCTCGACTCGGCCGTCGAAAATCGACGAGTCGTGTCTTGTCGGGGTGCAGAGTCAGCCCGTACTTCCCGAATCTCTCCGGGAGCACGGCCAGCACTCGACGAGCGTCGTCCTCCTTCGCGAACACGATCACGAAGTCGTCCGCGTACCGGACAAGGGTTGCCTTGGCGTCGAGACGAGGTCGAACCTCCTGCTCGAACCAGACATCCAAAACCTCGTGAAGGTAGACGTTTGCGAGCAGCGGCGAGACCACGCCGCCTTGAGGTGTGCCCGCGTCCGGGTAGAACAGCGTCCCGGCTTCGAGCACGCCAGCCTTCAGCCACTTGTCGATCATTCTTCGAATCACTCCGTCTCGCACCCTCTTGTCGAGGATGTCGCGCAGACGTCGATGATCGAC
>DATLEB010000295.1:0-10484 GCA_035525615.1 Kofleriaceae bacterium | reverse complement strand
TGGGGCGCTGGCGGCGTCTTCACGTGGGGCGCTGGCGCCGACTTCACGTGGGGCGCTGGCGGCGTCTTCACGTGGGGCGCTGGCGCCGACTTCACGTGGGGCGCTGGCGCCGTCTTCACGTGGGGCACTGGCGGCGTCTTCACGTGGGGCGCTGGCGGCGTCTCCACGTGAGGAACGTCTCCGTCTCCCGTCTCCGTCTCCGTCTCCGTCTCCGTCTCCGCCTCCCGTCTCCGTCTCCCATCTCCGTCTCCACTCCGCGTCCCGTCTCCGTCTCCCATCTCCGTCTCCACTCCGCGTCCCCGACACACTCCACTCGCGCCGCGCGCGGCTTGGCGCGCGCGCACTCCACGACTCTCCTCTCGCCTAGCGCACCCCGCCCGCAGGGGCGGCAGTCGCGGGGCTCGCCGAATCGCGACGAGCGCGCACGGACCGTGCCCGCCGCCCCAACGAACCTCCGCGCCACCCGGACGCTCACCTCCGCGGCGACGTCCCCGCGCAACCACCACCGCTCACGCGGCGGGCAAGGTCCGGTGCGCGCATCGGAGCGATCGGCGCCCCGCGACTGCCGCCCCGAGGACGGGCACGGTTGCCGCTTGCGGTTGCCGCTTGCGGTTGCCGCTTGCGGTTGCCGCTTGCGGTTGCCGCTTACCGCTCCGCTGCTTACCGCTCCTTACCGCTCCGCTCCGCTCCGCTCCGCTCCGCTCCGCTGCGCTCCGCTCCGCGCCGCTCAGCTCCGCTCCGCTGCGCTCCGCTCCACTCCGCTGCGCTCCGCCATTCTCCGCCGCTCCCCGCCGCGCCTACCCGCGATAACTATCGTCCTGCTCGATCTTCGACAGCACCCAGTCGAACTCTCCGGCCGTCACGTGCGCCCCGCAGCTCGAGCACCCGCCCGCCATCGTGACAATCAACGGCGCCCCGCAGTTCGCGCAGTTCGCATCCGCCCGCGCCACACCCCGCCGCGCCGACGAACGGATCAACGTCCAGTACTCGGAGTACCGCCGCTCCCTCGATCGCGATCCACGGACGTGCGAGCCGTCGTCGCGCACCACGTAATCCCGTCCCGTACCCCAGATTCGCACCGTCAGCGCGTCGTACCACCGGTCCCGCCCCAGCTTCGCGAACGCGTGATGCGTGAGCCGCATCCCCTCGAGCACGTTCTTCAACCCCTGCGCGCGATACGCGACCATCCAGTACTGCAGGTAATCGAACAATCCATCCGACAGCACGCCGCGCGCCGGCAGCAGATCGCCCGCGTTCCACGCGTCGTTCATCGTGATGTAGATGTGCTGCAGGCGCGCGATCACCGACGCGTCCGACAGCTGCGGGTCGTCGCGCAAGAACGCCATCCAGCTCGCATCCAACCCCGGCTGCACGTACGTCGCGAGATCCGTCCCGCGCTCGGGCACCTCATTCGTCAACGTCGGCGGCTGCAGCCTCTCGTGGCGCAGCGTCACCCGCTCCACCAGCCAGTCGAACCGTCCGTTGTCCACGACCTCGCCGCAGTACGCGCACTTCTGTCCGCCGCCCGAATCGGCGCCCTGCCACGGCGCGCCGCAGTTCGGACACGGGAACGTGCGCGCCGCCGCCGGCGGCTTCGTCCGCGCGTCGTGCTTGCGCGACATCGTCCATTGCTCGACGACGAACGACGTCTGCTGCGCGCCCGGCTTCCCCGTCGTGTAGTTCGCCTCCAGCTCGACCCCGACAAACACGCGCGCCTCGGGATTCGTCGCCACCGCATCCGGCGTCGGCAGATCCACGCGGAACGTGCGCATCGCGCCGATCACCACGCCCGCCACCGGCTCAGTGCCGCGCCCCGCGAGCTGCGCCCGCGCGTCGATGCTGATGTACGGCGCGAGCTGGTCGAGCCCGCCCGCCTCGCCGCGTGCGCGTTGCGCCGTCGCGTACAGCCGGAAGACGAAGTCCTCGAACAGCACCTGCGAGAAGTCAGGGTCGACTCTCCGCAGATCCTCGAGCGACGTCGACCACTGCAGCTGCACCGGCGGGCCCGAGTCCCAGTCCTTGTTCTTCTGCTTCTGGTGCCAGCCGTACGCCAGGATCGCGACCACGATGATGAGGAGCGGGATGCCGACCTTGGGGTAGTAGAAGCACAGCCGGATCAGCTGGAAGAGCAGCTCGAAGATGATGGCGTTGTCGCCGCCATCGCCGCCGCCGCCGCCGCCGCCGGAGTCGTGACCGCCGCCGCCCGAGTACGAATCGCCGCCGCCGGGGCGCGCCGCCGCGATCGCCGGGACGAGCAGCACTGCGAGCGCGAGCAACCGCGCCAACCCTCCCGACGGGATCCGCCACCGCGCGCCCATCACCCCGCCTCGTCGATCGCGTCGGGAAGCTCGTTGAGATCCTCGACATGCCGGGGAAGCGCGACCGCCAGGATCGGCGCCAGCGCGGCGAGCGCCTTTGCCGTCGCCTCGCCGCCAGCCCCGACGGCGCCGTCGATCGCCGCGCAGGCCCTGGTCCACGCGGTGGGCTCGACACTCCTCACCACGCCGTCATCGGCGACGAGCTCGACCATCTGCTCGGTCAGCGCGACGTACATGAGGATCCCGCTGCGCCCCGCGGTGTGGTGCACGCCGCGGTCGTAGAACGCCGCGCGCGCCGCCATCGCCACCGCTCGCCGACGCACCGACGTCGGCGTCATCCACCGGACCAGCGCCGGCGACAGCGTGCTGGCCAGCCCGGCCACGACGCCGAGCGCGATGGGCTCGACGAGGAACGCCGCGAGCCCGAACGCGTGGTCGCTGTACAGCATGAAGCCGAGCCCGAGCCAGGCCGCGACGAACCCGAGGATCAGGTGGACGTGGATCCACACCCTCGTGCGCACCCGCACGGCGACCACCACCTCGGCCGCCGAGGTCGTCTCGGTGGCGGCGATCGCTCCGGCGAACGCGGTGCGGGCCGCGTCGTCGAGGAAAGCCCGGGGCACCACCCGATGTTACAGGGTGCGGCCCTGGCCTGCGACGCCCGGGCCGCGCAGATCGATCGGGTGTCAGCCCGGCCCGGTTGAGCCGGCGGGCCGGGGCGCAGAAGGTGGAGTCATGCGGAGCACACGGGGGATCCCAGCCTTGATCCTGATGGCAGCCACGGCGACCGCCGCCGCCGACCCGGCGCAGATCGACGTCGCGATCCTCGACGAGAAGGGGGCCCCGGTCTTCTGCACGCACAACGCCACCGACGGCCACGGCCAGCCCGACGGCGGCGGCGGCTACCAGCTCAAGGGGCTGAAGCCGGGCCGCTGGATCGTCACGCTCGACCTGCCGCACGAGCGGGTGGAGCTCCTCGTGACGGCCAGCGAGGGCGAGACCGTGGTCGTGCCGCCGGTCATCGCCCGCGGCTGGTGCCGGTCGATCACGACGACCCGTCGCCTCGACCTGCGACGCCTGACCGAGCCGTCGGGCGCGGCGTGGGCGGTGCGCTACGACCGCACGTACCGGCAGCAGCGCGGGCAGGTCGCGACCGGATACCGCTTCGAGGGCAAGGTCCGCGAGCGCGGCCGCCCGTCGCTAGACCGGATCCCCGAATAGCGTCGCCATCGTCGCGCGCGTGATGCGCACGTCGACCAGCTCGCCGGGGGCGCCCACGCCGCGCGGGAGGATCACGGTCTTGAAGCCGTCGGTGCGGCCCATCATCTCCTCGGGGTCGCGCTTCGACGGACCGTGCACGAGCACGCGCTCGCGCTTGCCGACCTGCGCGGCAAAGACCTCGACGCTGATCGACTCCTGCAGCGCGATGATCTCCGCGAGGCGGCGCTTCTTCACGGCGGGCGTGACGTCGTCGGGGAGCTTCTTGGCGGCGAACGTGAGGTCGCGCTCCGAATACGCGAACATGAACGCGCTGTCGAAGCGGATGGCGCGCATCAGCTCGAGCGTCTTCTGGTGATCGTCCTCGGTCTCGCCCGAGAACCCCGAGAGGATGTCCGTCGAGAGCGCGATGTCGGGCATGGCGCGGCGCAGCCGCTCGACGATCGCGACGTAGTCGGCCACGTCGTAGCCGCGGCGCATGCGCGCGAGCACGTCGTCCGAGCCCGATTGCAGCGGCAGGTGGACGTACGCGCAGATCTTGGCCTCCTCCGCGATCGCGGCGACGACCTCGTCGGTGAAGTCGACGGGGTAGGGCGACGTGAAGCGCACGCGCTCGATGCCGTCGACGCGCGCGACGGCGCGCAGCAGCTCGGCGAAGCCGACGTCCTCCCACGCGTACGAGTTGACGGTCTGCCCGAGGAGGACGACCTCGCGATAGCCGTGCTCGGCGAGGTCGCGCACCTGGCGCAGCACCTCGCGCGGCGGTGTGCCGCGCTCGCGCCCGCGCGTGAACGGGACGACGCAGAACGTGCAGAACTTGTCGCAGCCCCGCTGGATCGTGACGAAGCCGGAGACCCCGTCACCGCCCTCGGCGCCCGAGAGCCCCTCGTACGTCTCGGCCTTGTCGAGCTGCACGTCGACGACGGGGGCCGTGAGCGTGGCGCGCGCGCCGGCCGTCGCTTGCTTCTGCGCGCGCGCGCTGGCGATGAGATCGGGCAGGCGGCGGTAGCTGTCGGGGCCGGCGATGACGTCGACGGGCGCGGCGTCGGCGAGCCCTTCCTTCAGGTGCTCGGCCATGCAGCCGACGATCGACAGCACCTGGCCGCCGTCGCGGCGGCGGCCGAGCGCGGCGAGCTCGTGCGCGCGCGAGATGACCTTGGTCTCGGCCTTCTCGCGGACGGCGCAGGTGTTGACGACGACGACGTCCGCGTCCTCGGCGCGCTCGACGCGCGTGTAGCCGGCGCCGGCGAGGATGCCGACGAGCAGGTCGCTGTCGGCGACGTTCATCTGACAGCCGTGGGTCTCGACATACACGCGCGGCCCGGTCGCGTCCGGCGACGGCGCGCCGGTGCGCGGCGTACGGAGCTGGACCAGCCGGTCGGACATGACGAACGCGATTACCACGAAGGCCGGGTCAGGGCTATGGTGGACACATGGCGGTCGTCCTCGCGGTGGTGGCCGCGCTCGTGGCGTTCCTCGCCGCGCGGTACCTCCTGCCGCGGCTGGCGCACCGCTCGTTCGTCGCCGGCAACTTCGCCGAGGGGCGGCGCCGGTATCGCTACGTGCTGTGGACGTCGGTGACGCGCAATCGGCGGGCGGCGGCGCGGGTCTCCATCGCGGGCGCGTACCTGGCCGAGGGCCGGTGGGCCGACGGCGCCGCGGCGACCGACGCCATCGACGGCGAGACGCTCGAACCGGCGACGCGCGCCGGCTGGCTCAACAACCGGGCGTACGCGGCGCTGCGCCAGGGCGCGACCGGCGCCGCCGCGGAGGTCGCGCTCGGGCAGGTCCGAGAGGCATTGAAGGCGCGCCCCGACGTGCCGGCGCTCCTCCATACCGAGGGCATCGCGCTGATCGCGACCGGCCGTGTCGAGGAAGCGATCCGCGTGCTCGAGTCGCTGTGGGAGCACGGCGAGCTGGGGCCGCGCCTCGAGAGCGAGCGTTCGGCGGATCTGGCGCGTGCGTGGGCGGCGCGCGGCGAGCTCGCCTACGCCGCGGACTATGCGCGGCGCGCCCGCATGGCCGCGCCCGACGCGCCGTGGAACGCGGCGGCCGACGCGATCGCGCCCTCGGCGTCGCTCGATCCCGCCCTCGACCCGGCGCTCGTCGACGATCCGGCGGCGTAGCGCTACGCCGCGCGGGTGGTGCGCTCCGCGAACCTCGCGCGCGTGAGCTCGGCCGGATCGTGCGAGGAGAGGATGGTGACCTCGGGGTGCTCGCGATGGAGCGTGCGCAGGACGTCCTGCGTGGCGTGGCGCCTGACGCCGTCCATCTGCATCGCCGACTGGAAGATGCGGAGGCCGATGGGCGCGCTCGGCGCATCGACCAGCTCGTGATGGTGGAAGTACGCGTCGCCGGCGTGGAGGATCCAGCCGCGCGCGGTGCGCACGACGACACCGGAGTGTCCGTGCGTGTGGCCGTGCAGCGGGACCAGCCCGATGTCGGCGTCGAGGCCGGCGAGCTTCTGCACGGCGGGCAGGCCGAGCCACGTGTCGCCCGCCTCGGTGACCGGATTCCATCGCTGGTGGTTCTTCCACTGGTGGGGCAGGTAGCGCTGCTTCTCGCGCGGCGACGAGCGCGCGCGCGCGGCCTCGAGCTCGCGGCGGTGCAGGTGCACGGTGGCGGCCGGGAAGTCGGCGATGCCGCCGGCATGATCGAGATCCATGTGCGTGACCACGAGGTGGCGCACCTCGGTGGGGTCGAGGCCGAGCGATCGGATCTGTTCGCGCGCGGTCTCGGCGCGGGCGAGGCGCGGCGCCGTGACCGCGCGGAAGGCGCGGGGCAGGCGGCTCGGGTCGTCGCAGTCGACGGTCGAGAAGCCGGTGTCCACGAGCACGAGCCCGTCGCGCGGCGTCTCGACGAGCAGGCAGTGGCACACCATGAGCCCGCGCCCGAGCAGCGAGTCGCCGCCCATGGTGACGCCGGCGATCGGGCACATCGTCCCGCAGTCGAGGTGATGCACGCGCATGGCCATGTGGCCATGTTGCCCGAACTCGCGCGCGCGCGGGTGTTACGGCGCGCGGGTGCCGGTGTGTGCCGCGCGGTTCGCTTCGACGGCGGCGGCGCGGGCCTCGGCGCGCTCGGCCTTGCTCGCGCTCGGGAGCGGGTACGACGTGCTCGGATCCGGAAACGCCGGGATGGTGAAGTCGGCGTTTCGCTTCCAGTCGTACGACGGTAGCGGCCTCGCGGGGATGGCCTCGAACGTGGGCAGCTGGATCGCGCGCGTGGACTCGAACAGGCGCAGCTCGCTGGCGTGTTGCCACTGATCGAGCGCGCGCTGCGTCTCCAACATGTTCATCTGGTACCGCTGGAAGTCGGCCTGGATGCGCTGGACCTCGTCGAGGCGCGCGTTCTTGGGCGGCGGCGCGAGCCACACCAGGAGCGCGACGGTGCCCGCGGTGAAGGTCGTCCATCCGACCACGCGCGCGACGACCACGCCGACCTTGCCGGCGGTGCGGGCGTGCTGGCGAGCCTCGGCCTTGAGCTGCGCGAGGTGTCCGTCGACACCGCGCGGCTCGATCCGAGCTTCTGGAAGCTTCGCCCGTCCCATGCCACTAGCGTAGCGCGTGGCGCCCGCGTTTCAACGCACGGTGATCGTGCCGCCGAACATGTTCATGGCGCAGGCGTACTTGATGACACCGGCGGTCTTGAACGTCAGCTTGATCGCGACCGCCGTGTCGAGCGGGAGCGCCTGCTCCACGCGCTTGCCGTCGGCCTCGAAGATGACCTCGGTCGCGCACGTCTTCTCGACCTTGCGCTCGAACACGAGCGTCACCGGCCGGCCGCGCGGCACCGTGACATTCGCCGGCTCGAATCCCTTCGCGGTCACGACGACCTTCACGCTCACCGGCTTCACGACTGGCTTCACCGGCTGCGGCTGCGGCTGCGGCTGCGGCTGCGACTGCGGCTGCGGCTGCGGCTGCGGCTGCGGCTGCGGCTGCGGCTGCGGCTGCGGCTGCGCGTGCGTCTCCACGGTCCTCCTCACTGCCTCGATCAGCTCGTCGAGCTTCCCGGGCTCCGAGCCCTTCTCGAGCACCAGCTTCCCGCTCGGATCGAACACCTTCAGGTGCGGCAGGTTGAACCCGCCCGGCGTCAGGTACTTCGCGACCGCCTCGCTGTCCCAGTCGAGCGCATCCACGCGCCGGATCGCCACCACGTCGGGATGCTTCCGCGCGATCTCGACCAGCGCCGGCTCGAGCTGCTTGCAGGGCTCGCACCACGTCGCCCAGAAATCGAAGATCGTGACCTTGCCCGGCACCGGCACGAGCTCGACGGCCTCGCCGGGCTTGCCGATGTCGAGCACGTCGAGCCCCGTCGTGTCGGGGTGGACGTACGGCGCTTTCACGGCTTCGTCTGACCCGTGCCCGTGCTCGTCACCGTGCCCGTGCTCGTCACCGTGCTCGTGCTCGTCACCGTGCTCGTGCTCTCCGTGATCGTGGTGATGCCCTGCCTCTTCGCCTTCACCGGCGGCCGCTGCCGCCTTTCCGATCGTCCACGACACGCCGATCTCGGCGATCGCCGGCATGTCCAGCTGTCCGCCCACGACGTGCGTGACCACCGGCACCTTCACCGCGACGTCCACGCTCAGCCCGCCCGCGAACGCGCGCGAGACGCCGGTCGCGATCATCGCGTCGACGCGCCCGCGATTCCCGTCATCGGTGTGCACCACGCCGCCCCACGCCTCGGCCGTCTCGCCCTGCATCTCCACGCCGCCGCGCACCCCCCATGTCCCGAGCGCGCGCCGCAGCGTCACGCCGCCGGCGTATCGATCACCGGCCTGGTAGCCCTTGCCGTTCGCGTACAGCGACTGCTGCGTGAACAGGAAGCCTCCGAGGCGCCACGGTCCCCAGCTCTTCCCGACATCGGCGGCGAGCACCGGATTCACCGTGCCCGTGCCGAGCTGGATGTGCTGGTGCCGCAGCCCCATGTCGCCGAGAAAGAAGGGATCCCGCTCGGTGCGCCCGAGCGGCAGCGTCACGCCGGCGCGCACGTTCCAGCTGACGCCGTCCGCGCCACCGACCATCCCGCTCACCGCGCCCATCACCATCGGATCGGCGACGCCGCTCACGACCTCGTTGCGATGATGGATGCCGGGCAGCACGAGCTCGACCTCGTTGCCCGCGGCGTCGTAGTACGTGATGCCCGTCTTCACGACGCGCACCGGCACCACCACCGACGCGCTCAGCCACTTCGTGATGCCGACGTCCACGCCGACGCGGGTCTCGGTCACGACGAGCGACTGATCGTGCACGATGTCGATCTCGCCCTGACCGACGACCATGTCGCGATCGTCGTGCGTGGTCTCGACGTACGTCCCCAGCCCGAGCAGGCGCACCACCACCTGGCCCGGTGAGAGCCTCGCGTCATCGACCTTCCCGACCGGGAGGTTGGGGTTGCTTCAACCCGCTCAAGCACCGCCGGCGCGCACCATGCGCGGGTCGACCCCGAGCACGGCGACCGCCGCGGCGATCATCAGGAATCTGCGGAACGTCATGCGCGCACTCTAGCGCAGCGCCAGCTCGGGCGCCGCCTGACCGCGGTGCGCGAACGTCCCGTTCTGCTGGTAGCGCTTGCGCTGCAGGAGATTCAACGCCACGCGCGACCGCCAGCCCAGGTAGCTGCGCGTGAAGGTCGAGACCTGCTTGGGATCCATGTAGGGGTTCTTGAGCCCGCCCACCGCGACCAGCGTGAGCACCTGCTCGGCCACGGACACAGGACAGCCCTCGAGGCGGATGTGCGAGGAGCCCTTCGACACCGCCGCCTTGGCGGTCGTGGTGCCGAGCTTCGCGAAGATGTCGTCGTGCTTGGCGTGGTGCGGGTCGAGCGTCGAGCGGTCCTTGTACTTGGACTGGATCTGCACGAGCTTGCCCTGGAGCTGGCCCTTCCACTCGGCGCAGTCGCCGATGAAGACCACCTTCTCGCCGGGCCCCGCCGCGATCGGGCCGTCGTACTTGCCGAACACGACGTGCATGCGCGGCATCTTGGCGTCGGTCTCCTTGTCGTAGACGCGGAGGATCTCGATGGCCTCTTCGATCGCGCCCGGACACCCGCCCCAGCAATAGTCGGAGTGCTCGACCTCGGGCGGCGGGCCCGAGTACGCCGTGATGTTGGTGCCCTCGAAGTACTTCTCGACGCGGATGAGGCCGACCTTGAAGCCCTTGGCCTTGGCCTTGGCCTCCTCGAACGACACGTCGCCGCTGATCTTGATCTTGTTCAGGTCGGTCGTGCCGAAACCATAGTCCTCGGCGAGCCGGATGTGCTCGATGGTGCGCGGGTCGAGGCCGATCATCTGCGAGCACACCGCGTCGAACGCGACCTGGCTGTTGCCCATGATGATGAGGCCGAGCGGGAAGGGCGTGGGCGTCAACATGCGGCCCTCGCCGGCCGTGATGCCGTCGATCGCGATGAATTGCGGCTGGATGATGAACTGCAGGTCGGCGATCTTCTCGTTGAGCTTGTGATCGTGATCGATGAGGCGGTGACGATCGTCCTGGATGCCGATGTAGTTCTTCATCGAGAACGTCACCGTCGTCCACGGGTGCGCCTTGAACTTCGGCATGTTCACGAAGAAGTCGGCCTTAGCGACGGGCTCCGGGGTGAACACGTAGTCGCGGAGCCGGCCCTCGTGCGAGTAGCGGATCTCGACCTGCGGCACCTCCTCGAAGTGGTAGTGCTTGACGCCCGTGCGCCGGAACATCGGGTAGTAGCCGGCGCCGTCGAACGCCGCCCGCGTGGGCACGGTGATGCCGCACCGCTCGCCCACGGCGAGCTCGGTCATCTTTCCGTCGTCCCGGTCCTTGATGGCGCGCAGCACGCCCTCGACGAACTCGGGCCGGGTGTAGGCGTGCGGGAAGGTGTCCCCCGAGGCCACCACGTTCGGCTTCAGCAGCGTCCGCCCGTGCGGCCGGAGCCCGAGCTCCTCCATGCCCTCGCGCACGATCTTGCGGA